>CALWRT010000084.1 GCA_944384015.1 uncultured Lachnospiraceae bacterium | reverse complement strand
ACTTATACGCACATAGGTTACGACGACGCAAAAGAGGAACTGAAAAGGGTAGTAAATGCCGAGTAGTAAAATGGGGAAACAGCCCTTAATTTACTACTTTTTTTACTACTTTTGAGGGAAAAGATGTGCGAATTTATGCTACGATATGCCACGGACAAGAGGAAATAAAGAAGCAAGGAAAGTACCGATAAATCAAGGAAATACAGTATTTTCAAGGAGTTTTAGATAGATGATTAGAATACTTTTTGTTTGCCACGGCAACATTTGCCGTTCCCCCATGGCAGAATTTCTGATGAAGGATATGGTCAAAAAGAGAAACATGGAAGGAGAGTTCTACATAGCATCTGCGGCAACGAGCACAGAGGAGATAGGAAATCCGGTGCACCGTGGGACAAGAAACAAGCTGCGCCAGCTTGGTATCTCCACAGAGGGAAAGTATGCTGTACAGATGACGAAAAAGGATTACCATGCATACGATTATTTGATTGGAATGGACAAATGGAACATCCGCAACATTCTTCGTATCGTAGGCTCAGATCCAGAGGGGAAGGTCTGCCGGCTGTTGGATTTCGCAAAGCAGCCCAGGGATATTGCGGATCCGTGGTATACCGGCAATTTCGAAGTGACTTATGCAGATATTATGGAGGGACTGGACGCATTCTGGAAATATCTGGAAGAAGAGGGGCGTATATAATTCCAGATCATTGCAAGATGAACGATCTGAGCGGCTCGGCGATGTAGTATGCTGTTCCGAATAAATCCATGAAAATAGAATGCCATAGGGTGGCCGAGGGGAAGGAAAAGATTGAATTTGTAGATCGTTAATGCTATACTCACTATGGACAGAACCTTAGCGGCGCCTTCTGGGAGAAGGATTTGCACAGGGATAAGCGGGAGAAGCATATGGAATTGGATTGTCGGAAGGCCCAGCAGATGATTAACGGATATATAGCGGATACTCTTGACGAGAGAGAACTACAGGCATTCCTTGACCATGTCAGGGAATGCCCTTCCTGTTATGAGGAACTGGAAATCTACTATACAATCCATCTGGCCCTTGACTACTTGGATGACGATGGGGGAGCGGCGAATCCGACTCTGAAGCTGGTAAGAGAATTGGATGCCAAGCATCGGGAATTATATAAATCAAAAGTTTTGCAGATAATAAGAAATGTTCTGACAGCAGCGGCATTAGCGGCGGCGATACTGGCAGCGGTGATACAGATCAATTACCTGATAACGGGACGTCTCGGACTAATTTTTATCGGTCAGGAAGAACAGGCAGACGACGTGCAGGAACAGGACAGCCAATCAGAAGAAGAGATAACAGAAGAATTAGATGAGGAAAAAATAAGAGAATCAGAAGAAACAACAGCAGCCATAGAAGAGATAGCGGCGGCAGAAGAAGCAGATCATACCGGAGAGACGGAAGAAAGATTGCAGGGGAATTAGAAGATCAGGAGGAATTTGGGAGATGGAAGGGAAAATAGTATTAATAGACGGGCACAGTATCTTGAACAGGGCGTTTTATGGAATTCCGGATCTGACAAATTCCGATGGGCTGCACACGAATGCGGTTTATGGATTTTTGAATATTTTGTTCCGAATATTAGAGGAAGAACAGCCGGATTATCTGGCAGTGGCATTCGATCTGAAGGCGCCTACCTTCCGCCATGAGCTGTACGCTGACTATAAGGGGACGAGAAAGGCCATGCCCGAAGAACTGCGGGAGCAGGTGCCGGTGATGAAAGATGTTTTGACTGCGATGGGAATTCCGATATTATCCAAGGAAGGGTATGAGGCCGATGATATCATCGGCATGCTGTCCAAGAGGAGCGAAGAGGCCGGCCTCTGCGTGTCGGTCATCTCTGGAGACCGGGATTTGCTGCAGCTGGCCACCGACAAAGTAAAGATACGTATCCCTAAGACAAAACGAACCGGGACGGAGATAGAAGATTATTATGCGAAGGATGTGCTGGAAAAATACCAGGTCACCCCGCTGCAGTTTGTGGATTTAAAAGCGCTGATGGGGGATACGGCGGACAATATTCCGGGACTTCCTGGAGTAGGAGAGAAAACAGCGGCGAAGCTGATTACAACTTATGGCTCCATTGAGAACGCCAAGGCCCACGAAGAAGAGATCAAGCCTAACAAAGCGAGAGACGCTTTCCGGGAACATTATGATCTGGCTGTGCTGAGCAAGAAGCTGGCGAAGATATGTACGGATTTTGACCTGGAATACGACTATGAGAAGGCGAGAATGGGCAATCTGTATACGCCGGAGGCGTATGAACTGTTCAAGAAGCTGGAATTCAAAAATTTGCTGAAGAGGTTTGAATCCGATGCGGTGCAACCCAAGGAATTCTGCGCGATAAAGGAGATAACCAGACAGGAGGAAGCTCAGAAAATTTTCCAAGAGGCCGCCGGTGCTTCACGGGCAGGCCTGCAGCTGCTGATAGAAGCAGACAAGCTGTTGGGAGCTGCTGTCAGTATCCGAGAAGGAGAAGCCTGGGTGATGTTTGCTGAAGCATCCGAAGGAGAGGGGATAACAGAAAGCGGACTGGAAGAGGGTATTGCGCAGATCGTCGGGGCCTGCCGGCAGATAGCGGTTTGCGATCTGAAGGAGCAGCTGCCGAAAATTCCAGGAAGCAGTCACGAGCAGATGTTTGACTGTCATATCGCGGCCTATTTGCTGAATCCGCTGAAAGATCATTATACCTATGACGACCTGGCCAAAGAATACGCCAAAGAACTGGTGCCTGCCAGGGAAGAACTGTTGGGGAAGCTAAGACTTTCTCAGGCTATTTGTGAGAGACGAGAAGAGACGGCCAGATGGGCGGGGTATGCGGCTCAGACCATGTACGCGGCCGCTCCGGTGCAGGAGAAGATGCTGGCGGAACAGGGCATGGAGAACTTGTTCCGGGAGATTGAAATGCCGTTGATCTACACGCTCTATGATATGGAAAGGGCAGGAATCCGGGTAGAGGCGGAAGCGCTGAAAGTATATGGGGAACAGCTCGGAGTGCGCATCACCCAGCTGGAGCAGGAGATATACCGGCAGGCAGAGGAAGAATTCAACATTAATTCCCCGAAGCAGCTAGGAACGATTTTATTTGAGAAGCTGAAGATGCCCTATGGGAAGAAGACGAAGACCGGCTACTCAACGGCGGCAGATATATTGGAAAAACTAGCGCCGGAATACCCGATCGTATCTGACATATTAGAATACCGGCAGCTTACGAAGCTGAAATCCACTTATGCCGATGGCCTGGCGGCTTATATCGGGAGAGACAACCGGATTCACAGCACATTCAACCAGACAATCACCGCGACAGGGCGGATCAGCAGTACAGAACCAAATCTGCAAAATATCCCGGTGCGGGTAGAGCTGGGGAGACTGATACGCAAAGTATTTATTCCAGAAGAGGGATATGTGTTCCTGGATGCTGATTATTCCCAGATAGAGCTTCGGGTGCTGGCTCATATGTCCGGGGATGAGAAGCTGATTCAAGCTTACCAGGAAGCGCAGGATATCCACAGGCTGACGGCCTCCCAGGTGTTCCATACGCCCTTCGAGGAAGTGACCGATTTGCAGAGGCGCAATGCGAAGGCGGTCAACTTCGGCATTGTGTATGGGATCAGTTCCTTTGGCTTAAGCCAGGACTTAAGTATTACGCCCAAAGAAGCGGCGGACTATATCGCGAAATATTTTGAGACCTATCCCGGGGTAAAAGCATTCCTGGACAGGCTGGTATCAGAGGCAAAAGAGCTTGGATATGCCGCGACCATGTTCGGGAGAAGAAGGCCAGTGCCGGAGTTGAAATCCAGCAACTTCATGCAGCGCTCCTTCGGAGAGAGAGTCGCGATGAATTCACCGATTCAGGGGACTGCGGCGGATATTATCAAAATTGCGATGATCCGTGTTGGAGAAAGGCTGAAAAAGGGGAATATGAAGTCCAGGCTTGTCCTCCAGGTACACGACGAACTTCTGGTGGAGACCCATGAGAGCGAGATAGAGCAAGTCAAGAACATTCTCACGGAGGAAATGCAGCAGGCAGCGGATTTACGGGTATCTCTGGAAATTGATCTCCATGAGGGCAGGAACTGGTACGAGGCAAAATAGAAACGTAAAAAATCATAAGACTGCGGCAGGCAGCCGGAAGGCGAGGAAAAGAGAGTGCTTGTATTAGGAATTACAGGGGGAGTCGGCGCGGGCAAGAGTACGGTGCTGCAATATATGGAGGAGGCCTATGGCGCCAGAATTCTTCAGGCAGATTTGGCGGCCCATCGCCTGATGGAGCCGGGGGAAGCGTGTTACCGACAGATTGTCCAAGACTTCGGGAGAGAGATCGTCGGAAGCAATGGCGCGATAGACCGGAAAAAACTGGGGGATCTTGTATTCGGCCGTGAGGACTTGATCGGCAGGATGAACCAGATCATCCACCCTGCGGTGGAGAGATATATTATGGAAGAGATTAGGGCGGAAAGGAGCCGTGGGACAAGGCTGATGGCAATAGAAGCCGCCCTGCTGGTAGAGTGCGGATATGACAAAATCTGTGATGAATTGTGGTATATTTACGCGTCAGAAGAAATTCGCAGAGACCGTTTGAAGAAGACAAGAAATTATTCAGATGAACGGGTAGATCAGATATTTGCCAGCCAGTTAACCGAGGAAGAATTCCGGGCCGGGTGCCAGGAGGTCATAGACACGGGAATCAGTCTGGAATGTACGAAGAAGCAGGCAGATGACCTGCTGGCCGCCAGACAGGTGCATAAGATATAAAAGTGAAGATGATGAAAACAGAACAACGGAAAAATGCCTTTCAAAAGGCGAAATAAAGGGGCAGAAAGACATGAGAATGTGCAGCATTGCAAGCGGCAGCAGCGGAAATTGTATTTACATAGGGTCTGACAAGACCCATTTGATTGTGGATGTGGGGATCAGCGGCAAGAGAGTAGAGAGCGGGCTAAGAGAACTGGAACTTGCGGGAGGAGATATCGATGGAATCCTGCTCACCCATGAGCACTCAGACCATGTCAAAGGCCTTGGGGTAATTTCCAGAAAATACGGACTGCCCATCTATGCCACGGAGGGTACCATTCGGGAAGTGCAGGGGATGGCCTCCCTCGGAGCGATTGACGCTGGGCTCTTTCACATCATACAGGAGGACGTGCCGTTTGGAGTGGGAGATTTACAGATATGCCCGGTACATATTTCCCATGACGCTGCCCAGCCGGTAGCTTACCGGATTGAAGGGCAGGGAAAGGCCGCTGGAATTTTGACGGATTTGGGAAAATACGACGATTATATCGTAGACAATATGAAGGATTTGGATGTATTATTGTTAGAGGCCAATCATGACATTCATATGCTGCAGGTAGGAAGTTACCCTTATCCATTGAAACAGCGTATCGCAGGAGAGAAGGGGCATCTGTCCAATGAGCTGTCGGGAAAGTTCCTCTGCCAGGTGCTTCACGATAAAATGAAGGCGATTTTTCTAGGGCATCTGAGCAAAGAGAACAATTATGAGGAGTTGGCTTATGAGACGGTCAAATTGGAGATTACCCTGGGGGATGTGAAATACACGGGGGATGATTTTCCGATCGAGGTGGCCAAGAGAGACTGCATTTCGCGCGCAGTAGCATTTTAAGCGGCATTATAATAAAAAAGGAGCATAATTTATGAAAAAAACAATTATTACTGTAGTGGGGAAGGATACCGTCGGCATCATTGCGAAGGTGTGTACCTATTTGGCAGACAACAACATCAACATCCTGGATATTTCCCAGACAATCGTATCCGGTTATTTTAATATGATGATGATCGTGGATGCCAATGCCTCTTCCAAGCCTTTCGGAGATATCTCCGCAGATCTGGACAAGCTTGGGGAGAGCATCGGGGTGAAGATTAAGTGTCAGAGAGAAGAAATCTTCGAGATGATGCATAGAATCTGAGCGCCATCCAGGGAATTGCCGATTTGAGCGGCACTTTCCCAGAGATGATCCAAGATAGCAGAAGATGAAACAAGCAGAAGGCGGCAAGGAGAGGAAAGCAGCAAATGATTAATATGTTTGAGGTCAACGAGACCAATAAAATGATCGAACAGGAGAATTTAGACGTCCGCACAATTACGCTGGGCATCAGCCTCCTGGATTGTATAGATGCTGATTTGGACAGACTGAATGAGAAGATTTATAAGAAAATTACAGAGACAGCCAGAGATCTTGTGAAGACAGGGGAGCATATCGAGAGCAAATATGGCATTCCCATTGTCAACAAGAGGATTTCTGTCACACCCATTGCCCTGGTGGGCAGCGCGGCCTGTCATACGACGGATGACTTCGTAACGATCGCCAGGACGCTGGATAGAGCCGCGAAGACAGTGGGGGTGAACTTTATTGGAGGCTATTCGGCGCTGGTATCCAAGGGGATGACCACGGGAGACGAACTTCTGATCCGGTCGATTCCAGACGCGCTGGCCTGCACAGAGAGAGTATGCAGCTCTGTCAATGTGGGATCGACGAAATGCGGGATTGATATGGACGCGGTACGGCTCATGGGCGAGATTGTACTCCAGACTGCAGACAGGACGAAGGAGAAGGATTCTCTTGGCTGCGCAAAGCTTGTCGTGTTTTGCAACGCGCCGGATGACAACCCATTTATGGCCGGAGCCTTCCATGGGGTGACAGAGGCGGACGCAATCATTAACGTGGGAGTCAGCGGTCCGGGTGTTGTCAAGACAGCGCTTGAGAAAGTAAGAGGAGAGAGCTTCGAAGTTCTGTGCGAGACGATTAAGAAGACCGCCTTCAAGATTACAAGAGTCGGCCAGCTGGTGGCTAAGGAGGCCAGCCGGATGCTGGGGATTCCATTTGGAATTATAGACTTGTCTCTCGCGCCCACCCCGGCAATTGGGGACAGCGTGGCGGATATCCTGAAAGAGATTGGTCTGGAACAGCCCGGAGCGCCTGGGACGACGGCAGCCCTTGCTCTGCTCAACGACCAGGTGAAGAAGGGAGGCATTATGGCCTCCTCCTATGTGGGGGGCTTGAGCGGAGCCTTTATCCCGGTGAGTGAAGACCAGGGAATGATCGACGCGGTGACTGCGGGGGCATTGACGCTGGAGAAGCTAGAGGCAATGACTTGCGTGTGCTCTGTAGGACTGGATATGATCGCTGTGCCAGGCAGCACTTCTAAGGAGACTTTGGCAGGCATTATCGCCGACGAGATGGCAATCGGCATGATTAACCAGAAGACGACGGCTGTGCGTATCATTCCGGTGATCGGAAAAGACGTGGGAGAGACAGTAGAATTTGGCGGGCTGTTAGGGTATGCCCCCATCATGCCGGTGAACCGTTTCGGCTGCGAAGCCTTTGTGAAAAGAGAAGGAAGAATTCCTGCGCCGATCCACAGTTTTAAGAATTGATAACATTGATCGGATCAATTTCGCTGCGCATTGCGCAGATATCTGTTGACACACTAAGAAAAATAACTTTTATACCAGAACATGCCCGCTTTAGCGGGCATGTCTGTGTATTTCCCCTTTGACTGGAAGAAACAGACAGCCAATGGTGATAAACAGGCTGTCTGTCAGTGTGCGTAAGAGTAAGCATGCCGTCTTTCATGTTCCCGCCTCCTGAATGTTCTCTAGGATGGGCTTTAACGAGTCAAAATCTACAAAATCCACTTGTTTCCCATAGGTTTCCATAAGCGCGCGATCCTCTGCGCTCCATTCCTCGGAGGGCTTGCTTCTCAGGGAACGGCAGAGCAGGGCCATCATCGTCCGGTGAGCTGGGGAGAGCTTTTGATAATCCATGGCTCCTCGCAGATGGAAAATAGCTGCCTCTTCGTATAAATCGGCCGGAAGCTGCTTTTCCAGGGAATGCCGGATATTCTCCCGGTTTTCCGGAATGTTTGGATCAGCCAGGCCAACCGTAACAATCACTAGTTTTTGTTCAGGCCGCAAAGTCAGATGCCGAAACGTCTTTTTCATCCCTAATACGCCCCCCGCATACAGACTGCCAAAGTAAATGATACATGCGCTGTCTGTGAGAGACGGCGCTTCGCGATAGTCTGCGACAGATATGCCAGTCTGTTCAGAAAGCCGTTCGGCATACCGCCTGGCGCTGCCGTACCGGCTTGCGCAGATAATGATATGCTTCATAACAGTCACCATATTTTCTAAATAATCATAATTTTACTCTGATAGGATCGCCGCGTCCAAATCATGACCCTATCCCATGGATGCGATACTTAAGAGCTGCCGCTGCCACGCGGGCAGGGCGCGGCTCAGATTTGCGAATCTTCTATATTCTATAACCATACTAACAGAGGCGGAAAATATCTATCATGATTTGGTAAAATGCTTGTTAAACGTAATGGTTCGGCCTGCCGTCTTCCGTGCCGCGTGAAAATCATCTTAATTATATGCACAGAACCCCCCTCGTATATTCATTTTTCTGAATTAGATGGAACTTGTTGGTTATCACTGCTTCATATATTCGGCTGGCGTGCACGTCCAGTTCCAACAGACGAAGGGCCGCTTCTGCCTCTGATGTTGGATAGAAAGAGGAGAGGAGGTTCGAGGCATCCGCCATCTTAGAGATAAGGGGGATGCGGCTGTTTCTGCGAATTTGAGACAGCAGAGGGGCGGCGCTGCGGCGAAAGCCAAGAATACGCCCGTAGGGCGCATAAGATGTGAGCGTTCGCGCCAGGGCGGCATCCTGCCGGGTAATGCCGAGAAGCAGATGGAAGAGGCTTCTGGCGATGCGGGTATACGTATAATTTTTGGTTTTTAATTGCCCGATAAAAGAAGGAAGGGAATCATACTGGACGAGCAGATGTCCGGCGCGGCGGGCAAGAGGGGCAGAAAAATCCGCGTAGACCTCATAATTGCCCTGCTCCTCCAGAAGGCGCAAATGCACCGGGAGAGAGAAATCCTCCTCCATAACCGGGAGGCAGCGGCCCCAATTTTGCTCCAGGACAGACAGGACAGGGGACGGGACATGGGAGGCTATGGAGGACAGCGATTCCTGAGAAGTCAGCTGTCTGCGTATACCGGTGGCGGAGGCGCAGCGGCCTTCTTCTAACTGGATGTCATGGTAGGCGCTGCCGCTGCGCAGGATAGGAAGCGGACGGATTGTGCTGGAAAGCATGCGCAGAGCCTTGCAATACTCCAGTCCCAGGATATTATTGGGGGAAGACAGCAGAAGCTCCGGCTTGGCAGTTTCCTGTGAATGGTTCTCTTGGGAATTGGACTCAAGCAGGTTCAGGAAGGCTTGCTGCCTGGCTTTGGGGTAAGAACTGCCGCCTTTTAGAGCTTCTCTTAGAGAGCGGGAGAAGGAACCGTCTTCCTTGGCAAGAAGGGCCGACGCCTTCCAGAAGAGCTGCCGGTCATCGGATTCAGCCCCGAAGGAGAGTGTATCCACACAGCCAAGGGCGTCCAGAAGGGCGACAGCTCCCGTTGCGAAGAATTCTGCGCTGGCGACAGCGAAGAAGACAGGCAGCTCCAGAACAAGATCCGCTCCGCAAGAGAGAGCCATCTGCGCGCGAAGATATTTGTCGGCGATGGCCGGGGCGCCGCGCTGGACGAAATCACCGCTCATTACAGCGATGATGTAGTCACAGCCCGTGAGTTCCCGGGTTTTTTCTATATGATATTGGTGGCCGTTGTGAAAGGGATTATATTCAGCCACAATGCCGGTGATTTTCATCATCAGTACCTCCAAAGTAAAAAGGAAAGGACCTGCATCCGCCTGTGTGCGGGCACAGCCGAGTGCCTGGCCTTTCGAGCCTGGCGTCATAGAGTTAGTGTAACACGTTTTCGGGAGGATGAAAACAGAGAAAAAATTTCATGGATTTTGTGAAAAAGTTGCAGGCGATTGTTCCTATTTAAGTACACAAATACATGGTCGGGCATCTTGTTTGCAAAAAACAAATCGTATATAATATAGGTAGCTGAAGAGAGAGAGAATATGGAATATATATATTTAGGAGAGGAGAGTATTTCCATGGCATTTATTGACACAATTAAGGAGAAGGCGAGACAGGACAAGCAGGCGATTGTTCTGCCGGAGACAAGGGACAAGAGAACGCTGATCGCAGCTGCCCAGGTACTCAAGGAGGGAACTGCCGAGATTATTATGGTCGGCAAGGAAGAGAAGATCATGGACGGTGCTAACTGGCTGGATGTGGACCTGACAGGCATCAAGGTTGTAGATCCTGACATTGATCCGAAGCTGGATGAGTATGTAGATGTCCTCTATGAGCTGAGGAAGCACAAAGGCATGACCAAGGAGAAGGCAAGAGAGATCTTGACCACAGATTGGCTGACCTACGGCGTGATGATGGTGAAGCAGAAGGATGCAGACGGCATGGTGGCGGGAGCCTGCCATTCCACAGCAGACACCCTTCGGCCGGCACTTCAGATTCTGAAGACAGCTCCTGGAACGGATCTCGTGTCTGGATTCTTCATTGTCGATGTTCCGAATTGCGAGTATGGAGCCAACGGGACATTCCTGTTCGCAGACTGCGGCCTGAATCAGGATCCCAACGCTTCCGAGCTGGCATCCATCGCTGACAGCAGCGCCAAGAGCTTCCGTACACTGGTGGGAGAGAAGCCGATCATTGCTATGCTGTCTCATTCCACGAAGGGTAGCGCGAAGCATCCTCTGGTAGACAAGGTGGTTGAGGCTACGGCTATCGCCAAGGAGAGATACCCGCAGCTGGATATTGACGGTGAGCTGCAGGCAGATGCGGCAATCGTTCCTGAGATTGCCAAGTCTAAGGCGAAGGGAAGCGAAGTGGCAGGAAAAGCCAACGTCTTGATTTTCCCGAATCTGGACTGCGGAAATATCGGATACAAATTAGTACAAAGACTGGGCAAGGCAGAGGCTTACGGCCCCATGCTCCAGGGGATCGCAAGGCCGGTCAACGACCTGTCCAGAGGCTGCTCCGCGGAAGATATCGCGGGCGTTATCGCCCTGACCGCCGTTCAGGCACAGTTAGTATAAGGAATAAGGGGGATCTATTCAGATGAATGTATTGGTAATTAATTGTGGAAGTTCTTCTTTGAAGTATCAGTTGATCGATTCCGTGAAGGAAGAAGTGCTGGCTAAGGGGTTATGTGAGCGCATCGGCATCGAAGGCAGCCAGCTCGTATATCAGAAGGCAGGCGGAGAGAAGGAGAAGACCCAGGCGCCGATGCCGACCCATACCGAGGCGATCGGTATGGTGCTGGATGCCCTGAAGAATGAGAAGACAGGAGTCATCAAATCCCTGGATGAGATCGGAGCGGTTGGACATCGTATCGTGCATGGAGGAGAGAAGTTTGCCGAGTCTACTGTCATCAATGATGAGGTGATCGAAGCAATCAAGGAGTGCAATGACTTGGCGCCTCTGCATAATCCGGCGAACTTGATCGGAATTGATGCATGCAGGAAGCTGATGCCGTCTACGCCGATGGTGGCAGTATTCGATACGGCCTTCCATCAGACAATGCCGGAGAAGGCTTATCTATATGGGCTTCCGTATGAGTATTATGAGAAATACGGCGTGAGAAGATATGGTTTCCATGGAACCTCCCACAATTATGTATCTCACAGAATGGCGGAATTCCTTGGGAAGAACATTGAAGATATGAAGATCATCGTATGCCATCTGGGCAATGGCGCCAGCGTCAGCGCAGTGATGAACGGCAAGTGCGTGGATACATCCATGGGACTTACCCCTCTGGAGGGGCTGATTATGGGAACGAGGAGCGGAGATATCGATCCTGCAATCGTAGAGTTCATCGCCAAGAAGGAAAACCTAGACATTGACGGCGTCATGGACGTCCTGAACAAGAAGTCAGGTGTGGCAGGAATGTCCGGCATTTCCAGCGACTTCCGTGATCTGGAAGAGGCAGAGGAAGCCGGCAATGAGGCAGCGATCCGCACACTGCGTGCGTATGAGTACCGGGTGGCAAAATATATCGGCGCTTACACAGCCGCAATGAACGGCGTGGACGCCATTGCATTTACTGCCGGCGTCGGCGAGAACGGCCCTATCACAAGGACCGGGGTATGCTCCTATCTGGGATACTTAGGTATCAAGATTGATGAAGAGGCGAATCAGAAGAGAGGAGAGGACAATCTGATCTCCACCAAAGATTCCAAAGTAGCCGTATGTGTCATCCCTACCAATGAAGAGCTTGCCATTGCGCGGGAGACCCTTCGCCTGTTGAAATAAGAGCACGTTTCAGAATTTATGGATACCCCGCTGCACAGCAGCGGGGTATCTCTTGCGGGGATGAATGGGGAACAGAAAGGACACAGAACTTATCCTGAACCGTTCAGCTATTCCCTGTCCATTGTCATTTATTTTTACTTGACAAACAGGCCTGACATGAGTATAATTAGACAAGTGTGAATAGGAGACTATAATGCTAATTAACTTATCAGATGTAACATCCAGAGACTACAAGACGGTTTCTATGAAGGCAGAGATAGAAGCGGATGCTTTTGTTTCCAAGCTGGGGGTGTTCCCGATTGTGGAGAAGACTCCTCTGAAGCTGAAGATTGCCAATATGGGGAAGAGAGAGCTGGAGATATCCGCGTCAGCGGATTTAACGGTAGTGATTCCGTGCAGCCGCTGCCTGGAAGACGTTAGGAAGCAGATTTCTATTCAGACTGTCAGGAAGGTGGACATGAAGGACACCGAGGAAGACAGGATAAAGGATTTGGATGAAATCAGCTATATAAGCGGGTATACTCTGGATACGGAACGGCTTGTCTATGACGAGCTGCTTATCCGCTGGCCTGGGAAGGTATTGTGCCGTGAAGACTGCAGAGGCATCTGCAGTGAATGCGGGGCCAACCTGAATGAAGGGGACTGTGGATGCGGCAGAGAATCGCTGGATCCCAGGATGGCTGTGATTCGCAGTATTTTTAACGGCTTTGGGACGAAGGAGCCATGATTTGATAAGGGAACCATATGGAAGGAAAGAGGAGGTGTAACCATGTCTATCTGCCCGAAGAACAAATCTTCCAAAGGAAGAAGAGACAAGAGAAGAGCCAATTGGAAAATGAACGCCATGAACCTGGTGAAATGCAGCAAATGCGGCGCGCTGATGATGCCTCACAGGGTATGTAAGGCTTGCGGCTCTTATAATAAGAAAGAGATCGTATCTGTTGAGAAATAAGAACGATTGGGGTAACTGTGAACTGTGAGAGCACTGAACAGTTACCGATTGGGATGATATTCCGGGGAGCACTCTATGCAGAGGAAGAACCACTGCATAGAGTTTTCTTTTGCCCTTCTATAGCTTAGAAGGCGGCTTATGTTTTTCGTTAGAACCCTATTGATTTTTATAAAAATGTCTAGTATAGTAAATTCTAGTAATGCAAGGAGGAGAATTGCATGCAGAAGATAGTGAAGGTTGCGCTTGATGCCATGGGTGGAGACGCAGCCCCGCAGGTGACTGTGGAGGGGGCCGTCCAGGCTTCTTTGGAGAGGGAAGACATTCAGGTGTTCCTGGTAGGCCGCAGGGAAGCGATAGAGGCAGAACTTGCGAAGTATTCTTATGACAGCAGCAGGATTCAGGTTGTTCCTGCTTCAGAAGTTATCGAGATGGCAGAGCCTCCGGTTATGGCGATCAGGAAGAAGAAGGATTCCTCCATCGTTGTGGGGATGAACCTGGTAAAAGCTGGGGAGGCAGACGCCTTCGTCTCAGCGGGAAGCACAGGAGCTGTACTGGTAGGGGCACAGCTGATTGTGGGAAGGATCAAAGGGGTGGAGAGACCTCCGCTGGCGCCTTTACTTCCTACAGAGAAGGGATTCTCCCTTCTGGTGGACTGCGGGGCGAACGTGGATGCGAGAGCCTCCCATCTCGTGCAGTTTGCCAAGATGGGCTCCGTGTACATGGAGCGTATAGTGGGAATCAGCAAGCCGAGAGTGGCCATTGTCAACATAGGAGCTGAGGAAGAGAAGGGGAATGCCCTTGTAAAAGAGACGTTTCCGCTGCTGAAAGCTTGTGAGGATATTCATTTCATTGGAAGTATTGAGGCGAGAGATATTCCGAAAGGAGAAGCAGATGTTATCGTGTGTGACGCCTTTGTGGGAAATGTGATTCTGAAGCTGTATGAGGGCTTAGCTTCAACGCTTGTTCACGTGATTAAGAATGGAATGATGGCATCCTTCAGAGGCAAGGTCGGGGGACTGCTTGTGAAGCCTGCGATCAAGCAGACGATGAAGAGCTTCGACGCGGAAGAATACGGAGGCGCTCCAATGCTGGGCCTGAAGGGGCTTGTGGTGAAGAGTCACGGCAGCTCCAGCGCGGCAGAGATTAAGAATTCAATTCTCCAGTGCGTGTCCTACACAGAAGAGAATATGAATGACAGAATTATGGAAAAAATTAAGCCTAAGGGCGAACAAGAGGGAAAGGATGTATAGTATGGAATTTGAAAAATTGCAGCAGATTATTGCGGAGGTATTAAATGTTGACGCGGAGGAGATCACGATGGACACCACGTTTGTAGATGATCTCGGAGCAGATTCTCTGGATATTTTTCAGATTATCATGGGGATTGAAGAAGAATTCGATATTGAGATCGCAAATGAGGATGCCGAGAAGATCGTGTCTGTTGGGGATGCGGTAGAGCAGATTAAAAACGCGATTAATTGATCTGCGCAGAGGATCAGGGATAAGGGGTATCTCAAAACTTATCACAGATGTTTTGAGATACCTTTTTACTATAGAAGGCCCGGACAGCGGGAACATGAAGCAGGCAGCCATTCGGGGATTTCATAGATGGGAAATCCGCCGCCCTGCCTTCAGGCAGAGACAGACAGGCTGCTCACAGCAAAAAGCACCGATCAAAGAGGAGGGATATGATGAACGAGAAGCAGAAGGAGCTGGAGAAGCAGATCGGATATTCTTTTCAGCATAAGGAGCTGCTTACCCAGGCGCTGACACACAGCTCCTATTCCAATGAACACAGGCTGGGGAAACTGGCCAATAACGAGAGGCTGGAATTTTTAGGCGACGCCGTGCTGGAGATTGTGACAAGTGAATTCTTGTATAAGAAATATCCGGATAAGCCGGAGGGAGAATTGACCAAATTAAGAGCAAGCATTGTCTGTGAACAGACCCTTGCATTCTGTACAAGAAAGCTGAATCTGGGAAGTTATCTGCTGCTTGGACGCGGAGAAGATATGACAGGGGGCAGAGAGCGGGCATCTGTCACATCAGATGCTATGGAGGCAATGATTGGGGCTATCTATCTGGATGGTGGGTTTGCTAGCGCAAAAGAGTTTATTTACCGTTTTGTGCTGGATGATATTGAACATATGCAGCTCTTTTTTGATAGCAAGACCATCCTGCAGGAAATTGTCCAGGGACAGTTGGAGTGTGAGCCGGTATATGAGCTGGTGGGCGAGGAAGGACCGAACCATAATAAGAAGTTCCTTGTGAGAGTACTCATAAAGGGCCAACCCTACGGCATGGGGAGCGGCAGGACGAAGAAGGCGGCGGAGCAGGAGGCGGCCTATGAGGCGATTATCCGCCTGCAGGGTCATGCCGAGTAGGACATGCCGGACAAGTTGATACTCTGTGCTTCGGCAGGCCGGAAAACGGCTTGCAGAGCCAACAGACGGAAGGGATGGATAACGGGAAAATATGTATTTAAAGAATATTGAGATACAAGGGTTTAAATCGTTTGCCAACAAGATTGTGCTGGAATTCCACAACGGGATTACGGGGATTGTGGGGCCGAACGGAAGCGGGAAGAGCAACGTGGCAGACGCCGTGCGGTGGGTGCTGGGAGAACAGCGGGCCAAGCAGCTGCGCGGCGCGAATATGCAGGACGTTATTTTTTCCGGCACACAGATGCGCAGGCCGCTGAGCTACGCGTCTGTGGCAATTACGCTGGACAATTCCGATCACAGCCTGGCGGTGGATTTTGACGAGGTGACAGTGACGAGAAGAGTATACCGTTCCGGCGAGAGCGGGTATCTGCTGAATGGGGCCTCCTGCCGCCTGAAAGATATCAATGAGCTGTTCTATGACACTGGCATCGGCAAGGAAGGCTACTCGATTATCGGACAGGGACAGATTGATAAGATCCTCAGCGGCAAACCGGAAGACCGGAGGGAATTATTTGATGAGGCGGCTGGGATTGTGAAATTTAAGCGGAGGAAGGCGACTGCCCAGAAGAAGCTGGAAGAGGAGGCGGCAAGCCTTGTCAGGATCAATGACATTCTGTCTGAGCTGGAGAAGCAGAAAGGCCCTCTGGAGAAGCAGTCAGAGACGGCTAGAATCTACCTGAAGAAGAGGGAAGAGCTGAAGACATACGACGTCAATTATTTCCTGTGCGAGACTGCCAGGCTGAGAGGACAGATACAGGAGCTGGAAGAGAAGCAGCAGGACACTGGCAGCCAGCTGGATGAGGCCAAGACGGGATTTGAGAGAGCCAGGGCAGAATATGAGCGGCAGGAAGAGGCGCTCCTTGCCCTGGAAGGCCAGATAGAAGAAGCCAAAAAAGCGGCGAATGATACTGTTCTGAAACGCCAGGGACTGGAGAACCAGATTGCTATTCTCAAGGAGCAGATCAACACTGCCAGAGCCAATGACGAACATATTCAGAGCCGGCTGGAGGCAATTGAGGAAGAGGGACGTTCCAAGGCAGCAGAGCTGGATGAATATGCCGGCCGCAAACAGGAAGCCCAGAGACAAGAAGAGGAGTCCAGACAGGCGAGAGAGGAGGCCGAGAATCACCTGGCGGCTGTCCGCGAGAGGATCCAGAGCAGAAATGCGGCGATTGATTCCGGCAAGAGTGATATTATTGAGCTGCTGAATGCGAGAGCATCCACAAAAGGGAAATTGCAGCGTTATGATACGATGCTGGAGCAGGCCCAGATCCGGAAGGCTCAGCTTGCTTCCCAGATTCTGCAGCTGAAGAGCGAGGAGTCGAAGCAGGGGGAAGAGATGTCCAAGCTGCTGGAGAGCCAAAACCATGTGAAGGAGATCCTGGATGGCTATGAGGCGAAAAGCCGGGAGCTGGAAGAGAAGACAGAGAAGCTGCAGCAGGAGATTATGAAGCTCAATGAGCAGATTGAGACTGGCCAAGCGGCCTATCACAGAGAGTCCTCCAGGCTGGAATCACTGCAGACGATCACAGAGCGCTATGACGGCTATGGCAACAGTATTCGCCGGGTAATGGAGCAGAGGAGAGAACATCCCGGAATTATCGGTGTCGTGGCGGATTTAATAAAAGTAAAAAAGGAATATGAGACAGCCGTGGAGACGGCATTGGGCGGCAGTATTCAGAATATTGTCACCGATACGGAAGAGACGGCGAAGGAGATGATCGCGTTCCTGAAGCGAAGCAAAGCGGGAAGGGCGACCTTCCTGCCTCTGACAAGCGTCAGAAACCGGAGCGGATTCGGAGCGAAGGAAGCCTTAAGGGAGCCGGGAGTCATCGGCCTTGCCGACAGTCTGGTGCAGACCCAGGAACGTTATCGGGAGCTGATCGGATACTTGTTGGGGAGGACGGTTGTGGCCAAGGATATCGACACGGCCATCGCCCTTGCCAGAAAATATAAATATAGCCTGTGTATTGTAACGCTGGAAGGAGAGTCCCTGAGTCCTGGCGGCTCTATG
>CALWRT010000083.1 GCA_944384015.1 uncultured Lachnospiraceae bacterium | reverse complement strand
TTCTGTGGATTTTTTTTTTTTGTCTGTATCCGCCGAAAGAGAAGGAGCAGAAACCGTCAAAGGCTGACAGGAAAGGGAGCAAAGAGAAGAAGCGAAGAGAAGAGCCCAGGAAGAGTCCCACGGCAGCCGCGAAGAGCCGGGAGGCGATTCCCGGGACGGAACTGTACAGTGCCCGAGAGGCCCCGGCAGGTCAGCCCACAGCAGGCAGGGATGCGGACTTGGCAGGGGAGATGCTCGCTGGCAAGGGCCAAGAGGAGCATAGGGGCGCAGCAGGCAAGGCTGCGGACATGGCAAAGGAGACGCCCGCAGACAAGGGCGGAGAGGATAAGGCTGAGGCAGAGAGCTTATGGGAGAGGATGCAGGAATGTCTCAGCAGGATCAAAGAGCGGGTGCGCAGATGCCTTTCGTTTTTTCAGAACCTGCGATATACTTTTGAGAAGTTCTGTGCTAAAATAGCAAATATAGGGCAGAATATCCAATATTATATAGAACTGCTGCAGGAAGAAGAGACCAAGAGGGCGCTGGGGCTGTGCAGGGAAGAGCTGTGGCGTATGGCGCGGCATGTGCTCCCCGGCAAGGTGCAGGGGACCGTGCGGTTCGGATTGGAAGATCCGGCTCAGACAGGGCAGCTGTTCGGCCTGTACTGTGCATTCTGCCAGTTTCCGGGATGGAAACTTTCTGTAGAGCCGGACTTTGAGAGGCAGGTGCTGGAGGGCCAGGTGACGCTCAAGGGAAGGCTGAGAGGATTTGTGATGCTGAAGTCCGGATGGAAGCTTTGGAGAGATCAAGATATCAGGCATCTGATACAGAGGCTGAGACGCAGATAAGGAGGAATCAAACAGGTGGCTACAGACAGCAATTTCAAGACATCGCTGGAATCTCTGTTCAAGGGGATGGACAGCTTTCTTACATCGAAGACCGTTGTGGGAGACGCGATTACAATCGGGGATACGATTATCCTGCCCCTCGTGGACGTAACGTTCGGGGTGGCGGCCGGAGCGTCCAGCGCGGACAAGAAGAGCAGCGGCAACGGCGGAATGGGCGGGAAGATTACGCCCAGCGCAATCCTGGTGATCCAGAATGGGCATACGAAGCTGGTGAACGTGAAGAATCAAGACACCATCACGAAGATATTGGATATGGTGCCGGATTTCGTAGACCGGTTCACTGCGGGGAAGGGAGACATGATGTCCGACGATGAGGTGAGGAGCACCGTGGAAGGATCCAAGACAGGCGCGAAGAGTGCTGCCGGGAAGAAGCCCGGACAGGGAGAAGTTAAATAGGGCAAGAGAATCATTGCGCTGCTGCAGGCTGTGCCCCGTATGGCCCTGCAGCAGCGTCTTTTCTGCTGCCGGCTGCATATATTAGAAATGAGAGAATCACAGGAGCGGCAGACATGAGACGGATGTGCGGGTTTATTTTATTCTGGATAGCAGTCGGAATGCTGCTGATGTTTCTGATCCCGAATCTCTTTTTTCAGATACTGGCTATTGCGTTCTGTATCTGCCTGGGATATTATCTGTTTTGCTGTTAAGTGAATGGCAGAGGACTGGAGCCTGTGCCTAGCGGATGTGCAACAATCTGCTGGGCATGGGCTCTTTTTGAATGTCGGGGAACACAGATGAAAGAGTTTCTTTGGTGAACAATGACTGTTATTAGTATTCCTGCGGAATATGAACGGAAAAACTGATAGGGAGGAAAAACTGATACTATTAGAAAAAAGACTAATTGGGAAAAACTTCCTCTTTTATATATTATATAATTTGGACAAATCCTATTGCTTCTCCGGAGATGAAATGAGGTAAAAGCACAAAAACATTGTGTATAAACGATTGAAATGTTGTAAATTGTGCGAATGCCGACAGAGGATTTGGAAGAAAAAACAGCAGAAAGGGGTTTTGAAAATGGAGTTAGGGAGTTGGGCTCTCATATCAGATGTCCCATCGCTCGTCGGCCTTGTGCCGCTCTTATTGTACATCATTTTGTCGTTCGTCATTCAGGACAGTATGATTCTGCCTTTGGCAATCTCTATGATTTTAGGAATGATCATGAGCGGAAACGGCGCTGTCGCCTTTGGAACGAACTTTGGCGCGGAAATGGGCGGAACAATGGGTCAGATCGGCTTCCTGGTATTGCTTGGAGGCGGTCTTGGAGGTGTCATGAACAAGGTCGGGGTTACGACGACTTTGTGTAAATGGATTATCAAAGGGTTCCACATAAAAGGGAAGAAGAGCGCGATACTGGTATTGTCTCTGTGTGAAGCTGTTCTGACGCTGGTGATTGGCTCGGCAGTTACAGCTTCCGCGATCGCGTCGCCCTTCATGATCCCAGTGGCGGCGGTGTTCGGCGTGAGGCCGATTACAATGGCTGTTATCTTGGTTTTCCCTGGATTTGTGGGAATGCTTCTGTCTCCGTTCTCCGCGCCGAATATTACAGCGATGGAGTTAACAGGCATGTCTTTTGGACAGTATCTTGGCTGGGCAGCCGGCCCATTCCTGGTAGTGATGGCAATCGCCAGCGTATTCATCTGCTTCTGGATTGAGAAGAAATTCGAGAATGATCCGAACGCGGAGCGCTATGAGCTGACAGAGGAGGAGAAGAACTACGATGTGGAAGTGCCCCCGGAGCGCAAGCGCTCGACCATCGCTTTCATCATTACCTTTATCGTCTGCGTTGCTTGGGTGGTCATCAATGGGAACGGCATGGCTTTCACTTTCTTCTATATGATCTTGCTGACGGTTATTGTGGCAGTGCTTGGGAAATACAGGTTGAAAGATGCCATTGACACATTCTTCCAGTCAGCGGCATCCCTGATCCAGATTTTTGTCGTGTGCATTCTCAGCCAGATGCTGATAAATACGGTAAACGCCATGGGCGGATTTGAAGCGCTGGGCAATTTGTTCACGAACTTTGTCAACAGCGGATCGGGCGAGACTTTGACGGCTACGGTGGCAATGCTGGTGGGAGCCTTTGGAATCAATGGAATCGCCTCGACGCAGATGATTGTGATCGATCAGCTGTTCGGAACAGTTGTAAATGATATCGGCATGTCCCAAGGTATGTGGGCCCTTGTACTGATCGCAGGCTCTTACCTGACCGTTGTCCTCTATCCGTGTATGACCCATTTCAGCGCCCTCGGCCTGTTCCGGTCGAAGGACATGAAGACGCTGCTGAAGGCGTGCTGGCTTGGCTCCGCGGTATTGCTGGTATTCTGTTTCTTGTACTTCTTGATTGTTCCAATCTTTGTCTGATCTGCATAGGAAGGAGTCACGCGCTATGGAAGAAAAAAAGAAAGAGCCAATCATCATACAGGAGCAGGGAAGCTTCTTTGTGGGAGGCACGGTTGTCAAGGGGGAAGGAACCTTTGATCCTATGAATCCCCCGGACTGCTTTAACCCGGCAAACCCGTTCTTGCCCCAGGAGGAAGAGACGAAGCCATCCGGGCAGACGCTGCGGGGGGATCATGTGTATGTATCTTACCAGATTCCGCAGAATCCGAGAAAGTATCCGATGGTACTGCTCCACGGAGGCTTCCAGTCCGCGAAGACATGGGAGTCCACGCCGGACGGAAGAGAGGGGTATCAGTGTATTTTCCTGCGCAAGGGATACACCATTTATACGGTGGACCAGCCGCGCAGAGGCCGGGCAGGCCGTACCTCTGTCCCGGGATTCATACCGGTAAATCTGGAGGATGAGACGACCTTCAACTGTTTCCGGCTGGGCCTGTGGCCGAATTTCTATGAAAATACGGCTTTCCCGAAGAGCGACTATGCGCTGGATCAGTTCCTGCGCCAGGTAACGCCGAATACGGCTGTGTGCGACGGAGATGTGGTGGCAGACGGAATGGCAGAAGTGTTCGCCAAAGTTGGTGACGGAATACTGGTCACCCACTCCCAGGGCGGCGGCTTTGGATGGTAGATTGGAATGAACTCCGACAAGGTGCGGGCAATTGTTGCCTACGAGCCAGGATCCGGATTTGTCTTCCCCGAAGGAGAAGTGCCGGACCCGATGCCCACCTGCATCGACTGGGATGTCCTCCCGGCAGCGTCTGTGCCGAAGGAAGAATTTCTGAAACTGA
>CALWRT010000082.1 GCA_944384015.1 uncultured Lachnospiraceae bacterium | reverse complement strand
CCCTCAGATTTCTTTGTTGTATCAAATCTGTATCCAATTCCAACTGTCGTTTTGTTATTTCAGAAATGTCCGCCAGTTCTTGAACAAACGCGCCGCCATGAGCCTCTACCCGTGAGATAGTCAGGATTTCTTGAATTAGATTTTCCATCCGGGCAGTGACATGGAGAGCGCGGGCCAAATATTTTTCCCGATCCTGGTAAACATCCACTCCATCCAGCATACCAGAAAGCTGGCCTTTCAAAATTGTGACTGGTGTTTTCAACTCGTGGGATGCGGCGGCGAAAAAAGCCATTCGCTGGCGATCCATTTCCCGCTCCTGCTCCATTTCTCCTCGGAGTGCCTCATTGGATGCCTTTAGATTGCAAAGGGCACCGGACAATTTTTGCGCCATTTGATTTAGGCTGCGCCCTAAATTTCCAATTTCGTCCTGCCTGGTTTCTTCACAAGTCCAACCGAAATCCAATTCTGCCATTTTCCCCGCGATCCCGCTCAGTTGGACGATGGGGCGGGTGATATACCTGGAGTAAACCAGTGCACACAGCATGGAAAAGATTAGCAAAATCATTAAAAGCCACGGGGCCATTTGAACGAGCGCCTGTACCGCCAAGTTTTCTGTCTCTAACCGCGGTTTAACATAGAGCGTGTAAACGTCCGATTGATCCGAAAAAGACACATCGGCTGTGATCGTAGCTTGATCAGACATTGTGACCGTTACAGACTCGTCTTTTTCCAGTTCATCTGTTGCATATGTGACGGTAGAACTGCCATCTTCTGTTGAATCGGCATGATCAGTCCCCTCGTACACGGATTGAATCGTAAGCTGAGAGCCAGTGTTGATAATTTGTTTGTCAGGGCCAACCAACATTATATCTGCCCCCGAATCCCGAAGAAAAGTATCCAATACTGGCCCGCAGTCCTCCTGGGCGGTATCGGCCAACTTTTCTACCAGCGCATTTACCTGTTCAGTTAAATCATCATTGAGTACAGCAGTATAAGTGCTGGGTGTTGCCCATGCAATCAAGCCGAATGTAATCGCTCCCGCACCCAGCAGGATAAAGGCGGTTATCAAGAAGATACGAACTGTCAAACTTTTACGGATTTTCTTTCGCAGCACGATACCCGGCCCCCCTCACAGTTTCGATGTAGTCAGTACCCATCTTGTGCCGCAGGTTTTTAATGTGACTATCCACCACGCGCTCGTCCCCAAAGAAGTCATAGCCCCACAGTTTGGCCAGCAGAACTTCACGAGTGAAAACTCTTCCGGGACTGGAAATCAACGCCTGGAGCAATTCAAATTCCCGAGTTGTTAAGTCCAAAGGGCGTCCTGCCAGAACAGCCTCCATTCCATCCAAATCCAAGGTTAAATCCCGATAATACAGGCGCCGCTTTTCGTCCGTTCCCCCCGTAGTACGGCGCAAGATTGCCCTGATTTTTTGCAACAGAACAGGCATTGAAAAAGGCTTTGTTACATAATCATCGATCTCCATCTGAAATCCGCGCAGTTGTTCTTGCTCACTGTCTAAAGCAGTAAGCATTAAAATTGGCACATTAGATTCCCGACGAATCATTTCACATACGCCAAACCCATCAATTTTCGGGAGCATCAGATCTAAAAGGATCAGATCGAATTTACCCTTTTGGAATTTTATTAGGGCTTCCACGCCATCTCCTGCAAGAGTTGTCTCATATCCGGCATTATGGAGATAGGCTTGTAAAAGTTCCTGAATATCTGGTTCATCTTCTATAATCAACAATTTTTTCAAATCAAACACCTCTTTCAGTAAGTGTAGCATAGGATTATGAATTTATCATGGAGAAAAGCCAATTTAATATGAAAATAAATAGTCTGTATCACAAAATGCACAAATCTGCTGTCAGACTGGAAGGAAACGTTTCACATTTTTTAGATGTAGCCGGTGGAATTCAGTCTTGCACACTGTTTTTCAGCGGTCCGTTTCAATGAAATGAAAAAATATATCGGCAAAATTTCTTATAAGACTTTAAGTTCCACACTGAAAGAGTTAGAAGCCGACCAGCTTGTTCATCGAGAAGAATACCCGCAAATTCCGCCCAAAGTAGAGTATCGTTTGACTGAGCGAGGCAAATCCTTGATTCCTATTTTAGACGGTATGTGTGAATGGGGAGATCATAATCGCCTTTAAGCTTAAATAAGGGCTTGGTATGGCTGCCAGACTGCATTTATCATGACAGAGGGCCACTCTCCTGCTGTCACCTCTTATCTGCCTGCCAGCAAAGGCGTCCGGGGCGGCTGGCTCGATGATAAAGCAGTTCTATTTATGATTTTTCCACGTCCATAAAATTCCAGCGCTTGCCGCAATTAGAACGATTGGCGCTGTTCTGATAAACAGCCATTCAAATATGTGCAAACCAACTCCCACAACGGCGGTTTCAGGGTTGCTATAATCCCATCCTAAATAAGGGCTATTCCATACCGCCAAGGCAGCAAAAATGATGATGATGACTGCGCACAGCGAGACAAGCAGCCAGCGAAGCATTTTCCTCTTGGCCGCTTCCCTCTGTGCAAGCTGCAAGTTTATAATCTCTAATTTTTCAGCAATCACCTTTAAATCTTCAGCTTCCGACTCGGCGATAGTTTCCCCCAGCAACGTGCTTACCGGTGTATCAAGCGCTTCCGATATAGAGATCAGCATATCAGAACCAGGAACGGATAATCCTTGTTCCCATTTGGAGACCGTTTGCCGCACTACGTTCAATTTCACAGCAAGTTCTTGCTGAGAAAGCCCTTTTGATTTTCTAACTGACCGAATGTTTTCATTTAACATTTTGAACGCGCTCCTTTCCTTTCGTTGTTATGGCCATTGTATGAGGAAATACCCGTTGCCGCAAGCAACGCGTGCTAACATCCATCGTTTTTTCCAATTTACACGTCCAAGCATCCTTTCTTCTATACATACTGTCGCAGTATACCGTTTTCACCCCGTCCGCCCGGCAGCCTTCGCAGTTGATATGTTCAGGCAGAATGGGCGCGTTATTTAATTGAGCCCGGAGCTTCGCGGTTTTCTCCCGCAGTGAACAGTGTGTACTGATACAAATTCATATTTCTAGCCATGTGAGGCACCTGTCCTGCTCCAGATGCCTCACGTTCTCTCTATTTCTTCTTAACAGGGAAAAAGATTTCCGTTTCCCAATCTTCCGGCGTCAAATGGTCGAACTGGGTTTTGAGATAAATCTCATAAGGCGCTCCGTCCCAGGCGTATCCGTTTTCCTCGATCCATGTGACAATGGCGCCGTAGGCATCAGAAAGGGAGGAATACGGCCCTTTATGTATCGTCGACGCGCACAGCTGGCCTTCCATGATTTTATCTGCCTTATCTTTTTCGCGAATTCCGACAATCAACTCAATATCTGAACTTTCCGGATGAAATTCCTCATCATAATACACGGCTCCACGCACCCCGTCAGGCGTCAGATGATCTTTCGCCATCCGTTCATACAGTCCGCTGTAATAAGTTCCAAAATCTTTGACCCCCATGACCTGACGGCTTGCAAGTATGATTCTGTCCGGGGTATTGACCACTGTAATTTCGTAATTTTTTTGATATCCCATAATATCACCTGTCCTCTCAAAATTCCTCAGATTGGCTGACAGTTCGCTGAGCACCAGATCCGCGTCCCTTTTCTGCAATTCCAATGTTTCTTTCTGCCGGCACAGCTTGAAAAAGAACACGCTGTCATCTTTGCATTCCAGAAGCAGCCTGATATCATCAAGGGAAAATCCATACCGCTTCAGCCTCTTAATCAGCAGCATCTGTCTCACCTGCTGCTGGCCATAATAACGATATCCACTGGCAGGATCAACCTTCAACGGAATAAGAAGGCCAATCCTGTCATAATGATGCAGTGTCTTAATACTTACTTGGCATATTTTTGAAAATTCCCCTACTGTTAACATCTGTTTTCTCCCTTTTCTTCTCTGCGTGCTCTTTGATTCGAATCTGTCTTCAATATATATCCTGACCTAAGGGGAGAGTCAACAGATTTTTCTTAAAATATCACTGGGTCACGCGGGCAGATGCAGCACATCCGCAAGAAAACGTTCCGCAAAAGCCTGCATGCTTCTAAAATTCCTTTGGACAGGCAGCGCCATCTCCCAGCGTTCGGACGCGTATAAGGCATCCGGCGCCCCCTCCAGCTTTTCCACAATGATATACCGGATATCCCGGGGAATGGGATAATACACTACGTACAAGCTGGTGGAAAAACGGTCTCTTAGCAGAGCCAGGCTCTTATATTTCATAATATCCCGCTCCAAATAGTTCGTGATTTTCTGATCCTGAAACGCGATTCTAGAACTTGCGGTATGCTTCTTAAATTCCAGGACAGCCTTCACTCCTCCATAGTTGTCATAGAGCAGTGTATCCACATCCCCCGGCCAGAAATAGGATCGTTCGGACAGATATCCCTCCAGGACAGAGGTCGCGTAAATCAATCCCGCGCGCCCGATCGGCACTGGAGTCTTCCGCAATGCCTTGATCTTGTCCTCTATCTCTCTTGCGGTGTAATAGGATACCGACCCTCTCCGATATCTGGAGAGGTCCAGCTCCACGACTTTCTCTTCTCCGCTCTCCCATCGTTCCTGCGGCACATCCCGAAAAAGCATATATTTCTCAGCAAACTTCTGACGGGCCAGGAACAGATACAGGCGTCTGCAGGTCTCCCTCCCGTCACAGTCCGCTATCAGATCAATCAATGCTTCCTCTTCCAGGTGCAGAATGTCATCGCTGTCGCTGATCCGCTTAATCCATACCTCATCGCAGACGCGCTCTCTCTGCCAATCCACAAAGAAATCAAACGATGCCGCATATAGCTTGTGTTCCTGAAACGTTGGAAAATCGAACCATTTTGCCGGATCTCCGCATATATCGTTTTCCCGCGCCCTCCTGCTTGGGTCTCTTCTCAATGCCAATATCGGCTTTCTAAGCATTTGTATCCTCCCCCGTACTTTCGCAGCCTCTCGCTTTTTTGCTGCGGTCCGCCGCCAATTTGGGTTCTCTTAGGGAAACGCTGATCTCATCATTGTTTCCTCAAATATATCCTACTACAAAGAGGAGGGCCGCACAATCACTAGCGCGCAGCAGTCGGATAAATACCAAACGAATGTATCTTGACAGCAGTTCACTCCTCACATATAATAGATACATACGGTTCGTATGTAAGAAAGGGGAATCTGATATGGCGCGGAACAAGTATCCGGAAGTGACGGTGGAAAAAATACTGGATGTGGCCCAGCGGCTCTTTTTGGAAAAAGGATATGACAACACCACCATCCAGGATATTGTGGATCATTTGGACGGCTTGACAAAAGGGGCTGTCTATCATCATTTCAAATCAAAAGAAGAAATCATGGACGCGGTGGGCGACCGGATGTTCACGGCAGATAATCCCTTTGAGAAAGTCCGGAAGCGGACGGATCTGAACGGCCTGCAGAAGCTGCAGGAGGCAATCCGCCTGAATCAATCGGATGAAGCCCGCACCGACCTTGTCATCCAATCTATTCCTCTTACGAGAAATCCTAGGCTCCTGGTAGAGATGATCGAATCTAATCTGCGGATTCTCACCCCCTACTATCAGGAACTGCTGGAGGAGGGGAATGCGGACGGCTCTGTACATACCGAGTACGTCCGGGAACTTGCCGAGCTTATGCCGCTGCTCACCAGCCTGTGGCTGCTGCCTTCTGTTTTTCCAACAGACAAAGAAGGGATGAAGCACAAGTTCCGTTTTCTCGGAGAAATGCTGGAGAAGATGGGGGTCCCTCTGGTGGATGACGCCATCTATGCTCTCGTGGAAGATTTCTTTGAAAAACTTCCAGAAGAAACATCCGATACCTCTTTATAAGCAACAGGGCATCAACTGGCCATGACGCGGGCATGTCCGCTTGGCTTGCTGCTTACGGAACACTTGCGCCGATCGCGGCCGCTTGGGCGATAATCTTCTGCTTCGCGTGAGCGCGCATCCCGCTAAGCGTTTTACTAAATTGGGAAACACAGTTTCCTATTTAATAATAAAGTTGCCGGAAGGCAATTTTATTTTAGATATATACATTCATTTGGTTGGTATTATTTAGTACTCCACGGCCGCGGCTGTGAGAAGCACATTCTGTCACATAGAAAATATGGAGGTATAGCTAATGAAGCAGAAACTTTTTACCCGCAATTTTACTTTTCTGATCTTAGGGCAGGCATGTTCTCTGATTGGCAATTACACGCTAAAATTCGCAATGTCTATGTATGTACTGGAGCAGACTGGATCGGCTTCTATGTTCGCAAAGCTGTTAGCTCTCTCCATGCTTCCCACCATCTTGCTGTCTCCTTTCGGCGGCATTCTCGCTGACCGGGCGAACCGCCGCAGCATTATGGTGGCGTTGGATACTCTGTCTGGCCTGTGCGTTCTGATCGCCAGTTTTCTCCTGCCGTCTGGACCTGGCATGGCAGTCATCGGCGGACTGCTTGTCCTTCTCTCAGCATTAGGAGCCTTCGAATCGCCTGCCGTACAGGCATGCATCCCCCAAATGCTGTCCGGGGATAACCTTGTGCGGGGCAATGCGGTGGTCAGCCAAGTGGCTTCCATCGCCTCTTTGGTCACTCCCTTCTTAGGAAGCATCTTCTATACTGCCTTTGGCATCCAGCCCGTCTTCCGCGCGGCAGTCATCTGCTTCTTCGCGACGGCTCTGCTGGAATGCTTTATCCGGCTGGATGATCACCATGCAGGAGACAGCAAGGGTATTGGCGCCATTATCAGAGAAGATTTCTCTATCAGCATGCGCTTTCTGTGCCGGGAGCAGCCAGGTATCCGGAATCTCCTTCTTTTGGCAGCTGCTGTGAGCCTGTTCGTGGCTGGAACGACTGTGGTGGGCTTCCCCTATTTGGTGCGCACCGTACTGGGGTTGTCAGCCGCTCACTATGGCCTGGCAGAAAGCGCCATGGGAGTCGCGTCTGTTCTTGGAAGTCTGTGTGTAGTGATTTTTGCCCAAAAGCTGCGGCTGCGTCACCTATCCATCGTCTTGATATCCTTTGGTCTGTTCCTGCTTCCATGCGGTATTGCTTTTCTCTTGCCCATGGGAGCCTTGGCCCGCTATCTGGTCTTATTCATCATGTTCTGTGCCAGCCAGCTAGGATGCAGCCTGTTCTCCACCTATGCCATTTCCATCATACAGGAACGGACGCCGGAACATCTGATGGGCAAGGTCATGTCTTATGTGTTCACTCTCTCCATGTGCGCCCAGCCGCTGGGGCAAATCGTCTATGGAGCCTTGTTCGATCAATTTTCCAGCAGCTCCTATTGGGTACTGATTCCAAGCGGCGTCTTGGTGTGTCTGATCGGCCTGGCCTCCTCCAGCTTCTTTACGAAGTTGGAAAAGCAAATCACTTGATACGCATAAGACCAAAGGATGCTTCCCTTATACTTCCGATACATTTCGTATTGTAACTGTTCAGCAATTTCCGGTATATACATGGGCAAGATACCGGCTGGCGGCCTTGCTTAGCCGTTTGATGACCTCTATGTTGGTGGCGTTTTTCTCCCGCATGCAATACCGCGGGAAAAACCGGGTCACATGGAGCGGGATGCGGGGGCTGATTGACGCAATCCACTGGGCCTCCCGCTCCATCTCTTCCTCGGTATCATTTTCTCCTGGAACAATCAGCGTGGTAAGCTCCACATGGCAGTCCAGCGCCGCTCTCTGGATAAATTGCTTCACAGTCTCCAATTCTGCCCCCAATGTCAGGTAATAGGCATCGGTAAAGCCCTTCAAGTCAATGTTCATCGCGTCGATCACAGGCAGCAGCTCTTCTAATATGGACAGATTTGCGAATCCATTGGTCACAAGCACATTTTTCATGCCGTATCCATGTACGAGCCGGGCCGTATCCCGCACGTATTCATAGCCGACTAACGGCTCGTTATACGTATAGGCCACGCCAAGATTCCCGTATGCCCGGCAGCGGCAGGCAAGGGATGCCAGCTCCTCGGGAGACCGCTCCCCATAAGGCACCTGTCCCTGTTCTCCCATCGCGATCTCGTGATTCTGGCAAAAGGGGCAGGACAGATTACACCCGAAGCTTCCCACGGACAGGATCCTGTTCCCGGGGAAGAAGCGGCGCAGCGGTTTCTTCTCAATGGGATCCAGTGCCAGGGCCGTCAGCTTCCCATAATTCGCGCACACAATCTTCCCGCCTCTGTTGACCCGGGCGCGGCATCGCCAGTACTGTCCCTCTGCCAGGGAACATTGGTGAGGACAGACGGGGCAGACTGCCCTCGCCTGCCCCAGAATGCCGCGTGTGTGATCACCTGCCATATTCCTATCGCCCTCCTTGCCTTTGTTCTCTCAGAAATGTCTTACCACTTCAAAGCGTTCCAGGCGGATATCCCTGGCATCCTCCGGGATGCCGGCCTTCCTCCTGGCGATCGCGATCTGGTCTTGTACCGTGTCCACC
>CALWRT010000081.1 GCA_944384015.1 uncultured Lachnospiraceae bacterium | reverse complement strand
GCTGAAAATCTATGCGGTCAAGTATGGGAGTATGGGGATTGTAGCGCCGCTTGTGGCATGGATTGCATGCGTCTGGTTTATTGGTATTATCACGGAATATGCCCGCTTGGTGCGGGCGAAGAGTTACCGGGACGTGGGGTCAACGATCTACTGGGATCATCCGGCAGTCGGACGAGTCATGCTGCTGCTGTGGGATCTGATTGTATTTTCAGCCATGATCGTGACATCCGGCACCTGCGTGGCAGGCCTTGGGACATTGCTGAATAATTTGTTCGGATTCCCGTATTATGTGGGCTGCGTCGTGTTTGTTGTGTTCATGATCTGTCTGATGTGCTTTGGCAGTCATGCGCTGGATCGTCTGGGCAAGGTAACTGTTCCGATGATTGTTCTGTTTCTGATTGTTGCGGCGGTGGGAATCGTATCCGGGTTTGACAACCTGAAAGCAGTTATGACCACTGATCTGGGAGCTCCGGCAGAAGAAGGAGCCTCAATCGGAAGCGCAGCCTGGTCAGGGTTCACCTATGCGTGTATCCAGATCAGCTTCCTGCACACATCGAGTATTATCGGAGGACGGTTTACGAAGAGAAAACAGACAGTGCTGTTTCTGGCAGTTGGTTTTGTAATTAATTTTGTCTGCATGCTTGTGGGCGTTCTGGCTCTGCTGGCGGATTATCCCGCCTGCATGGATTCTGAGATGCCCATGCTGGACATCGCGACCAATATCGGAGGGCCGATGGGTATGGTGCTGCTGATCGCCTTCAATATCATACTGCTGCTGGCTTATATCACGACAGAGGGCTCCATGCTGGCCGGAAGCATTGCCCGCTATACGCCGCTGCTGAAACGGGCAATCAGTAATGATTTCGTGTGCAAAGTCGCCGTCGTGCTGGTGATTATGAGCGGAGCCGCCGTACTCTCCACCCTCGGGCTGGAAGGCGTGCTGGACAAAGGCTATGGCATCCTGGCACAGCTGAAGATGCCGGTATGGTTCTTCCCGATCATTATTCTGGGGCCGATCAGCATACACAGGGTCAGCCGCAGACGGAAGACAGAGCAAGCAACTGAGTAAACCTGTATGCCCGCTGGAGCGGGCACCACCAACCATGAAAGCCCTGGGATTGCTCCGTGCTCCGCACTCCCGCAATCCCGCCTGTATTCGCAATCCGGCCTGTCGGCCTGCTTGCTCATACAGGTTAGCGTCGCTGAAGCATAAGCGGGCTAGCCTGCAAGCAGTCTGCCTGCTTATGCTTTGCGACTGGGCTTTCAGAGTAAAAGATAAAGGAGTGAATTTTATGGATATGGTAATGTTAGTCGGTATCATAATGCTGCTGATCATCATCGTGCTGCTGACCTCGAACAAGGTGTACTTAACAGTTCCATTTACGATTGTGCCGCTGATAGCAGCACTGTGCCTGGGATATTCCCCGGTGGAAGTGATGGGGCTGGTGGCGGAGAGCCTCTCCAGCACCATGTCGGGAACGGTTATGATGATCGTATTCAGCATGGTATTCTTCCGCGCGCTGGCGGAAACAGGATTTTTTTTTTTCTTCTTGTATCAAATTGTCAAGCTAACCAAAGGGAACGCCACTGGCATCTTCTTGGCTACGATTGTGATATGCGCGATTGTGGGAATCACGGCTTCTCCGTCCACAATCTATATTGTCCCGATCCCGGCAATGCTGGCGCTGTATGACAGGTATCATCTGGACAGAAAGATCCTTGTATTCCTGTGCGCCATGATGATGGCAGTCGTATCGCCCCTGCCATGGTCTTCGGTCACAGCTTTGATGGAGACAGCCCTGAAATGCGACCAGTATGAGGGGATGTATGGGTCCATCCCCATGGCGGCCGTAGCGTTTATCTGCACGGTGGGATGCTGCTTCTACTTTGGAAAGAAATATAAAATTGACAAGTCCGAGGATTCCGGCGTTCACGAGATTGCAATTCCGGATCCGAGAACCGTTACGGACAAACCGTTCTACCGTCTGAACCTGCTGTGGGTAAACCTGATATTATTCGTAGGATGTCTGGCAGTGCTTGTATTTGTAAGGAGCCTGTCCAGCTGGTTCACCTTCATGGTGTTCCTTGCCCTGGCGCTGGTGATCAACTATCCGAAGCCGGATGACGCCCGGCAGATTTATCACATGACAGCTCCTGCTATCTTTAATTACGTGGCAATCGTGCTCCCGATTCAGGTGCTGATCGGCGTCATGGACAACACCGGAATGACTGAGATCTTCGTGCAGGCGATTATCAATGCCTTCCCGGGCGGGTTGGCGAAATATATCGGAGTGGTTCTCGCCCTGCTGATGCCCATCGTATTCTACTTTGTGCCTTATCAGCTCTACATAGCGATGCTCCCGTTCATCGCCGGCATCGGCGCGGAATTCGGCATCTCCCCGGCGCAGATTCTGGCACTCTTCCTTGTGCCCCACTGGATCAGCAAGATGAGTTCTCCCTGCGTGGCACAGACCTATCTTGGACAGGGGCTGGCTGATTTCGAGATCAACGATTTCGTCAAATTTACTACCCCGCTGATGTTGATTACCAATACGATCTGTATCATCGCGGGATTAGTAATGGGAACATTCGGAATCTAGTATGCAACACTTCTGGCGCGCCGCCCTGCAGCTTGGCGGCGTGCCTGGAAGGTGCCGACAAGACGGCTGTACTGGGCATTGGAGTTCCGCTTGCGGAACTCTTTGTTCTTGAATAGGAAACCTCGTTCCTTATGGGAAATTTCAGAGAAAAGGAGTGAACATCCATGAAACATGCAGATAAGTATATGAGGCAGTATTTTCTGCCGCCCTCGGCGTGCTGTGAGTGGGTGAAGAAAGATTATATAGAAAAACCGCCGATATGGTGCAGCGTGGATCTGCGGGACGGCAACCAGGCGCTGATTGAGCCGATGAATCTGGACGAAAAGATGGAATTCTATCAGATGCTTTTGGCGATCGGGTTCAAGGAGATCGAGGTGAGTTTTCCGGCGGCCTCCAATACCGAATTCCAATTCGTGAGGAAGCTGATTGAGGAAGACCGGATACCTGACGATGTCACGGTGCAGGTGCTGACTCAGTCCAGAGAACATATTATCCGCCGGACGTTCGAGGCGATGAAGGGTGTAAAAAACGCGGTGATTCATCTGTACGGCTCTACCTCTGCCGCCCAGAGGGAGCAGGTACTGAAAAAGACGAAAGAGGAGATCAAGCAGAACGCGGTGGAGAGCGCCCGGCTGTTCGAAGAGCTGGCCCAAGACCTGGACGGAAACATCCTGTTTGAATACAGCCCGGAATCTTTCCACGGAACGGAGGTGGATTTCGCGGCAGAGGTGTGCAACGCCGTGCTGGAGGTGTGGAGGCCAAGGCCGGAGCGCAAGGTCATCATCAATATTCCGTCTACCGTGGAGACGGCGATGCCCCACGTATTTGCCAGACAGATAGAATATATGAATACCCACCTGAACGATCGGGAACATGTGATCCTGTCCATCCATCCCCACAACGACAGAGGATGCGGCGTGGCTGCCGCAGAGCTGGGTGTGCTGGCCGGGGCAGACCGGGTGGAGGGGACGCTGTTCGGCAACGGAGAGCGTACCGGCAACGTGGATCTGGTGACGGTGGCCATGAACATGTACTCCTATGGAATCGATCCCTGTCTGGATTTCTCGGATATGCCTTCGATTGTAGAGAAATATGAGCGCCTGACCCGCATGGCGGTGTCTCCCCGCTCCCCCTACAGCGGAAATCTGGTGTTCACCGCGTTTTCAGGATCCCACCAGGACGCCATCGCCAAGGGGATGGAATATCGGGAGAACCATGGCAGCGGGAAGTGGACCATACCCTATCTGCCTATTGATCCGAAGGAGGTGGGAAGAACATACGACTCGGACGTGATTCGGGTGAACAGCCAATCCGGCAAAGGCGGGGTGAATTACGTGCTGAAGAACAGCTGCGGCATCTCCCTTCCCCAGAAAATGCGGCCGTATCTTTCCGAACTCACCACGAAAATGTCTGATGAGAATCAGATGGAATTGACGCCGGAAATGATTTATCAGATATTTATGGAGAACTTTGTGGACGTGAAGAGACATTTTGCCATCCGGGAATGTCATTTCCGCCAGGAGAATGAGGGCATACGGGCAGAGGTTACGGTGATCTGCGGGAAAAGCGAGGGCGCTGTGATCAGCGGCTTTGGCAATGGCCGTCTGGATGCTGTGAGCAATGCAGTCATGGGATTTTTCAAGCTGGATTACGATCTGGACAGCTATGAGCAGCATGCCCTTACCAGAGGCTCCGCAGCCAAGGCGATCGCCTATGTGTCTGTGGTGAAGGACGGGAAAACCTACTGGGGAGCCGGAATAGACGATGATATCATCCAGTCTTCCTGCAAAGCGCTGGAAGCAGCAGTCAATCGGATGATGGATGAATAAATATCCTATGCCTGAAAGAATATGAAAGAGCAGGAGACAAAATGATTGAAGGCGAAAGAGTGCCAGGGACAAAAATGCCGGGGCGGATGCGAATACTTCTATGGATTTCTTCACAGTCTTATGTTATGCTGTTTTTGAAACAACCGAACGTCAAGCTCGGAATTTAGGAGGAATCGATATGGAAATGGAACGCTTTCAGAAAGTTTACCGACAAGGCATGATTGAGGTAACCGAGATATGGGTCGATACGGTGACAGGCGTCAATTACGTCTTTCATAAAGATGGCAACGCGGCTGGCTTCACTCCTCTGCTGGATCAAGAGGGGAAGCCGGTCGTGACGCCTTAATAAGACATTTCAATCAAAATTGAATAGGGAGCAGACACCGTATATAAGTGTTCTTGACTTCAATCCAACTGGGGATTGAAATAAGGCGATAACATGCAATTAAGCAGGGAAAATCTTATCCGCAAAAAAGAATCTTCGCTGAACGATGTGTTTGACCATTGGCTGATTCGGGCAATTTTGCTAATACATTGATTTTACAAATTAACCTTTTCAAAGTGTTTCGCGGAGATCTGATATGCCAATGGAACAAATGCGCTGTAACAGACAATCCCTGCTATGAAAACAGGAAGCTGTATCAGCAGATCCTCTGCCTGGCGGCTGTCCATCCACACGAGTGCTGGAATGTGGGCGGCGGATTCTATCGCTACCATGAGAAGAGCCATAGGAACTGCGGCAAGGATAAATGATTTTCCAGCCTTGCAGCCGCTTTGATAAAATGTCGTGAGAAATATAAAATCAAATACCGCATATAAGAAAAATCCCAAGCCATACCATGCAAGGGTCGCGTCCAAACCCACAGGGTTATTAGCTATATTCATGGTATTTCGTAAAAGCGCGAACGGGATAGAAAAAAGCAGCTGAAATAGCTGAAAGAAAACGACAAGAAGGCATTTTCCCAGAACACTTTCCTGTTTTGTTACTGGCAAAACGGCTGTGTACCAGGCGTCATTGGCTTCCCGCGCATTTAAAAAGGTAATATAGGGAGCTAAACAGCCAAACATGAAAATTACACTGTAAGGATAAGACGGCACCAAAACCAGACAGCCCAAAAAGGCAAAAACAATCGAGGTCGGATGGGCTGCAAGCCGTATTTCCTTATACAATAATATCGTCATCCCATGCGCTCCTTTCTGTACGCAGCATAATTTCTTCCAAAGTAAGTGGTCCTATATCATCCGGGGTTTTCAAATGCTCAAAGGAGCGCAAAAATGTATCTTTATCTGCGCTTTGCAATACATGTCCATTCTGAATATAGGTAATATCATCTGTACATCTGTCCAAATCAGAAGTAATGTGCGTAGAAAACAGGATAGAACCGTTTTCGCTTTTCACAATTTGCCGAAAAATATGAAGCAGTTCCTCACGGGATACCGGGTCCAAACCAGAAGTCGGCTCGTCCAAAATCAGCAGCTCGGCGTGATGGGACAATGCCAGCGCAAGCAGGTATTTTACTTTCATTCCGTTTGAAAGTTCTTTGAACTTTTTATTTTCATCCAAAGCAAAGCGCTTGATATATTTTTGATATTGGCCCTGATCCCAGTTCGTATAAAATTTTCGGGTGACAGCAGTGATAATGGAGAGTTTCTTCAGCGGATAAAAGTCAATCCCGCCAAACACAACACCTATTCGCTGCCTGCACTCTTTTTCATGCTGATAGAAATTCTTTTGGAACATGGTGACACTACCACTTTCTGGCGACACCATGTTGAGAATAGCTTTTAAGGTTGTACTTTTCCCCGCCCCATTTTTTCCAATCAAGCCCATGATGCGGTTAGGCGCAAGAGAAAAACTGACATTTTCCAGAGCAAATCCGGGATAGTGTTTATTGATATTCTGGACGCTCAATACTGCTTCCATTATGTTTCTCCTTTTCATTGTGGGTATCTGCTATATTCAGAGCTGTTTTGAACAGCTGAGCAATTCCTAGAAAAAAATCTTCCTTCATTAATGCGATTCCTGGATGTTCCTGTTCCTCGTCCCCTAAAACGACTAACATATCTCCGGGCTTAATGTTGAATATATTTCTGGCCTGCTTGGGAAGTACAATTTGGCCGCGTTCACCCACGCGAACGGTTCCGAATATATGCTTGCCTTTGGGCGGTATGCTTTGGCCAGTCTGCTCCTGATCGTAATGGATGAGATCGTCTAGTTGTACATCATATAGTTCTGCCAGCGCGTCACAATTGAGAATGTCGGGTACTGATTGGCCCGTTTCCCTTAGTTAAAGATATTGTTGGGTATCTCAAGATGTGTCATTCGATTTTGCCGATAAAGCGGTAGAAGATTTCCACTTCCTGTTCCCGGCTTCCGTCCTCAC
>CALWRT010000080.1 GCA_944384015.1 uncultured Lachnospiraceae bacterium | reverse complement strand
CACAGGTTCCCTGGGACAGGGATTCAGCTGCGCAGTGGGGATGGCTTTGGGAGCGAAGATCAAAGGGCTTCCCAGCTATATCTATACGTGTATCGGCGACGGCGAATCTCAAGAAGGGCAAATTTGGGAAGCGGCGATGCTGGCAGGGAGCAAGAGGCTGGAAAATCTGATTGCTTTTTCTGACTACAACAATATGCAGATTGACGGCTATATCGAGGAAGTGAATGGGCTGTATCCCCTCGATGAAAAATGGAAGGCGTTTAATTGGCATGTGCAGGTGATTCCGGGACATGACGTGGCACAAATTGTCCAGGCCATTGAGATTGCCAAAAAGATAAAAAACAGACCCTCGATGATCATACTGAATACCATCAAGGGAAAGGGCTGTTACTTTTGTGAAGATAAGCTGAGCAGCCATTCCGTAAAAAATATTACGGAAGAGATGTGGAAAACGGCTGTGGAAAAATTAAATATGGGGGAAGCATAATATGTCATGGGGAAGGGAAGATGTGGAGCTTAGGAGTATCTATTCCGGCTCCCTGATAGAATATGGAAAAAAAGACGACAGTATCTGTGTTTTGGAAGCGGATCTGATGGCATCAGCGTCGACAAACAAATTTCGGGATCTTTTCCCGGACAGAACCATTAATGTGGGTGTGGCGGAGGCCAATATGATTGGCGTGGCGGCCGGCTTGTCGGCGATGGGACTGATTCCGTTCGCTCATACGTTTGCCCCTTTCGCGACGAGAAGATGCTGTGACCAGATTACACTGTCTGTGGCCTATGCAGGACTGAATGTCAAAATTGTGGGCAGTGATCCGGGAGTGGGGGCAGAGCTGAACGGCGGGACACATATGAGCTTTGAGGATATAGCAATTATGCGGAACATACCGGGCATGACAATCTTTGAACCGGTTGACAGCGTGCAGTTTAAGAAACTATTTCCCCAGATCCTGTCGTCCTATGGGCCGGCTTATATCAGGCTGTTTCGGAAAAACGCGTGGAGTATTTACCAGGAGGAAGACGAATTTACACTGGGAAAGGGCGTTTTGCTGAAGGAGGGCACAGACGTGTCGATCTTCGCATCCGGGATCATGGTCAAGGAGGCTCTTGAGGCCGCGGAACAGCTGGCAGAGGAGGGGATTCGCGCAGAGGTGGTCAACTTTCATACCATTAAGCCCCTTGATAAAGAACTGGCGATAACCAGCGCGGTCAAGACTGGATGTGTTGTGACAGCGGAAAACGCATTTGTAATCAATGGGCTTGGAAGCGCTGTGGACGAATGCCTGAATGAGGTTCATCCAGTGCCTGTCTTCAAGGTAGGGGTGAGAGACCGGTTTGGAGAAGTGGGCAAGCTGGATTATCTCCAGAAAGTACTGGGGCTGACTGCCGGGCATATCGCAAAGGAGGCTCATAAGGCGATCAGGCTGAAGAAGGAACTGATGGAATGCTGCGAATAGGAGAACGATTTTGAAATAAAATTCACCTGAGCACTCCGAAAAAAAGTTATTTCCCATAAACAATGGCAAGCATTGTTGAGCCTGGGAAGATGTGTTAAAATAACCAACGTAAACGAAAAAAGCGAAAATTATTTAGCGCTTTTGAACAAAACAAAGGAGGAAAGATATGAAAAAGTGTTTGGCAATGTTACTTTTGACGGCAATGGTTGCAGGCCTTGCGGCGTGCGGTACGAGTTCTTCCGACAGTACGGCCTCCGACAGCACGGCTTCCGACAGTGCAGAGTCCGACGATGCGGCTGCGGACAGTACCGCTGAGGAGACGGCAGAGGAGAGCAGCGAAGGAGAGACTTCCTACAAAATCGCTTATGTCGCGTCGTGGCTGGGAGCAGAATACTTTGAAAATGACCATGCGGTACTTGAGCCGATTCTCAACGAAGCCGGTATGGAAATTGACCTGTTTGGCCCCGCAGACTATGATACACGTACAGAGTCAGAGCTGTCCATCATTGAGAATATTATTACCGGAGGGGAATATGATGTGATCATGCTGTACGCGGACGAGCCGGATGCCTTCGTTGATTTAAGGCTTCGGTCGGAAGAAGCAGGAATTCCTTGGATTGGTTATATTATGCCGGCTTCTTCCAACTGCGGTACCTTATTCATCGGCGATACTTACGAGGACAGAGCGGTCGCGAACTATAACAAGATTATTGAGTATGTGGAAGAGCATGCGGATCTCTATGAAGGGCTCGACACGATTGAAGTGGCGGTAGCCGGACATTCCAGCAATGAGGGCTGTGATTACCGGGCGTACCATACGGGGGAGCTGCTGGAAGCCAATGAAGATTGGAATTTCGAGATCGTTTATTATCAGAGCGCTGTGGGAACGGACGCGGGTGTCACCTTCGCGGAGAACTGCCTCCAGGCTCATCCGGATGTGAAAATCTGGGTATGCAATGCGGACGATGCTGCCGTTGGCGTTTATCAGGCGCTGAACAATATCGGGAAGGGAAGCGACGAGGATCAGATTATTACCGGTATTGACGCGGGATCCTCTTTCCGTGAGCTCTGCGGAGCTGGAACAGCATTCCGGTTCTCTTCTTACTGTACATCCACTGCCTGTGCGGAAACACTGATAGAAGTCGTCCCGAAGCTTCTTGCCGGCGAGTATGAGTATCAGGAGACAGTGCCGATTCCGACTACGACAGTAGATATTAACAACCTGGATATTCAATAAATAATTGAGATTGATTATGATAAAAGGGGCTGTCGGTTAAAAATCGGTATTAACCGACAGCCTCTTCTTAGAAGGAAACGCTAGGGAGAGAAGTTTATGTCTGACTATATTTTAGAGATGCGGCACATCACGAAAACTTATCCTGGTGTAAAGGCGCTGGACGACGTGTCTATGAGCTTTCAAAAAGGAGAAGTCCATGCAATTGTAGGAGAGAACGGCGCCGGAAAATCTACCCTTATAAAAGTCATTACAGGAGCGATTGTTCCGGACAGCGGGGAAATTGTTTATAAGGGAGTCGAATATTCTCATTTCACGCCATTAGAATCCAAACATCTGGGCATCGGGTGTATTTATCAGGAGTTCAATAATTTTCCGGGGCTTACGGTAGCGGAAAATATTATGGTTTTCAGTAAGGAAAATAAGTACGGCAGGTATAAAATCAATTACCGCCAGATGCGTAAAGACGCGAAGGAAGTGACAGACAGTATCGGGGTAAAACTGGATCCCAAGAAGCTGGTGAGCGAGCTGTCCGTTGGGATGCAGCAGATTGTTGAGATCGCGCGGGCGGTAGCGGAGAATGTGGAATTCCTGATCATGGATGAACCGTCGGCACCGCTTACGAATAATGAAATCGACCGAATGATGGAGATCATCAAGCGTCTGAAGGAGCAGGGGGTTACCATCATTTATATTTCCCATCGAATGGACGAGGTGTTTCGCATCTCAGACAGGGTGTCTGTCATGATGGATGGAAAATATATTACAACCCTGAATACTTGCGATACGTCCAACGATGAACTTGTACGATATATGATCGGACGGGAACTTACCCAGATATTCCCTGAAAGAAAGACCCCAATAGGGGGACCGGTGCTGGAAGTGAAGCATCTCTCCGGTAATGGGGTTTCGGATATATCTTTTACCCTTAACAAGGGTGAAATTCTTGGCTTTGCCGGTCTCCTTGGCTGCGGAAGAACAGAAACGATGCAGCTGATCTATGGAGCGGCGCCAATTACCGGAGGAGAGATCCTCTTGAATGGGAAGCCGGTGAAAATTGAATCGACTTCGGACGCGCTGGAACAAGGGATAGGATTGATACCGGAAGACCGGAAACGGCATGGAGGGCTCTTGAACCAGAGCATATCATGGAATATCACCATAAGTTCCGTGAAGAAGATCTCGAAAGGGATTACGGTGGATACAAAAAGGGAAAAAGAAATCGCGAATGATTATAAGGAAAAGCTTAGAATAAAAACCCCGTCGCTGAACCAGAGCCTAAATAACCTGAGCGGAGGAAACCAGCAGAAGGTTGTGGTGTCCAAGGTACTGGCCACGAACGCCAATATTCTTATTTTTGACGAGCCTACCCGGGGAATCGATGTCGGCGCAAAACAGGAAATGTACGAGCTTATCAGGAATTTATCCGAGCAGGGGAAATCCATTATCATGATATCCTCGGAAATGGAAGAGGTAATAGGACTTTCTGACAGAGTGATTATTCTCCATGAAGGCAGAATATCAGGAGAACTTACACGGGAAGACTTGAACCAGGAGAAAATCCTTAAATTTGCTTCCGGCCAGCTATCATAATGAAAGAGGAGGATTTACCGTGAAAGTTTTACTTAATTTATATAAGAAAATAGGAATGTGGATTATATTGATACTCCTTTTGGTAATCTTTACTTCGATTTCACCTGCGTTCCGCACCGTCACAAATTTTGGAAACATTTTAAAACAGATTTCTATTCTGGGAGTCGCTGCGGTGGGGATTTCCTTTGTATTAATCTCCGGAAGCGTGGATCTATCCATCGGGGCGATCATCGCTCTGGAAATTATCATTATGGCGAAAATGCTTCAGAACGGCATCCATTTCGGGGCGGCGATTGCCGTCGGAATAATTGTGGAGGTCATCTGCAGCATGATTGATGGTATGCTTGCAAATACGTT
>CALWRT010000079.1 GCA_944384015.1 uncultured Lachnospiraceae bacterium | reverse complement strand
ATTGAAGCCTTTGACAGGACTTGCCCACATGGCTGGCTGTCAGCTTACCTTTGATCGCTTCTTGGGCGGCTGGGCGCCGATACACAATGAGAACATGGAAACGACGGTTCCCGGCATTTATATTGCGGGAGATTCGACCGGTGTGGAAGAAGCTAATACAGCGATCGAGGAAGGCAAACTGGCTGGTACGGCTATTGCTGCTTCCCTTGGCTATCTGGATCAGAGTAAGGCGGATTCCCTGCTGGAAGCTGCCTGGGAACGCTTGAAAGGACTCCGGGAAGGGGCTCATGGAGAAGAGCGGACACAGGCGAAGGAGCATCAGCTTCGCGCATATGAAGAATACATGGAAAGAAGAGGTGAGGTGGGATGAGTTTAAGCGCATCTGGGGTACTTACAACAGAATATTTGAGAGAGATAGGAAAATATCCAAGTGAAGAGCGTATGAGAAAAGGACCGATTGCAGTCTGTGAGTGTGTGGAGAAGATACCATGCAACCCCTGCGAATCGTCTTGCCCATTCCATGCTATTATGATCGGAGAAAATATATCAGAACTCCCCTGTGTGGCGGAAGATAAATGTACAGGATGCGGCAGCTGTATTCCAGCTTGTTCTGGACTTGCGGTGTTCGTCCTGAACAAATCTTATTCAGATGAAGTGGGAAGCGTGGCCTTCCCGTACGAATATAATTACACCTTCCAGGTAGGAGACGTGGTGGGCGCTGCCAACCGCAGCGGACAGCGGGTGTGCGACGGCGTCATAAAGAAGATTGTAAACACAAAGAAAGCTGACCGGACAACGGTTGTGACCCTGGAGGTACCGATTGCATTTGTGGATGAGGTCAGAAGCATATATCGGGAGAGGAGGAGCTAATCATGGCGGAATATATTGATGACGATGTTCTTGTCTGCAGATGTGAGGAAATTACGGCAGGAGAGATCCGTGAGGCGATCCGCATGGGAGCGACAGATGTCACGGGAGTAAAGAGAAGGACGCGGGCCGGCATGGGACTGTGCCAGGGACGCACCTGTGAAGCATTGGTACAGCAGATCCTGCGTCAGGAACTGAAAGGAGAGGCCACCCCGGAATCCATTGGCTTTTCTACGCCGAGGACTCCTCAGAGGCCGGTAACATTCGGAACGCTGGGAGGTGACAACCTATGAGTGCCTATGATGTGATCGTCATTGGGGGAGGCGTAATCGGTACAAGCTGTGCTTATCATCTGGTGAAGAAAGGCTATAAAGTGGCTTTGATTGAAAGAGGAGATATTGCCAGCGGGACATCCAGCCATTGCGATGCAGCGGCTATGATCACGGATAAGATGCCGGGACCGGATGCAGCCCTGGGCTACGCCAGCATCCAGAAATTTATCCGTTTGAGCAAAGAATTAGACTATGATTTTAATTTCGATCAGGCTGGGAGTCTCTATGTGTGTGAGACAGATCAGGAAGTGGAAGTTGCTACCGGATATGTGAACGACCTGCGCGCCGAAGGTTATCGGGTCAAAATGGTAGATCCATATGAGATGTCTCAGATCGAACCCCTTTTGGCTAAAGATTTAAAGGGCGGCTTTTGGAGTGATGAATGCGCGGGGCTGAACCCTTTTAAGCTGTGTTATGCCTTTGTAGAACAGGTAAAAGGGAAGGGACTGGATGTATTCCTGCACACGAAAGTGACGGGAATCCGACTGAATGAGAAGAACCAAGTGGAAGGCGTCGATACAGACAGAGGAAGGTTTACCACGGGCAGAGTGATTAACTGCGGAGGCGTGTACGCACCGGAGATCGGACGCCTCAATGGATTAAATATTCCAATCCTGCCAAGGAAAGGTGTGATACTTCTGTCTGAGGCGACAATTCCAGTGTGCCATCAGAAGGTACAGGAATTCGGCTATATGGTAACAAAGTTTGCCAATGTGGAATGTGACCGGGATCCAGAACTGCTGAAATATAATGTGGCTTTTACGCTGGAGCCGACAGAAGGAGACAACGTTATGCTCGGAAGTTCCAGGAACTTTGTGGGATACAGCTTAAATACGGAGATTGAGGTGATTAACGCCATCGCGAAGAGGGGAATGCGTTTCTTCCCGATCCTGAAGAACATGAGCTGTGTACGTGCCTATGCTGGCGTGAGGCCGTTTATGGAAGATCATCTGCCGATTATGTCAGAGGTGGATGAGATGCCAGGATATTATATTTGTGCGGGTCATGAAGGGGACGGCATTTCCATGTCTCCGGTCAGCGGTGAGTTGATGACCCAGCTGATTGCAGGCGAAGAGACCGAACTGGATATGGAACCGTTCCGTTTCTCCAGACTAGAGAATCGCTTTCTGTGATAAAAGAAAAGCCAATGTTAGAACAGAGATGGACTCTAATTCGATAAAGGAAAGGATGCCGGAATAGATGAATGACAAGAGGATGTATGGATATATGCCTGCTCTGGAAGAGAACAGCCAGAGAATCTATATGATGAAGGGCCAGAATATTGCCGGTTATGGGATCGGTATTCTGCATTTGGATAACGTATGGTATCCGATGGTGCCCGGAAATGTCCAAAATGCGTGGACGTATAAATACCCTGTACGGTATAAGGCTGTTGCAGGTCTGGATACGCCTACTCTGCACAGTGGCTCCCCGGCAGCTTTTGAGGAAATCTTGAAGGCGGCCAAGGAGCTGGAGAGGGAAGGATGCCGAGCTATCTCAGCCGCCTGCGGTTTTTTTGGACATTTCCAAAGACAACTGGCGGAGGCGATGGATATTCCTGTGGCAATATCAAGCCTTGTGCAGATTCCATGGATTCGTACAATTCTAAAGCCAGAGAGTAAGATCGCGATTCTAACAGCTAATGCCTCCGCCTTAACGGATGCCCTCTACCAAAGCTGCGGTATTGAAAGTACGGAAGGACTGATTGTCGCAGATCTGCGCCGGGGTGAGAACTTTTCTGCCATAATGGAAGATAGAGGAGACTTTGACAACGCAGGGGTACGCGAAGAAGTACTGACGGCGGCAGCCAGTCTTATGGAGAAACATCCGGATATCGGAGCCTTTCTCTTAGAATGTTCTGATATGCCGCCCTATGCCTATGCGATCCAAGCAGCAGTGAAGCGTCCTGTGTTTGACTTTATTACCCTGATTAACTGGCTGGAAAATTCTGTTATGCAGCGCCCTTACGACGGTTGGATATAAGAGGGATTTCTTTCTGCGGGCAATGAAGCCAAGAGACACGCAGGAGCGTCTATTTGACTTAGGGAAACACTGATGAAAGCGTTTTCCGCGCCGGATTTTCCCGCGAATCGGTATTTTCTGTTGCAAATCCGTGCGCATCCTGCGGAGCATCTAAGGAAATGCTGATGAAATCAGCATTTCCTTAGACAAAGTAATCTGGGTGAAGTGCCTGCACGTTCTTGGCATGTATTAGATCACAGTCATGATGGATATCCAATATTTTGCGGAAAGAGTCCACATCAGCATGTTCAATGGCTTTTACAAGAGAGACATGAGCCTGATAGTCTGTCTCATCTGATATATATTCCATATTTAATACGCGGTACCGATTATAGTGGGACCGCGTATTATTTATTTGTTTCCAGATAAAATGATACCCGGCTATGGAGAAGAGAAGTTCATGAAATTGATCATCGTATTTTAGGAATTCCATTCGCTGTCCCCGCTGCATAGAAAGCTGCTGGGCAAATAAATTTTCGGCCACTGTGTCATAGATATTTTTTCCGTCCCGGCACAGCGGGAGGAGGATATTCCATTCCAGAAGATGCCGCATATAAGTGAGCTGACGGACATGGCTCAAATTGATCTTCGACAGATCCGGACGAGAAGGTTCAGAAATATGTGGCTGCTTATGAGGAGAAGACAGGAATGCTCCCGGGAGAATGGAGTGCAGGGTGCTACGATGCGATCTATGTGCTGGCGGATGCCCTGTCCAACGAAGAGGCACAGGATCTCTACGGCAATGACCTGGTAGAATGGATGAAGGAAAATACAGATTATTCAGGCGTGACAGGAGAAATCAAATTTAATGAGAATGGCGATAATATCAGCTGCAAAGCACATTTTATCCAAGTACAAAATGGTGCATTTCAGCATTTTGAACCCTAAATTAGGAAAACATTTGAGAGGCAGGACGTGGAAGAATGAAAATTAGAGATGTGATAACCTATGCACTGCAGGAGACGCTGGATCAGGCAGCGGCATACGGCAACGGATTAATAACCGAGAGGAGTTCTGTTATCGTAAAGATAGTAACCGATGAAGGAATTATTGGCTGGGGTGAGTCTATGTGTCACGGGACACAGCCGCCGGAACCAGCCAAGGCAGTGATTGACAGCTGGCTAAGGCCTGTGCTGATTGGAAGAGATCCTTTCGATGTGGAAGTGCTCTGGGAAGAGATGTATAATCTTACGAGGCAGGTGGGACAGGGAGGAATTGCGGTAAACGCAATAAGCGGGGTAGATATCGCCCTATGGGATATTATCGGGAAAGCTGTCGGCAAACCAGTACATAAATTGATTGGCGGTGCATTTCGCACGGAGGTACAGCCCTATGCCACCGGGTTTTACAGAAAGGAAGGCTTTCAGTACCAAGATGCAGCGGAGGAGGCTTTCGGTTATCTGGAGTCAGGCTTTCGGGCGTTTAAACTGGCAGTTGGCTTTGGCGTGAAAGAGGATATTGATTTTATCCATTATGTTAGGAATACAGTGGGGAAAGAGCCTGTTATGATGGCAGATGCTAATTGTGCTTACAATGCTGGAAGTGCCAGGAGAATTCTGTTGGAGACAGCGGATGCCCGCCTGAATTTCTTCGAGGAGCCATTGCCGCCGGAAGACATAGAAGGATATAAAGAGCTTAAGTCTTTAACGCCTACTTATATTGCATCAGGAGAGAATACCTTCGGCAAGATGGGATTCCGCACTTGGATTTCCCAGCATGTGTTGGATATTCTCCAGCCAGAGGTATGCTCCTGCGGAGGAATTACAGAACTCAAAAAAGTTGCCGGAATGGCCCAGGCATACAATGTCATGATGATTCCCCATGTATGGGGATCTGGGATCGGGCAGGCGGCCTCCCTGCAGTTTATTGCCTCCCTTCCCCCGGCGCCTATGTGTCTGACGCCTGCTGAGCCAATGATAGAATTTGATAAATCAGAGCATCCTTTCCGAAGTGATCTAATCTATGGGAAAATTCGGATGGAAGAAAACGGAATGATTAGAATCCCAGATGCCCCAGGAATTGGAGTAGAGGTGGATGAGAAGATTATACAGAGATTTCATAAATATAGTTAAATAAGTCCCTTTTTCATTTTTTTGCATAAACATCAAACCTTTGGAAGAAGCTGTCAGGCAGGAATCACTGCATGGCGGCTTTTTTCGTTTCATCGGGAACGGTGTTCCAGATGAAACGAAAATACCTTGGGGATGAACACTCGTGTGATATCCAGTGATTTGATAAAATAGTCCATATTTTGGAGAAGATAAACAGATGTATGAAGAAGGAGAGATTGTTACAATAACCTTAAGATAACACTGATTAAGAATTAGCAGGAGGTATTTAGCATGAAAAGTAAGATTGTGAAACAGGTAACAGGAATGATACTTGCAGCCAGTGTCGCTGCCGTGTTGGCTGGCTGCGGCGGTTCAGGGGAAGACGGAACACTTGAAGAGACGTCGTCGGCGGAAAGTGCTGAACAACAACAAGGGGAAGAGGGGGATACGATACGGTTTGCATTGATTTCTCCTATGACCGGCGACAATGCTGCTACCGGTGCCCAACAGGATAATGGGGTGAAATTAGCCGTCGAAAAGATCAATGAAAATGGCGGCGTGAATGGGAAGATGCTGGAATATGATGTGTTTGATGACCAGAATAATACGAACCAATCTATTATCTGCGCTGAGAAAATTGCCGCAGATGGAAATTACCGTTTTGTAGTGGCATCCAATTCCAGCGGCTGTTCCCAGGCTGCCTATCCGGCTCTTGAGAGCGCCGGCATCCCGCTAATATCAGGCATTAATACTGGAGACTTCATGACTGATCAGGGGTTTTCCATGTACATGAGAATCTGCGCGAGAGATTCCATCCAGTCCGTCCAGTTGGTAGCCTCCGTCGTAGAAGCAGGATATACAAAACCAGCAATTTTCTATACGACTGCGGAGACGGATACGATGAATTTCCAGATTATCACAAATTATCTGAAAGACAGTTACGGGATTGATGTGGTGGCCAGCGCCCAGGTTCAGCCGGAGACAGAGAAAGATTTTGCATCCTACATAACGAATTTCCAGAATGCAGGTGCTGACTGCGTCATCTTTGTCTCAGAATATAGCCCGGCAGCACTGTTTATCAAGCAGGCGAACACCCTGGGATGGACAGACTATGGCCGATTCTGCAATGCGGGCTGTTCCAATCCTCAGCTTATCGAGATTGCCGGGGCTGATGTGGCAGAGGGAGTGATCTCTACGGCAAGCTTTGTGGCGGACAGGGAGAAGGCAACTGGGGAGAAGGCAGAGTTTATTGATCAGTATACAGAACTTGCGGGCATAGAGCCAGGTGAGTGGGCGGCCGGCGCATACGATGTGGTATGTATGATGGCAGATGTGCTGTCGAAAGAAGAAGCGGCGGATCTGTATGGACAGGAATTGGTCGATTGGATAAAAGAGAATGAGACTTACGAAGGGATTATGGTAGACATTGATATTGATGAAAACGGGGACAATTCCCTGGCCCAGACCGTCCAGCTCATTGTGAGAGATGGTGTATGGAGAGAGCGGGATTAGTTCTCAAGCGCGGAATTCTATCCGGTATTTCCTCGGGGTTTTGCCGGTATAAGAGCGGAAGGTACGATAAAAATAGGAAGGTTCCCGAAACCCCGCCGCTTCCATGATTTCCGATATACTAAGGTCAGAACCTGTCAGCATCTGGCAGGCCGTTAAAGTCCGGTAACGGGTGACATATTCAAAGGGAGTCTGTTTCAGAAATTTATGGAAGCAGCGGTTGCATTCAGCAATGCTGATATTTGCGGAATTCGCTATATCGGACAGTGTTAATTTCTCGGCATAGTGTACATGAATGTAAGACAGCATTTCCTTCATCCGCTGTGTATTCGAGGAATTATATGGAGATTTTGGAATGCTGGTCAAGAGATTTGTGTGTTTCAGCAAAAGGATCCATATGCTGCAGAAGAGATTTTTCATCTGAAGCTCATAAGTAAATTCTCGGTTTTGGGCAAGGATAAATGACTGAGAGAGAAGTTCAAGTACCTTTTCGTGCCATAGCTCACTTCGATTGAAAAGGATATGGCTGAAATCCAGATTGTTCACGACAGGAGCAATATATTTGCTGTACAGCAGAATATCTCTGTCTGAACAGATAGAAACAGCCGGTATCTGGAAACTGTAAGAAGAACAAGCGTACAGACTATCTTTGTTCAGACAGTGAATGACATTAGAATTCACAAAGATCCCTTCTCCAGGTTTTAGGAGGAAATCTTCTCCGTTGACAGACACTTGAAGGATTCCTTCCAGTACAACATTGAACTGCATGGTACGATGCCAATGTTGTTTGGAGAATGAGAAGTCTCCGGGAAGAAAGCGGTCTAGGAATACATGAATACTCTCGGCAGCGGAGGGAAAAGAAATTTCTTCTGAGTGTTGATTCACTTCGAGCAGCGGGGCATATTTGATATTTTTATAGGACTCCATTGATATATGATTCGCCTCCTGATACTTCTCATAGCAGTATCTGATATTGATAAAATAGTACAATAAATATCGAAAAAATACAAGGGAATCCTATTATAGACTAAATTCATGTGATTGTGCACTGGAAGTGCGGCATGCAGTATAAATAAATCGCTATGCGTTTCGCAATCCAGTCTGGCAGACTGCTTGCCTATAGGGAGAAATGATTCAAAAGCATGGCAAGTCAGGCCGGCAGGAAGCTCATCCGTCTCTGCTTTGAGTCTGGGCTTTCATAATAAATTATGGAGGAAAAATATCATGAACCAAGAATTATCCTATCATACAATCAGAACAGTCAACACATATAAAGTGCGCAGCCGATTCCCGAGATTGGTTGGGAAAAATGCTTTCCGCAATGAACATGCCTTTGGGGATGAATTTGTTGTAAAGGAGATTATCACAGATCAGGGGGCAAAAGGCTGGGGACTAGCGTCCGGATTATTCTATCACCAGGATATCCGTGAGGACGATCGTCTGTTAAATAAGAAGGTTTCGGAAGTTTTTGATGAATCGATCGGCATTCTTCAGGAGGATCTGCCCACCTTCGACTTTGCACTTCATGATTTAGCGGGAAACATATTGGGACTTCCGTGCTTTCGGATGTTTGGAGACCGTGGAGTACAGTCTGTCCCCGTATATGATACGTTGATCTATTTTGACGATATCAGTCCTGACACCAATCCGGGCGGTATTGCAAGAATCTTGGAGGAGTGTCAATACGGATACGACTATGGCTACCGGGCCTTTAAACTGAAAATTGGACGCGCGCCGCTGTGGATGTCACTGGAGGAAGGCGACAAACGGGATATTGAAGTGACCAGGGCTGTGCGGGAACACTTTCCAGACTGCGAGATTATGGTAGATGCCAATGATGCCTATACAGTTGATCGGATGAAGGCTTATGTGGATGCGGTGTCGGATGTGGGGCTGTATTGGATTGAGGAACCATTCCGGGAGAATGAAAAAAGCTTCAGCCTGCTGCGGGAACATCTTGATAAAAAGTCGCCGAAGACACTGATTGCAGACGGAGAGACAGATCCGGATATGGATCTTTTAATCCATTTATATCAGAAAGGGCTGTTGGGAGTTTTTCAGATGGATATTCAAGGGGATCACAGCCTAGGACATGCCTTCGGACTTACACCATGGCGCAGGGCAATGCCGCGGCTAGAGTCAATTGGCGCCAGGATTTCTCCCCATGCCTGGGGACTGAAGCTGAAGACACATTATGCGGCACAATTTTGCGCGGGATATCCCGGTGTATCCTGCGTAGAAGGGGTGACGGATACTACGGAAGGGGTGGATTTCAGTGGTTATCAGATCCGGAATGGTAAGATGTATCTGCCTGAGAAACCAGGATTTGGCATGGACTTCATCTGGGGAATGCCGATAACAGGAGAAGACTGCGAGAGCAAGACAATTTGCAGGCAGGTATAAAGAAGGACCCGATCTATAATACCTATACAACGGAAGGCAGGAGAAAGAATACACGACAGATCGATGACAGTGCCTCTGCCTTTATTCCCCTGCATCCGAAAAATTAGATGTAGAAGCCACCTCACCGCTGTCTGTGCGCCGCTGACAGAGCTGGTATATCCAGTAACGAGCAGGGCGATGGTTAGCATCATAGTAATTACCTTTGATTTTATATAAAATTTTTATTATCGGCAAACAAAAAGACGACATCCATACCCCGGGAATGCCGTCTTTTTTTATTATTTAGAAAGTTATTCAAACTTTCCTATGGAATTCTGCAAGCAGAAATCCTTTTCACTTCATTAATTTCCGTACATAATAAAAGATACGATTTTTTGAAAATCTTCGGGCTCGGAGAGCTTCAAATCCAGCTCCTTTATGTAGGATTCGTTGTTGAAAATATTCGCCATAGAAACAAACTGGCACAGTTTGGATTTCAGGTTCAGAACATCCCCCTCGGAGGTCACCAGTTCTACGGTGCCCTTGCAATCATTTACCACTTCAAAAAAGCCCTTGATATCTGTAATGTTCTGCAGTTTCATACTCTTTATCCTCCTTCTTAATGAATTTATATTCTTTTCGCTGGATTAGAGTATCATTTCCAAAAAGAGAAAAGCAATGAAATATATTTGCAAAAACATAACATATCTTGCTTTTTTGCGAGAGTATTTAGAGTGTATATATTTTTTAAATAACTCAACAATGGCTACAGCAACTTGCAGGCGAGAAGCAGCACCGCCGCGTCATGGATGATCCGCGGATCATATCCGGTTAGTTCGATTACCTTCTTGATTTTATATTGTACGGTATTTTTATGGATGTATAGCTTTTTGGATATAAGCTCTAAGGAGCCGTTTGCGTCAAAATAGACATTCAGGAATTCCGCGGCTTTCTGGATCTGCTGCGTATCCTTTGTCTTCCAGACATTGCGAAGGAAGGAGGATCGGCAGGATTCCGATATCTGCGCTGTGATGATTTCCAGGGCCAGCTCTTCATAGATAAGGCATTGGCGCAGACCTGTCCGGGAGGCGATTTCCATCGCCTTTTCCGCGCAGGAGTAAGCGTGGCTGATCTGGGTAAAATTTTCAATGCTGCAGCTCAAGCCGCAGAAGATATTTCTATGCCATTCGGAAGAAATGTTGGCGAGGATCCGGTTGATATGTCCGATCGCTGGACTTTTGGCGGTAAAATGAAAGACAATGGCCAGATTCTGGCCAATGTGGTGATGATGGAGGTAGACAGATTCTCCAAGTGCTGTGCGCAGCAAGCCGGTGAGCTGGTCATCGATGGCAAGGCGGTCTGCCTCAGATACTTGATCTGAGATATGGAATACCCCTACAGACTGTATGCGCTCCAGGGGAAATTCAAGCTCTGCAGCCCGAACGGGGAGATCAGAGTCTTTCGATAAATGGGGATTGAGAAGCAGTTCTTCGCAGAACAGCCGCTTCTGCCTGGCCAGATTTTCCGAGCGCATACTTTGCTGCGTGTTCATAAACATAATATTTGCCATTTCACCGATAACAAGGGCAATATCCCGCAGTTCGTCTGGATTGCCGGTGACGCCGATTACTCCAATCGTACGTCCGTCTATATGGATAGGGACATTGATTCCCTCTTTCATCCCTCTCAGATTTTCTTCCGGGTAAATATCCATCTCAATATCGTTGCGCTCGATTAATTTCCTTGCTCCGACATGCAGCATCCCAATTCTGGAAGGATCCGTGGAAGCAACAATGATTCCTTCCTCGTCCATAATGTTGACATTTTTATTGAGAATCGCTCCGATGCGTTCAGAAATTTCTTGAGAATTGGAATAGGTAATTTTCATAGTCTGACAACTCACTTTCTCTATCTGTACGGCGGCTGATTTGTTGCGGATCCACCTGTACGGCTGGAGCAAAAAATGCTTCAAACTTCCCTCCTGCATTCGCAAAACCAGCGCTGACGCGCTCAAAGGAATCTGCTGCCGGACTGCATCGAACAGGTGTAAATTCTTTTTCTCATGGTATCATCTGCTTTCTACTGTCACAATTATTCTGCATAACAAAAATTGGCTGGAAAAATATAGCATCTAAAATATATTATTTTGAGTTAAATTGTATTATTATATATAAAACAAAAGAAAATATACAAAAAAATCAGAATACAGAGTGCTTTGCGCTGTTTTCACAAACCAAATGGCGCCGATATGGAAGCGCGTTCCCAAAAGAAAAACGGCGGAGTAATGAGATAAGGAACGCAAAATGCGTATGATCGGGCTGACATTAAAATATTGTCTCGGAGGGTAAACGTGAAAATGAAACATATAGTTATTGCGCCGGATTCCTTTAAGGGGACGCTGGACGCACAGGAGATATGCACCATTATTTCTGATACGGTACATGAGCATCTGCCGGATGCAGACATCACCTGTATTCCGATGGCAGATGGAGGAGAAGGACTTGTCAACGCGTATCTTCAGGCGCTGGGCGGCGTCAAAAGGGAAGCGGTTGTGACAGGGCCAAACGGGAAACCGGTACGAAGCGAGTATGGGATTCTGGGTGATATGACAGCGGTCATGGAGATGGCTGCCTGCGCGGGACTTCCGCTGATGGGCAACCGACTGGATCCCATGCATGCGACGACTTACGGGGTGGGAGAGCTGCTCAGGGAAATCAGTCTCTTGGGGATTCGCAGAGTGTTGATCGGCGTGGGAGGAAGCGCTACCAACGATATGGGGATCGGAATGGCCGCGGCCCTCGGCTATGAATTTCTGGATAAAGATTACCAGTTGGTGGAGCCGATGCCGTATAATCTCGGACGCATCGAACATATCAGAAAGCCGCGGGAGGAGCTGAAGCTGCAGATTACCGTGGCCTGTGATGTGGACAATCCGCTGTGCGGTCCTAACGGGGCCACCTACACCTTTGGAAAGCAAAAAGGAATTCCAGAAGAAAAAATGGAAGAGCTGGATCAGAATATCTGCCATTTTGCGCAGGTGATCGAGAGAGAATTCTCTACAGATATCCGCCATATACCAGGGGCAGGAGCAGCGGGAGGGCTTGCGGCTGCGCTGATTGCTTTTCTCCACGCTGAGTTAAAACCGGGAATTGAGCTTTTCCTGGACACCATCGGATTTGACGAGCTGCTGAAATCTACGGATCTGGTATTTACCGGAGAGGGAAGGATCGACTGGCAGAGCATGGCCGGCAAGGTTCCCATCGGTATCTCCAGAAGATGTGCCAAGGCCAAAGTTCCTTGTGTAGCTTTGTGCGGTTCTGTGGGATTAAAAGCAGAACTGGCCTATAAGGAAGGGATGGCAGCGATTTTCTCTTCAGTCAGGGATTTCAACGATAGTCATATGAACAAAGAAGATTATGCAGAAAACTTACGGTTTCTGACAGATTCTGTTATGCGGGTGATGATGCTGAGAATGGGAGGTGGAACGGTTGTCCGAAGCGATCTTGCAGGTAAAGGGGCTTAAGAAATCTTTCAATGGGGTAGAAGTTCTCCATTCTGTAGATTTCGCGGCTAAGGCCGGAGAGGTTACCGCCCTTGTGGGAGAGAATGGAGCGGGCAAGTCTACGCTGATGAAGATTCTGATGGGAGAATACACGGCAGACGGCGGGGAGGTATTGCTGGATGGGAAGCAGGTGCAGTTCGCCAATCCACACCAGGCGCTGATGAGCGGAATATCCATGATCTTCCAGGAGATGTCCCCCTTTCCTGAGCTGACGGTGGCGGAGAATATGTATATCGGGAGAGAGCCCCATGCAGGCTGTTTCCTGAAGAAAAAAGAGCAGCGGCAGATGGCTGAGCGCAGGCTGGCGGAGCTGGGAATTGATCTGGATATTTCCAAGAAGGTAAAATCCCTGACCGTATCCCAGATACAGCTCTTAGAGATAGCCAAAGCGGTGTCCTATGATTCTCGGGTGGTTATCATGGATGAGCCTACTTCATCCCTCACCGATTCAGAAGTAAATCTTCTGTTTCAGACAATTCACACGCTGAAAGAGAAAAATGTGGCCGTTATCTACATCAGCCATAAGCTGGATGAGCTGTTTCAGATTGCTGATCATGTATGTGTACTGAGGGACGGACAGATTATCAGCTCCAGACCGATTCAAGAAGTGGACAGGAATGTGATGATCAGTGAGATGGTAGGACGCAATCTGGATCAGATATACCCCTCTGTTGAAAAAGAGATTGGAGAGGTGGTCTTTCAGGCAGAACATCTGACAAGCAAGGGCGTCTTTTCAGATGTCAGCTTCTCTTTGAGAAAGGGAGAAATCTTGGGATTCGCAGGGATGGTTGGCGCTGGAAGGACACAGGTGGCAGAAGCCATTTTTGGAGTTGAGAAGTACCAGGAAGGGACATTGAAGCTGAATGGACGCACTATCCGCAACAGAAACGTACGGGAGGCAATCGAGGGCGGCTTTGCTATGATACCGGAAGATCGGGCAAGATGCGGGCTCAACCTAGGCGGATCTATCCGGACGAATATGTGTGCCACCGTCCTGGACCGCATCGGCAAAGTCCATGGGCTGCTGGCGAACCGGGCAAAGGAACAGGAGCTTACCGGACAGATGTCCGAACAGATGCACATCAAGATGAACGGGCAGGAAGAGCAGGCGGCTTTCCTGTCGGGAGGGAATCAACAGAAAATCGTTGTCGGAAAATGGCTGCTGACAAAACCGGAAATTGTTATCATGGACGAGCCCACGAGGGGAATTGACGTGGGAGCAAAATACGAAATTTATCAGCTTATCAAGCAGCTTGCCAAGGAAGGAAAGGCTATCATCCTGATTTCTTCTGAGATGCCGGAGCTTCTCGGCATGTGTGACCGCATTCTGGTCATGAAGGATGGGCGGATTGTGGGAGAGCTCTCCTCTCAGGAGGCTTCCCAGGAAAAGATTATGGCTGCGATTGTAAATCATTAGGAGGAGAAAACGATGGAACAGGCAAACAGAAAAAAGCATAGAGAACTGGTTTCAAAGCTGGGGATTGTATTCGTCCTTCTGGGCCTCATTGTATTGTGGTCTTTTCTCTCAGACGCCTTTTTTACAACCAATAACCTGCTTCTGATTATTAAGCAGGCTACCTTGTACGGCATATTGGCAATTGGAATGACGTTCGTCCTCGTGACAGGGGGAATCGACTTGTCGGTGGGTTCTATCGTGGCTCTTGCTGCGGTATTCTCCGCCCATTACTGCTCGGGGGATTATCTGGAACTTCCGATTATTATTCCAATTCTTGTGGCGGTGGTGATCGGGCTGGCCTGCGGGGCAGTCAACGGGATCGGCGTGGCCTTCTGCGGCATCCCTCCATTTATTATGACCATGTGTATGATGCTGGCGGCCAGAGGGGCAGCCTACGTCTATACGAACGCGAAGGCGATCTTCAATCTGAACGCAGATTTTGTAAATATTGCCAATGGATTCCTCGGCAGGACCTTTGATGATCAGGGCCTGGTGGATAATTACGGAATCCCTTATATGGTTTTCTATTTTGTTATAGCGATGGCCATCGGCATGGTTTTGCTGCACTGTACAACCTACGGGAGAAAAATATTTGCCCTGGGAGGGAACAAGGACGCGGCCAGATACTCCGGTATCAATACAAGGCTGATCGAGTTCTCTGTCTACGTGATCAGCGGCCTGTGTGCGGGTATCTGCGGTTTCCTGATGGCTTCGAGAGTGTCTTCCGGCAACGCGAATGCTGCCGATGGGTATGAGATGACCGTGATCTCTGCCTGTGTGATCGGCGGGGTATCCTTGTCGGGTGGAGTTGGCTCTATGTACGGGACCATGATCGGCGTGCTGATTGTGGGGGTTATCAGCAACGGAATGGATATCTTGGGCATTAATACTTACTTTCAGGAGATTCTGCAGGCAGTGATTATTTTCGCGGCCGTGTATATTGACGTACACGTGAACAGAAAGAGAAAGTAAGAGGTTTCCTCTTATTTTAATAGAAATAGGGCGGCACAGCAAGACTGCCGCCAAAAGAAAGGAAGGTATGTTTTTATGAAAAAAATGTTAGCAATTCTTCTGACTGCAGGGCTTGTAGCAGGCCTGACCGCATGCAGCAGCGGAGGGTCTTACGACGATGCCGCGGCGACGAGCGATACTGCGCAGACGACGGAAGAGGCGGCTGCCGATGAGACAGCGGAAGCGGCGACAGATGAGACAGCAGACGGGGCTTCCCTTGGCAAGCTCCTCTTCCTGCAGACGCACAACGACAACTCCTTCATGGCGTACATGGGAGAAATGTTCGTGGAGACTGCTCAGGCTGCCGGATACGAAGTCGATCATCTGACAGCTGACTCTGATGAGGCCACACAGCTGTCCCAGATTGAGCAGGGAATTGCAAGCGGCCAGTATGTGGGAATTGTCTGCGACTGCACAGGCGAGGGTGTGACTCAAGGGTTCAAGGAGGCACAGGAAGCTGGGATTGTGGTCATCACAATGCATGAAGGCGTCCAGGATAATACGAATGTAGACTGCGTAGTGGCCTGCAGCCTGGCGGATACCGGCTATGAGGCGATCAGACTGGAAGTAGAAGAGCTGGGGGAGAACTTCAATCTGGCTATCGTGAATGGCTCCGAAGGACATGGAGCAACGGTTGCGATCCGCGAAGGATATGACCGGGCGCTGGAAGAATTCACAGGCATCAACGTAGTATTCGACGGGGCAGGCAACTGGAATGCGGAAGAAGCGATGGCGCTGACAGAGACATGGTTTTCTTCAGGAGAACAGATTGACGGAATTGTGTGCATGAACGACGGAATGGCTACCGGCGTGCGCCAGGTTATGAGAGATAATGGAGTGCTTGGCACGATCCCGATTTATTCCAACGACTGTGAAGAGAATACGCTGGACGCTATTGAAGCCGGCGAGCAGAGAGGTTCCTTTGACATGAATGCCCAGGCACAGTGCGACGCGGCAGTGGATGCCATGACGAAGCTGCTGAACGGCGAGACGCTGGAAGAAAAGGAAATCTATGTAGAGCCGATTCTTGTCACCATCGATAACCTGGAAGAATATCGGGCAAGCAGAGAAGGAACTTATTAAGCGGACTCCGGAAAAAGTGACTCGATAGGATGAAAATTGGCGGCAAATATGCTGCCGCAAGGAGAAGATGACGAGATGAACATTTGTATTTTGATGATGGGAACCTTTGACTCCAAAGGAACGGAATTTGCCTATCTAAGGCAGGAGCTTATCAAACAGCACGTCCGTGTACTGTCGATGAATACAGGCATCTTTGAACCTACAGGTGATTTTCCCATTGATATCGGGGCAGAGGAGTCTGCCAAAGCCGCTGGAGAGACGCTGGAGAATCTGCGTACTCGGCATGACCGGGGCTATGCCATGGATATTATGTGCCAAGGTGCTTCCAGTGTCGTCGTAAAGCTGTATCAGGAAGGGAAAATACAGGGTATCATCAGCATGGGAGGAGGCGGCGGTACATCTATCGCTGCCTCTGCTATGCAGAAGCTTCCGATCGGATTCCCGAAGGTATGTGTTACGACGCTGGCCTCCGGAGATACACGGGAATATGTGGGGACAAAGGATATTGTGCTGTTTCCATCTATTGTGGATATATGCGGGATCAACCGTTTTTCCAGGACGATCCTCACAAGGGCCGGCGGGGCGGTGTGCGGGATGGCAATGGCGGAACCGCAGAAAGTGCAGGAGGACAAGCCCGTCATATTCCTGTCTATGTTTGGCAACTCTACGCCCTGCGTGGAGGAATGCGTGCGGCTGTTGGAGCAGGATTACACGCCGCTTGTATTCCACGCCACAGGCGGCGGGGGGAGGACGATGGAGAGCCTGATTCTGGAAGGATACTGCGACGCATGTCTGGATATTACAACGACGGAGTGGGCGGATGAACTGTGCGGAGGGATTCTAAGCGCCGGTTCCAAGAGGTTGGATGGACCAGGGAAGGCCCATATTCCCCATGTGATTGTCCCCGGATGCCTGGACATGGTCAATTTCGGAAGCCGAGCGACAGTTCCGGACAAGTATGTACAGGACGGAAGACTTTTCTATGAATGGAATCCCATGGTTACCTTGATGAGGACGAACAAGGAGGAGAATCAGAAGCTGGGGGAGATACTGGCAGGAAAGGCGAATGCATCCGATTCGCCGGTAGCTTTCCTGTTCCCTCTTCGGGGAATTTCCATCTTGGACGGCGAAGGAGAAGCATTCTGTGATTGGGAGACAGACGAGGTGCTGTTCTCGGCAATCGAACACAATTTGCGGAAGGACATCCCAGTTTACCGGGTGGACGCGAACATTAACGATCCGCTGTTTTCCAAGAGGGCGGTGGAAGTAATGCTGAAGTTGATGGAAGAAGGATCTATTAGAAAAGGAAGGGTAGAACATGGCAATTGCAAGAAGTGAAATATTGAGAAGACTTAGGAAAAATATTGAGGAAGGGAAGCCGATTATCGGAACAGGGGCCGGTACGGGAATCAGCGCCAAGTTTGAGGAGGCAGGAGGAACCGATCTGATTATTGTCTATAATTCCGGACGTTACCGTATGGCGGGCAGAGGGTCGAGCGCGGGGCTCTTGGCCTACGGAGACGCGAATCAGATTGTGATGGATATGGCCGGGGAGATTCTGCCTGTCGTAAAAGATACGCCGGTGCTTGCGGGAGTGAACGGGACAGACCCATTTAAAGACATGCATCTGTTCCTGAAGAAGGTAAAAGAAGTGGGATATTCCGGCGTACAGAATTTTCCAACCGTAGGCCTGTTTGAGGGAAGGATGCGTCAGACGTTTGAGGAGACCGGGATGAGCTATAACCTGGAGGTGGAGATGGTGCACATTGCCCATGAGATGGATCTGTTCTCCTCCCCATATGCGTTCAACCCTGAGGAGGCCGTGAAAATGGTTAAGGCCGGAGCAGACGTGATCGTGGCTCACTGCGGCTGCACTGTAGGCGGATCCATAGGCGCTGAGACCATTATGGAATTAGATGCGGCTGTGAAAGTAATACAGGACACCCACGACGCGGCAGTGGCTGAGAGGAGCGATTGTATCGTACTGTGCCACGGAGGCCCCATATCCAGCCCGGAAGACGCTGCATATGTCCTTCAGCACACGAAAGGCGTCCATGGATTTTACGGTGCTTCCAGTGCGGAGCGCATGCCGGTGGAGGTGGCAATTCGTCAGCACATTGAGAAGTTTAAAGCCATTACATTCTGAAAAAAGCTGAAAAAATAGTATATTTTTCCTTGAATTTTGTGAAATTTTTAATTGCTATAAGTGTTATAATAATAATGTAACAGATAGGATATTAAGAAAATATGTGTTGGATTCGTATTTTCTTAGATGCTTCGCAGGATAGCGCAGATGTGCGGCATAAAATGCCGCTTCACAGCGGCAATCCGGCGTAGGAAACGTTTTTATCAGCGCTTCCTTAACAGACTTGCCTGAGGCAGGGCCGCTAAGCATTTCACATTTTTTAAGTTTTGGAGGAAAAGATAAATGACTACTTTAAAAGCTGAAAAAAGAGACATGAGTGTAAAGGCAAAAAAGCTTAGACGGGAAGGATTCGTTACCGGCAATGTATTTGGGAAAGATATGGAAGGTTCCATGCCGATACAGATCCAAGAAAAAGACGCAGAGCGTTTCTTTCGGACGAATGGCAAAGGAAGCCGTGTCATGTTGGAAGTAGACGGCCAGACAATTGCCGCCCTGGTTAAAGAGATCGACTACAATTTTATGAAGCGTCAGATATTGGAAATGGATTTCCAGGTACTGGTAAAAGGCGAGAAGGTTCACTCCGTTGCAGAAGTGGTATTTGTGAACCAGGATATGGTACAGGCAGGTATTTTAGAGAAATTGCTGAATGAGATATCCTATCGGGCTCTTCCGGAATCCCTTGTGGAGAAAGTGGAGATTGATGTATCTTCTATGAAGATAGGAGACTCGATCAAAGTGGCGGATCTGCCGATTGCATCTGATCCTGGTGTGGAACTGCTTACAGATCCAGAGTCTGCAGTGGCAGCGGTAATTGCGCCCCATAATAATGTGGAAGAAGAGAGCGAGGAGGCGGCAGAGGAGCCGGCCGAATAATTTCATAGACAGCAGAACGGCAAGTTTCGAGAGAGCGGATAGGGGAGAGTCAAATCTCCCCTATCCGCTCTCTCGTGATGCCGCGGTCATCTCACAGCTAACGCTGCTCGATGGTCAGAAGCTCTTTTTCTTAGATTACAATAAAGGCTTCAGAGCTTTGTGGAAAACATGTAAATCATCGCAGAGGGAACCCCTGCAGAAAGCTTCCCGAGATTTTTCAAATGACAAATCCAGTCTTACTTGTTATAATGATTGAAAAGATATCGACGTCAAAAGATACCAGACGAATTGTCCTGTGTTTTGTGCTTCCACGGCTCCTCAAAATGTTTGGAATTCGCGGGCATATTGCACAGTATTTTGACTCTGGTATCCTATGAAATCATGATTGACAGAAAGGAGATCGGGAAGATGGATTTACGCGAGGTTATGCGTCAGAAGAACTTTGTGGTTGTGGGAGATACGCTCAATGAGGAGAAGTATGCCTACAAAATCAAGCAGGGACTTCAGAAGAAGGGTTATCATGTCTCATGCGTCGGCAAGGAGCTTGCCTCCATCAACGATGTGGAAGAGAACATTGATATTATCGATCTGTGCATCCATCTGGCCAAGGGGATCCGTCTGATTGAAGAATGCCAGAAACCCTTTCAGTGCATTGTCGTCCAGCCAGGAGCGGGAAGTGAGGAATTATTTGCCCTGATGAAGAAGAAGAATCTTCCGTATATAGAAGGCTGCCTGCTTGTAGGGCTGCGCCTGTACGCGGGAGGCTGAGACCATGCCGTGGATGCGGTATCTGGTCGTCTGCCCGCTGGTGTTTCTGGCAGGCTTTGTGGATGCTGTGGCAGGGGGAGGAGGACTGATCTCGCTCCCTGCCTATTTGATGACAGGAATCCCGGTGCATCATGCGATAGGGACGAATAAACTGAGCTCAGGGCTGGGTACCGGGCTGGCCGCGTGGAGGTATTTCAGAAGCGGATATGTGCCTGTGAAGTTGGCGGCTCCGTGCGTCATATTTGCCTGGGCGGGGTCGGCTTCCGGCGCAAGGCTGGCTCTGCTTGTACAGGACGGCCTTTTTTCTGTTCTGATGTTAATTCTGCTTCCGGCGACCGGCATCTATGTGCTGAAGTCCAAGAAGCTGGGGGGCGATAGGGAGGGGTATTCTTATCGGAAGACCCTTCTTTTTGCTGTCCTGGTATCGGCGGCCGTCGGCTTGTACGACGGCTTTTACGGGCCGGGCACCGGCACGTTCCTGATCCTGCTGCTGACAGGTGTCGCCCGTCTGGGGCTGCAGGAGGCGAATGGCGTGGCTAAGGCGGTCAACTTATCCACCAATGTGTCGGCTCTCACCGTGTACTTGCTGAGCGGGAATGTGCTGCTGGCTCTCGGCCTGGCGGCAGGCTGCTTCAGCATCGCCGGCAATTATGTGGGGACGAGATTTTTTTCTGAGAAGGGCGTGCGGATTGTCAGGCCGGTGATTCTCCTCGTCCTGACGATTTTTTTTATCAGGACTTTATCCTCTGCCATGAGTTGACATATGTGCAGGAACTGCCTATAATGGCTCTAGAGTCCGAGGAAGGCCTGCCAAACGGGGGCTTGGGAAGGGAAAGAGAAGGGGAGTGCGTGTCATGTATAAGAAGCTTGGCAGAAATGACCTGTGCTGGTGCGGCAGCGGCAGGAAATATAAGAAATGCCATGAAGCCTTTGACGAGAAAATCATAGAATATGAACTGGAAGGACATGTGGTTCCCCCTAGAAGTATTATTAAGACGCCGGAGCAGATTGAAGGCATGAAGCGGAGCAGCGAGATTAATATCGCTGTTTTGGACTATGTGTCAGAGCATATTGGCCCAGGGATTACGACAGAGGAAATTGACCGATGGGTATACGATATAACGGCTCAGAGAGGAGGAATCCCCGCGCCTCTGCATTATGAAGGATTTCCCAAAAGTGTGTGTACTTCTGTAAACGAGCAGGTATGCCATGGGATACCGTCTGATCAGGTTGTTCTTAAGGAGGGGGACATCATCAATGTGGATGTGTCTACTATTTATCAGGGATATTTTTCTGATTCTTCCCGGATGTTCTGCATCGGACAGACAGACGAAGAGAAGCGCAGGCTCGTCCAGGTTACGAAAGAATGTGTAGAGATTGGTCTGCGGGAGGTGAAGCCCTGGAGGTTCCTTGGAGATATGGGACAGGCGGTTCATGAACATGCCGTGAAGAACGGCTATTCTGTCGTACGTGAAATCGGCGGACATGGGATCGGGCTGGAATTCCATGAAGAGCCCTGGGTAAGCTATGTCTCCAAGAAGGGAACAGAGATGCTTATGGTGCCGGGGATGGTGTTTACAATAGAGCCGATGGTGAACATGGGAAGCGCGGACGTGTTCGTGGATGATCAGGACGGCTGGACAATCTATACAGCCGATGGTAAGCCTTCGGCCCAGTGGGAGATCATGGTGCTGGTAACAGAAGACGGGCATGAAGTATTGTGCTATTAAGAATATGTACTGAACAATATGGTTATAAATTTCAGCGCCGATGCGGAGATATGCAATCTTACATCGGCGCTGCTGTGTATCGATAACCCGAACCGGTATGCTCAGTCCCGCTCAACACTGCGGTTGAATTTGTCGAGAAGAAGGGCAGCTATTACACCCACCGCCAGGCAGATGATATTGGTGATGCACTGTCCGGCAGACGCAGTAAAGCTGGAAAATGGGATGATCATAATGGTTGCCGCAATAACGATGCCCACAATGCCATGAAAGCAATTGAGTAAAAATGCTCAAACAATGCATTGATTGCCTTGGCCAGACAGATAACCGTTACGAGCGCACCGATGCCGCCCGGGATAAGGACTGAAAAATCCAGGTGTCCGATTCCGTCTACGAACGGCGTATACAACCCGAGGGGCATGAGCAGTGTGGAGAAGCTCATTCCCGGTGCAATCACACTGAGGGCCAAGCAGAAACCGCAGAACAGATAAGAGAAGAAATTTGGCTCAATGATCACAGAAGCCACACTCAGTCCGCCCAAGAGGGCGAAAATGAATAACATACATACAAGAAGAGAGATATAGGAACCTGTAGTTCGCCCCTGTTCTCCTGCCTCCCGGAACAAAGAGGGAAGCATCCCGGCAATCAGTCCGATAAAGAGGCAGACGGAAGGATCCGGATATTTCTCCAGAAAGAAGGAGAGCAGATTCGCAATTCCAAGGAATCCAATCACTCCGCCGATGAATACAGGGATTAGCTTAGGAACATGCGTCTTAAAATTGGCGAAGGGATTAGAGAGCAGCTCCATAATTGGCTTATAAATACCGAAGATGACGCTTAAGACCCCGCCGGAAATACCGGGGAGCACAGCGCCAAGCCCAATGAGAGCTCCTTGAAATATACGAAAGACAAATTGGGCGGGTGTCATATGGCTTCTTCTATTATGCATAGTTTACCTCATTTCTTATTTTTATCGTTTTTATTCCATATTATCATAAATGCAGCACAAATATGAGCAGAATATCAGGAGCGGGAAACACTGGTGAAAGCGTTTCCCAAGCCGATCTGTGCCGCGAAGCATTGACAGGCAGCTTAGTTAGTTAATACCGGTTCAGACAGGCATAGATTTCCTGGACTCTCGGCATAGCCATACCGGAAGGCACATAAGAAGAACCGCAGACGGAGGCGAGACCTTGAGTATGGAGGCGATACATGATCTTATCCACCAGCTCCTTTACCGGGATATCCTGCCCTCTGCTCAGATCTTTGGCATATTTCAATATATATGCCAAAGCTGCTGTCTGTTCAGAATCTTTTAGCTGCTCTACATAATGAAGATTCACGTATTCTTTTCCGATTGTAAAGCCGTCTTTCCCCATGACTTTGATTTTCAGCCGGTCATCCCCAGAGCTGCCCTTTAAGTGGCCGGAGGGTCTGCCTGTCTGAGGATTCAGGGAAAAACTTCTCCTGTCATCTGGCAGGCGGTATCCGGGGGCGCTGACAGAGGGCTTAGGATACTGGGAACAGATATCCTTCGCCTTCTCGGTAATATCCAGAGGCCGATAGCAGTCCATCTGCAGCACAGTATCGGCAATATGAAAATAGGATCCGCAGCTGCCTACAACAAGGATCGAAGAAATGCCCGACTGGTCATAGAGATCCCGAGCGCGCTCCAGAAATGGAATAATTGGCTCTTTGTCCCTGGCAATCACGTGCTGCATCAACTCATCCCGCACCATGAAATTCGTGGCGGATGTATCCTCGTCAATGAGGAAGACTGTGCTGCCGGAAGCAATTCCTTCTATAATATTGGCGGCCTGGGATGTACTGCCGCTGGCATCCTCTGTGGAGAAGCTCTCTGTAGATTTCCCGTTGGGGAGATTCCGGATGAACAGAGAGATGTCCACGTTTTTGATTTTACGCCCGTCCTCTGCCCGCAGCTTCAGCGCAGAGGCATTTGTGATGACCAGCTCTCGTCCGTCGCCGGCAATATGGTTGTAGACTCCTGCCTCGAGAGCTTTCAGCAGAGTGGATTTGCCATGGTATCCTCCTCCTGCAATAAGGGTGATGCCTTCCGGGATTCCCATTCCAGTTACAGGCCCCCGATGGGGAAGATGAAGGGTGACAGCCAGGCTGGCAGGCGTCTCAAAAGGAATGCCGTCTTTCATAGGAAGATCAGACGCCCCGCTCTTGCGAGGCAGAATAGAGCCGTCAGCAACAAATGCGGTTAGATGACGCATAGGAAGCTGCGTACGGATATATTCCTGATCCTCTGCCAAGCAAAATACTTCTTCAATCGCTGCAGACGGGAGATTCCGATAACAGCATGCCCGGCTGACACATTGGGGAAGAAAGTCAAATAAAATTTTGTCCAGTTCTCTGGCATTGATCGTGCGGCCGTTGGCCGGGAATCCGGCCTGGAAGCGGACGACAATGCGGTCTTTTTCAAAGCTGCAGGCGGTTCTCTCCAATACCTCCTGGCCTGGCCTGCTCACCGTGAGCAGGCCGCTTTTGCCGGAACCCTTCGCCTTGAAAGAGAAGGCGTCGGCCTGACGGCAGAACTGGATTGTCACATAATTCTGCAGGGCGATGCGCGTATGCTCCTTGTCCCAGTATTTATGAGGAAATCCAGCTTTATCGTGGGCAATGTGTATGCTCAGGCGGGAGGGAGAGGCAAATGGATCCCCCTGCACATGGTCGATAGATAACGTATAGTCGCCGAAGGAGTACTGTCCGGCCAAAGATTTGTAGGCAGGATAGCTCTTACGGTCAATGGACTGCAGCAGATTACGAAGCTGTGCCGATGTTTTCATCTATAAATCCTCCAGATAATACAAAATTGACGATCTCTTATGGGCAGATATGCCGGTCGATACGCCGGCTCCGCCTTTAAGAAGATGGCTGTTCATATGGCAACAGGCGCTGCCATGGACGGCAGCTAAATGCAATTATAAATCTTTCCGCTGCTTCCGGCAAGAGAATTAAGGAATTTCTTTCATTACTTTAACAAGTTACAACGATAGAAAAGTAAAGAATTCATATTGACAAATAGGACAAATCTTGCTAAGATTAAGAGAATTTAAATATGCTGCGGCGGCATATTTCATAATATTTTATCAATACTGTCTTTTGTACATAATGGATAGGGTTCAGATGACTTATGTATGGAATGACTGATCTTGATAAGTACGTAAAGGGGAAGATCGATATGGCTACAAGAGTTCTGTCATTGCTTGTTGACAATACTTCCGGCGTACTCAGCCGGATTGCCGGGCTGTTCAGCAGAAGAGGCTATAATATTGACAGTATCACCGCCGGTGTGACGGCTGATCCGAGGTTTACAAGGATTACGATTGTCACAAGCGGGGAGGAGGACAGCATTCTGGAGCAGATTGAGAAACAAGTGAATAAGCTTGTGGATGTACGCTCCATCAGGACGCTTCCGCCGGAGTCGTCCGTGTCCAGGGAGCTTGTTATGCTGAAGCTGCGGGCCGCGGACACCGACCGTCAGGCAATTCTGTCGGTGGTGAACATTTTCCGGGCGAAGATTATTGATGTGGCTACAGATTCCCTGATTATTGAGCTCACCGGCAACCAGAGCAAGGTGGATGCCTTTATCAGCCTGCTTGAGAAGTACGAGATACTAGAGCTTGCCCGCACAGGAATTGCTTCCCTGTCGAGAGGTTCTGAGGGAGTTCAGTATTTAGATTAAGGCGATGGACGCTGTTTGCTAGAGGTAATACCTTTAACGAATAAATTATTGCATTATTTTTAGAGGAGGAAAAGAAAATGGCGAAGATTTACTATCAGGAAGACTGTAATCTGTCCTTGCTGGAAGGCAAGACAATTGCGGTAATCGGCTATGGAAGCCAGGGACATGCACAGGCGCTGAACGCGAAAGAATCCGGGTGCAACGTTATTATTGGACTCTATGAAGGAAGCAAGTCCTGGGCGAAGGCTGAGGCTCAGGGATTTGAGGTATATACGGCGGCTGAGGCTGCTAAGAGGGCAGATATCATTATGATTCTCATCAATGATGAGAAGCAGGCTCAGCTGTTCAAAGAGTCGATTGAGCCGAACCTGGAAGAGGGCAATATGCTTATGTTCTCCCATGGTTTTGCAATTCACTTCAATCAGATCGTCCCTCCGAAGAATGTGGACGTGACTATGATTGCGCCGAAGGCTCCCGGACATACAGTGAGAAGCCAGTACCAGGAGGGCAAGGGAGTTCCCTGCCTGATTGCGGTACAGCAGGACTATACGGGCAGGGCACATGATATGGCTCTGGCGTATGCATTGGCAATCGGCGGCGCAAGAGCCGGCGTTCTGCAGACTACTTTCCGTGAGGAGACAGAGACAGACCTCTTTGGAGAGCAGGCGGTTCTGTGCGGCGGCGTGTGCGCGCTGATGAAGGCTGGGTTCGAGACGCTGGTAGAAGCTGGATATGAGCCAGAGAGCGCATATTTTGAGTGTATCCATGAGATGAAGCTGATTGTAGATTTGATCTACCAGTGCGGCTTTAAGGGCATGCGCTATTCCATCTCCAACACAGCGGAGTACGGAGATTATATTACTGGACCGAAGATTATCACCGAGGACACGAAGAAGGCTATGAAACAGATCCTGAAAGATATCCAGGAAGGCGTATTCGCCCGCAACTGGCTGCTTGAGAATCAGATCGGCTGCACCAACTTCCTTGCCAAGAGAAGATCTGAGGCAAATCATCAGCTTGAGATTGTTGGAGAGGAACTTCGCAAACTCTATAGCTGGAATAACGAGAACAAACTTCTTGATAATTAATCAACTGACGGAGTATTCCGACGCCAAGACGGCGCGGAATACTCCTTTTCTATATAGGACAATGAATGCCCTGACGGGATAAGCGGAGGTATACTTTTTCCGTGCGCGCTCATACTAATGGTATATGCCGGCTTCGGCAGGCATGTACAGGTAA
>CALWRT010000078.1 GCA_944384015.1 uncultured Lachnospiraceae bacterium | reverse complement strand
TGGAGAGCGTGGATCTGGATGGAGAAGGGAGGGCTGTGATAGAGACAGGCAGCAGAACAAAAATGTTCGGGAAGAGCAGAGAATCGGCGGCGTTATTTTCATCAAAAGAGATAAGCAGCGGCCTGGGCAAGGATATGGACCTTCTGATGGAGAACGCGGGCATTTCCTCTGTGAGGCTCAATGCATGTCCGAATGAGGATAGGACAATCCGTATCCATCTGGAGTATGGGGACAGAGAACGACAGGGAAACAGGCTGATGATTGAGGCTGAGGAAGGAAGCCGCATGACAGTATTTATGGATGCCGATTCATGCATGGATGCCGGCGGGGTAGCTGCTGTGCAGACGAGAATCCGTGCCCAAAAAGGGGCCTGCGTCCGCCTTGTACAGCTGTTTTTGCTGGGAGAGGACTATATGTGTCTGAACGACATCAGCGGCACGGCGGAAGAAGGGGCAGACATTGAAATATTGCAGCTGTTCCTTGGGTACCGAACCGTCTATTCCGGCTGCCAGATTCGCCTGGACGGGAAAGCTAGCCGTATGGTGGCAGAGATCGGGTACGAAGGCCGGAAAGGTCAGGGGCTGGATATGAATTATGCGGCGCTTCACAAAGGGGAAAAGACGGAGAGCAGAATCGACGCCAAAGGCGTCCTATGGGACGGGGCAAAGAAACTGCTGAGGCAGACGATAGATTTTCAGACAGGCTGCAGAGGTGCCAATGGAGAAGAGCAGGAAGACGCCCTCTTGCTGGGGGAGGATGTGGAGAATAAGAGTATTCCCCTTATCTTATGCCAAGAGGAAGATGTGCAGGGCAGCCACGGGGCTACGCTGGGACAATTAGATGAACAATTGCTTTTCTACCTGTGTTCCCGCGGCATGACATTAGATGAGGCAGCCCAAATGATGGCGCGTGCCAGGATCGGAAGTCTGTGCGCAAAAATCAAAGATGAGAAGACGGCGGGGTTGGCAGAGGCTTATATAGAAAGAAGGGGAGGTGAACAGTATGGCAGATAAGGCAGCGGATAAGAGCATGAAGGAAAACAGATGGCTACTGGAGAATCCTTACCGGAAGGATTTCCCGATCTTTCGCAGCTGGGAAGGGGCTTACCTGGACAGCGCGGCCACAGCCCAGCGGCCAGCCTGTGTTATCCAGGCAGAGCAGACGTTCTATGAGAGACATAATGCCAATCCCCTGAGAGGATTTTATGATCTGAGCCTGGAGGCGACAGACTGCTATGAAAAAGCAAGAAGGGCTGTGCAGGAGTTCCTCCATGCGGCACATCCGGAAGAGATCATCTTTACACGCAACACGACAGAGAGCCTGAACTTAGTCGCTTACAGCTATGGACTGCACAATCTGCATGCCGGGGACGAGATTGTTGTGAGTATTCTGGAACATCACAGCAACCTTCTTCCCTGGCAGATGGTATCCGCCAGGACAGGGGCGGCCTTGCGGTTTCTGGAATGCGGCCCAGATGGGACGGTAACGGATGAGCAATTGTCGGAGGCCATCACGGAGAGGACGAAGCTGGTAGCAGTCGCCCAAGTATCGAATGTACTCGGCAGCCTGATGCCAATTGAGAAGATTGTTAAGCTGGCTCATGAACAGGGAGCTGCAGTGATACTGGACGCTGCACAGAGCGCTCCTCATCTTCCGATTAGCGTACAAGAATTGAACGTGGATTTCCTGGCTTTCTCTGGACATAAGCTTATGGGCCCGATGGGGATCGGCGTATTATATGGCAGAAGGGAGCTGTTGGAGAAGATGCCTCCTTTTCTGACAGGAGGAGAAATGATAGCGTCTGTAAGCCGAAGAGAGGCTGTCTTTGCTCCCCTTCCGCAGAAATTCGAGGCGGGGACAGTGAATGCGGCAGGAGCAGCAGGGCTTCAGGCGGCCATTGAGTATCTGCAGGATATTGGCTTTGAGGAAATCCAGCGGAGAGAAGAAAAACTGACGGAATATGTGCTCCGTGGAATGGAAGAAATACCCCATATTCATGTGCTGGGTTCTAAGAAGGCGAAAGAACATTGCGGGATTATCACCTTCACGGTGGACGGCGTTCACTCCCACGATGTAAGCAGCATATTGGATACCGATCATGTAGCAGTTCGGGCCGGACACCACTGCGCACAGCCGCTGATGGAATATCTGGGCGTGCCTGCCGCAGTCAGAGCAAGCCTGTATCTGTATAATACCGCCGAGGATGCGGACAGGTTTCTGCAAAGTGTGTCTACGGTGAGGAGGAGAATGGGATATGGAGAATAGAACGTTTTATAATGCAGTTCTCACGGAACACAATCTGCATCCGATGTACAAGCATGATCTGGAGGACGCGGATTTTACCCTGGAAGGGGTGAATCCAAGCTGCGGAGACCATATCACGCTGAAGTTAAAAATTACAGACGGAGTGATTACCGGCGGCGCTTTTGTCGGAGACGGCTGTGCCATTTCCCAGGCGTCCGCCGATATGATGCTGGAGCTTGTCATTGGACGCACCCAGAAGGAGGCAGTGCGCCTGTCAGATATTTTTTTGAGGATGATTAAGGGGAATGCTTCCGAACAAGAAATAGAAGAACTGGAAGAGGCGTCGGCTCTGCGGGATATCTCCCATATGCCGGCGAGAGTAAAATGTGCGGTGCTTGGATGGCATACGATGAAAGAAATACTGAAGGAAGCTTCCGGCACCGCGGATCAGTGATAAGAGTCAAACTGCTGGAACTGCAGTTTGCACGCATATATTTGGACAATGCAGCTGTGAGGCTGGACTATTACAGAGTATATGGCGAATGAATGCCTCAGTGTTGAATTTTGTCGGATTTTGTGTTACATTATCCAACAAAAGGAAATACCATAATATGGTAATTCTGCAATTTAACACTGGGGGATTCTTTATATATGGTGAAGGAATATCTCAAACAAAATGTATACGAAGCGTTCCAGGAACGTATGAGATATGTGTTTGAAGAATTTGATAATATTTATGTGTCTTTTTCCGGCGGCAAGGACAGCGGACTTCTCCTGGAGATGACACTGGACCTCCAGAAGAAGCATTATCCAGACAGGAAAATCGGAGTTTTCCATCAGGACTTTGAGGCACAGTATACGGTGACCACACAATATGTGGAGCGCACGTTTGAGCGTATTCAAGATGAGGTAGAACCCTACTGGGTATGCCTTCCCATGGCTACGAGAACTGCAGTCAGCAACTACGAGATGTATTGGTATCCTTGGGACGATACAAAGGAAGACAGCTGGGTAAGAAAGATGCCGGACAAGCCCTATGTGATGAATCTGAAGAATAATCCGATGACCACATACCGGTACCGGATGCATCAGGAGGATCTGGCAAAGCAGTTCGGAAGATGGTATCGGATCTCCCATGGTGACAAGAAAACAGTCTGCCTGCTAGGAATGCGGGCGGAAGAATCCCTTCAGCGCTACAGCGGGTTTTTAAATAAACGGTATGGCTATGAAGGAGAGTGCTGGATCAGCAGGCAGTTCAAAGATGTGTGGTGCGCTTCGCCTCTCTATGACTGGACTTCCCAGGATATCTGGCATGCCAACTATCTCTTCGGTTATGATTACAATCATCTATATGATCTCTATTATAAAGCAGGGCTGAAGCTTTCCCAGATGCGGGTGGCTTCACCGTTCAACGACTATTCCAAGGATGCATTGAATCTATATCGTGTCATCGATCCTGAAATATGGGTCAAGCTTGTCGGCAGAGTCCGAGGGGCTAATTTCGCAAGTATCTATGGCAAGACAAAGGCGATGGGATACCGAAATGTCACGCTTCCCGATGGACATACGTGGAAATCCTATACGATATTTCTCTTGGACACGCTTCCGTCGCGTATTCGCAACAACTATATTCAGAAATTTAATACATCCATTGAATTCTGGAGGAAGACCGGCGGCGGGCTGGATGAAGATACGATTCGGGAACTGGAAGAACATGGATATCATATCCGCCGGAATGGGGTGTCCAATTACACACTTAGCAAGAAGACCCGGGTAGTCTTCGTGGGGAAAATTCCAGATAATACAGATGATATCAAGTCCACAAAGGATATCCCAAGCTGGAAGAGGATGTGCTTCTGCATTCTGAAAAATGACCATATTTGCCGTTTTATGGGATTCGGTCTTACAAGGGAACAGAAGCGGATCGTGGAGAGGATCCGGAAAAAATACAAAGGATGGGAGGAAGAAATCGAGAATGAGGAGATATAAGAGTCCCGTATACAAGGTAATACCGGTTCCAATCGAGAAAATTGACCCAAATGACTACAATCCCAACAGCGTGGCGCCGCCGGAGATGCGCCTGCTGTATGAGAGCATCAAGCTGGACGGTTATACGATGCCGATTGTCTGTTATTATGACAAAGAAGCCGACAGATACATTATAGTAGATGGATTTCATCGATATCGGGTAATGCTGGATCATAAAGATATCTATGAACGGGAAGGAGGCATGCTTCCGGTATCTGTTATTGATAAGCCGCTGGACAAGCGGATGGCCAGTACTATCCGTCACAATCGCGCAAGGGGAAGCCACGATGTGGATTTGATGAGCAATATCATCACGGAACTGCATGAATTGGGAAGATCGGATGCGTGGATATGCAAGCATTTGGGAATGGATAAGGATGAATTGCTGCGTCTGAAGCAGATAACAGGGCTGGCTGCCTTGTTCAAGGATGTGCAGTTTGGCCAGGCTTGGAGGCCAGGAGAGGAAGAAGACGAATACTGATTGTGAATGAAGACTGCAGAAGGCCGCTAAGTGAGGATTAGCGTAAAAAAGATATTACCAAATGAAGAATGGTTATGCTTTATTGAAGAAATTATTTTAAGAGATGGGGAAAAGATCAAATTGTTTATTGATAATAAGTTAGTTAAAACTAATCAAATTTGAATTTTATTAAAATAAAATTTAATATTGACTTTAATAAAATTAAAGAATATAATTAAATTAATTAAAACAGAGAAGAGGGATGGAACAAAAATGGCAATCGAGCTTGTGCCGGCATGGATGGCTGATTTGGAAGAAGAAGATGTTGTGTTTATCAAGAAGTTTTTGTTGGCTTCCGGTTCTCTAAAAGAGATTGCGTCCCAGTACGGCGTGACTTATCCGACTGTGAGGCTGCGCCTGGATAGGCTGATTCAGAAGATAAGATTGTCTGAAAATGATTCAGAAGATCCGTATATTACGTTAATCAAGCGTCTGGCAGTCAACGAGAAGATCGATTTTGATACGGCGAAACTTCTTGTGGGAGAATACCGGAAGAGAAAGGGAGGAGATTAGAGAGTGGAAGTTACAAGCAATATTATCATTTTGATAACAATTCTTATGATAGCGGTCCCGCTGATTCTGTGCGGTGTGGAATATGTCCTCTCCAAGAGGCAGAGCAAGGCGGCGCTTGCGCTGCCGGTCGCCGCCGCCTGCTTTTTCTTCCTGCTTGGTATATATGCCCTGGTGCTGGCAGCTCTCTTGTTCCTGGTCTATTTTGTGGCCGGGAGAGCGGGCAGGAATCGGGCCAAACAGGAGAGCGAGATTGACAGAATGAAGATTGATGATTTATAATCCGGCGCCGGCAGACGGAGGGACGGATAGGACAGCTTCACTGTTGGAAGCGGCAAAATGTTCCTGCATCAGAGCAAGGAAAGATTTCAGTACCGGATTGCCTTTCGTGCCCTTGTAATATACTCCGAAGGATGCTTCTCGTATTACTCCATCGACCAGGGGCAGATGTACCAGCCCGGAGTCTGGAGGAATCAGAAGATTTGGAAGAATCGAGATGCCTAGGCCTGCCTTGGCTAGTACGATGGCAGATTCCGGGATATCACAGAAATAAAGATCGGATGCCGACCGGCCTTCGATCAGGGCAGCCTGCAGGCCAGTGAGCGTCCCAGGCGTCCGGATGGGGTTGTGGAGAATGAGAGGCTGAGCGGATAGATCCTTCATTCGCACACTTCCAAGGGCACAGAGCGGATTGTCAGGCGTACACAGGCATACGATAGGTACCTTGATGAGTTCCTGGTATACACCGGGGACTCTTTTTTCATTCTGCTCTTGAAAACCAATGATAGCGTCCACATCCTCCTCCCCCAGCAGCCGGTAGAGATATTGAAAGGGAACGACACGCAGCGTTGGATGCAGGTTGGCGTAGAGATGAGACAATTCTCTTAGAATATCTGGAAGAGCAAATAAGTGCGTGAAGCTGTGACAGCCAATAGAGAACTGTTGAATATTCATCCCTTCTGGATCTAGACAGCGTCGTCTGGCGCGGTCCGTAATCGCAAGTATGCTGCGGGCGTCATGGAGAAATGCTATGCCGGAGGCTGTGATTTCGACGGAACGTGTAGAACGGCGGAAGAGCTTTGTATTTAATTCAGACTCCAGAGACTGTATCTGATGGGTGACAGCCGGCTGCGTGACGTGGAGGGTCTCTGCGGCTTTGGCAAAATTTAAAGTCTCCGCGACGGCGATGAAGCAAGAAAGCTGAAAGGTATTCAAATAAAATCACTCCAATCTATAGGGCGTTTCAAACTATTAATAAAATTTGTTTATCAATAATAACATTTTTTGAATTCCATTTCAAGAAAAAATGAATACAATAGTTTACAGCAGAACTGTTCGGAACTGAACAATTTGCCGGCTGAACAGATTCTGCCCAGACTAGGAACAAAGGAGGTGCATACGGAATGGAGGATTGTTATCTGATGTGGTACTTCAAGAAGCTGTCTGCCCTGATGCAGCGCAGGGGAAGGGAGCATATGATGGAGAGCGGAATCACTCTGAATATCCGCCAGAGCTATGTGCTGGATTACCTATTCGCCCACAGAGATCAGCACATTTGCGCCACGGATATGCATGAGCAAGTTGGAATATCGAAGGCTTCTATATCCGGCGTTCTGAAATCGCTGAAGCAGGAAGGTCTGGTAAGATATGAAGAGAATCCGTTGGACGACCGCAAGAAATGGATTGTTGTGACACAGAAAGCTCTGGACATCAAACAGCAGATTGATAAAGGCGTAGCAGAAGAGCAGAGATGTATGTGCCAGGGAATCCCGCCGGAGCAGCTGCAGACGGTAAAAGAATGCCTGGAGATTATGATTAAAAACTTGAAAACAGAGACTGCAAGGAGGAACCAACATGATAAGGACATTATTAAAGCAGGTAAAACAATATAAGACCGTTTCCCTGCTCACGCCGGTCTTCACAGCGCTGGAAGTGCTGATGGAAGTGCTGATCCCCTTCGTGACTGCCCAGATTATTGATAAGGGAATCGAGGCGGGGGATATTGGACAGATTTATTTCTACGGAGGAATTATGATCGTAATGGCGATGCTGAGCCTGCTGTTCGGAGTATTGGCAGGCGGCTTCGGGGCTGCGGCTTCATCGGGCTTCGCATGTAACTTGAGAGAGGGGATGTATGAGAACATCCAGACATTTTCTTTTTCCAATATTGACAAATTCAGCACGGCTGGACTGGTTACCCGTATGACGACAGATGTGACTAACGTGCAGATGGCCTACCAGATGGTGCTCCGCATTGCGGTGAGGGCGCCGCTGATGCTGATATGCAGTATGTGCATGTGCTTTTTCATCAACGTGCAGCTGAGTTCTGTATTTCTCGTAGCCATCGTTTTCTTGGCTGTCGCCTTGTTCCTGATTATGGGCAGCACGACAAAGATATTCGACAAGGTATTCCGCAAATATGACGACCTGAATGCGAGCATACAGGAAAATGTGTCGGCAATTCGTGTGGTGAAAGCATTTGTCCGGGAGGCCCATGAGAACGAGAAATTCCAGAAAGCAGCGGATAATCTGTACCGCCTGTTTGTCAAGGCGGAAGGCTTCCTGGCTCTGAACAGCCCTGTGATGATGCTTGTGATCTATGGCTGTATCATTTCCCTGTCCTGGTTCGGGGCGCATTATATTGTCGTAGGAGATTTGACCACAGGAGAGCTGACTTCCATGTTCAGCTACCTGATGAGTGTGATGATGTCGCTGATGATCCTCTCCATGATCTTCGTGATGATTACGATGAGTGCGGCCAGCGGCCGGAGGATTGCGGAAGTACTGGAGGAGAAAGCGGATTTGGTAAATCCGGAGAATCCAGTCACTGAGATCGCGGACGGAAGCATTGATTTTAATCATGTGAACTTTTCTTATAAGAAGGGATCCGGGGAAGATACTCTCCATGATATTGATCTGCACATTCACGCGGGAGAGACCATTGGCATTATCGGAGGCACCGGATGCGGAAAATCCAGCTTCGTGAATCTGATAAGCAGGCTGTATGATGTGACAGCAGGATCCGTATATGTAGGCGGAAGAGACGTGCGGGACTATGATATGGAAATGTTGAGGAACCAGGTGGCCGTTGTGCTGCAGAAGAATGTACTTTTCTCTGGGACGATACTGGATAACCTGCGCTGGGGCAAAGAGGACGCTACGCTGGAAGAATGTAAAGAGGCCTGCCATGCTGCCTGCGCCGATGAATTTATTAACCGCTTCCCAGACGGATATGATACGTGGATTGAACAGGGCGGCACGAACGTGTCCGGAGGCCAGAAGCAGAGACTCTGTATTGCCAGGGCTTTGCTGAAGAAGCCGAAGATCCTCATCCTGGACGACTCTACAAGCGCCGTGGATACAGCCACAGACGCCAACATCCGCAGGGCGTTTGCTGAGAAAATTCCTGGGACGACCAAGCTGATTATTGCCCAGAGAATTACAAGCGTTCAGGATGCGGACCGCATATTGGTGCTGGATGACGGCCATGTGGACGGATTTGATACCCATGAGAAGCTGCTTGAAACCAATGAGATTTACCGGGATATCTATGAGACGCAAGTACATGGAGGCGGCGGAGATTTTGACCATGAAGGAAAGGACGGTGCAGACTGATGGCTGGACAGGCGAGAGTAATGAGAGGGCCGGGAATGCGTGGGGTGCGTTCCGGCAAGAGAGTAGAGAATCCAGGACGTATCCTGAAGAGGGTACTGGGATATATGCTGAAAAATTATAAGTTTTCTTTCTTTGTAGTCGTAGTCTGCATTTTGACTTCCGCAGTGTGTACGCTGAGAGGGACGCTGTTCCTTCAGAGTCTGATTGACGATTACATTGTGCCTCTGGTACAGTCGGATAACCCTGACTTCACTGGGCTTAGAAACGCGCTTCTCTCTCTGGCCGCGACTTACGGCCTTGGGATCGTGTGCGCTTACAGCTATAACCGGATTATGGTAAATGTCAGCCAGGGAACGATGAAGAGACTGAGAGTAGAGCTGTTCTCTCATATGGAATCCCTGCCTATTAAATATTTTGATACACACCCACACGGCGATATCATGTCCGTATATACCAACGACGTAGATACTCTCCGGCAGCTGATCAGCCAGAGTATCCCCCAGGTAATTAACTCAGGAGTGACCATTGTCACCACATTCTTCAGCATGATTGTGCTGGATATCCCGCTGACGCTGATCACCCTGTGTATGATTGGGCTTATGCTGTTTTCTACATCGAAGGTCGGCGGCAAGTCTGGAACCTACTTCGTAAAGCAGCAGAGGGATCTCGGTAAGGTTAACGGATACATTGAGGAGATGATGGAAGGGCAGAAGGTTGTAAAAGTATTCTGCCATGAAGAGAAGAGCCTGGAAGACTTTCGGAAAATCAACAATGAACTTCGGGAGAGTACGAAAAACGCCAATACATTCGCGAATATTATGATGCCTTTAAACGCCAACCTGGGCAATATCAGCTATGTGCTCTGCGCGGTGGTGGGGGCGCTCCTGGCGCTGGGAGGCTATTCGGGACTGACACTGGGAACCCTCGTATCCTTCTTGACGCTGAACAAGAGCTTTACGCAGCCGATTACCCAGATCAGCCAGCAGATGAACAGCATCGTAATGGCTATGGCGGGAGCGGAGAGAGTGTTCACGCTGATGGATGAACAGCCGGAAGAAGACAACGGCTATGTGGAACTGGTAAACGCGAAGGAGGGTCCGGACGGCACTTTGACAGAGACAACGGAACGTACGGGCGTATGGGCGTGGAAGCATCCCCACAAAGCAGAGGGAACGGTCACATACACGAAGCTGACGGGAGATGTGGTATTTGACGACGTGGACTTCGGCTATGAAGAAGGAAAGACGGTTCTGCACAATATTAAGATGTACGCGACGCCTGGGCAGAAGATCGCCTTTGTAGGAAGCACTGGGGCAGGAAAGACGACGATCACCAACCTGATCAACCGCTTCTATGACATACAGGACGGGAAGATCCGCTATGACGGCATCAACATTAATAAGATCCGCAAGGCAGACTTGAGACGGTCTCTTGGGATGGTGTTGCAAGATACGCACTTGTTCACAGGGACGGTGATCGATAATATTCGTTATGGAAGATTGGATGCCACCGATGAAGAGTGCATTCAGGCGGCAAAGCTCGCCAACGCCGACAGCTTCATCCGCCATCTGCCTGAAGGCTACCAGACGATGCTCACTGGAGATGGAGCAAATTTAAGTCAGGGGCAGAGACAGCTTTTGGCCATCGCGAGGGCGGCTGTCGCCGATCCGCCGGTGCTGATTCTTGATGAGGCTACGTCCTCCATCGACACGAGAACAGAGACGCTTGTCCAAAATGGCATGGATCAGCTGATGAAGGGAAGAACGACCTTCGTCATCGCCCACAGGCTGTCCACAGTTCGAAATTCAGACTGCATCATGGTGCTGGAGCAGGGACGAATCATTGAGCGGGGAACTCATGACCAGCTGATGGAAGAGAAGGGACGTTACTATCAGCTCTATACCGGCAATGCCATCAGCGCCTGAATTGGAGTGCGTGTGCATGACGGTACGCATGCGCGGCTGGGCAGGGGACGGCTGGGCAGCAGCGGCAGCCGTCCTGCCCGGCCGAATGATAAATCCAACAGTTGCCATAATTTGTGAAGTAGGGTATCATGATACCAGTGTATATCAGTCTGTGAGTATACTGTCAAGGGTCGGCTCATAAGATCATGTGTCCGCAGTATCATCTGCTGAGAAAGGGAAAGGGGAGGACAGGACATGAAAGTGGTAGTCATTGACGGCCAAGGGTGACGGATGGGAAGTCAGTTTATTGAACGGCTGCGCAAGAGCGGATATGGGGGAGAGATCATTGCTGTGGGAACAAACAGCACTGCCTCCGCCGCTATGCTGAAGGCTGGGGCAGATGCCGCGGCTACAGGGGAGAATCCGGTTCTTGTGAATACGAGGGACGCAGATTACGTCGTGGGCCCCATCGGAATTATGGCCGCAGATGCCCTGTATGGAGAAGTTACCCCGGCAATGGCTCAGGCAGTGGGAAGCTGCAGAGCCTGGAAAGTTCTCATTCCGGTAAATGCCTGCAAATACCGGGTGGCCGGGATAGAGAACTACAGTATGGGATTTCTGCTGGACTGTGCGGTGATCCAGATCGAAGAATTGGAAAAGGAAAAGAAGACCTGCCATAGATGAAAAATGGCAGGTTTTTGTTTTGCGCGATACGCTTGGGAAGCGGCTCTCTTGGCAGGCAAGCCTGCTTGTTCCCCTATCCGGTCCTGCATCTTTATATCTTGCATTTTTTCTCTGATTATTGTATTATTATGTTATTCAAATAATACAAAAAGAAAGTACAAAGAGAAAAGGAGAATAGAATGGAAATTAGGGAAGAGAATACAAGATTTGTCATAGAGCATCTTGCGAAAAAGTATGACAAGAAAGAAGTGCTGCGGGATATTAGCTTTACCTTCGAGGAGGGCAAAATCTATGGCCTGCTGGGAAGAAATGGTGCGGGCAAGACGACGCTGTTCAATTGTCTGAATAGGGACGTCCCCGCTGACGGCGGACAGTTTTATCTGGTGAGAGACGGCAGGCCGCGGCTTCTGCGGCCGGAAGAAATCGGCTATGTGCTGTCCACCCCCACAGTCCCGGAATTCCTAACGGGAAGGGAATTTCTGAAATTTTTTGTCGAGATCAATGAAGACAGCATTCCTGACATTCAGCCTCTGGATACCTATTTTGATATGATCGGCATTGAAGAAGAGGACAGGGACAGGCTGCTGAGAGATTACTCTCATGGTATGAAGAATAAGATGCAGATGCTGGTCAATATGATTGCCAAGCCTAAGCTTCTGCTCCTGGATGAACCGCTCACTTCGCTGGACGTGGTGGTCGCGGAGGAGATGAAGCAGCTGCTTCGCGCAGATAAGAAAGACACGATTATCATTTTTTCTACCCACATTATGGATCTGGCGCTGGATCTGTGCGATGAGATCGTCCTGCTGAGCCATGGAGAGCTTGAAGCCGTGAACAAAGAAAATATGGACAGCAAAGAATTCAAGGAGAGAATCCTGGAAGCACTGAAGGAGGAAGAGCATGCTGCAGACATTTAAGATTGCGTTCCGACTGAAAAACGCTTACCGTGTCAATGGAATTGTCTTCGCCTTCCGCCAGATACCGCTGATCGGAAAGCTGGTGGGTGTGGGTGCTTACCGCAGCAGAGGGCTGAAACTATTTGCCGGACTGCTGGCGGCAATATGGGAACTGATTACGGTATTTGCAGGGAAGCTTCTCTACTTTCTGCTGATGATTAGTTTCGCCGCCGGGCTGTATGAGAGCGCGGACAGATCTGCTGTCTTCCTGCATATCCTATTTTTCCTAACCATCCTGGGGGCCTTTTACAATACATACTTGTTTAACCCGACCAACGATAAATATTATGCTATTATCTTGATGCGGATGGATGCCAGAAGGTATGCCTTGACGGATTATACTTACGCTTTGGGAAAGGTACTGATCGGTTTTCTGGCATGCGGACTGATCTTCGGTCTGTCGGCCGGCCTTCCCTGGTATGTATGCATCCTTATCCCACTGTTCGCGGCCGGCTGCAAATTGTGTGTAGCAGGATATGGCCTGTGGGATTACGAGAAACACAGGAAGGCCACGAATGAGAATTTGCCGGAGAAATGGATATGGATCCTGGGGGCTGTCCTGCTTGCGGCGGCCTACGCCCTGCCGTGTATCCAAGTGGTGATGCCGGAATGGGTTTTTATCGCCGGCTGTGCGGCGGCTGTCGCTGCGGGGGCCGTATGCTGGAAGAAGGCCGTGAAATTTACAGAATACCGCCCAATGTTCCAAGAATTGCTTCGGTCGAAGAGAGAGGGAACCAGCCTGCGTCAGGTGACGGCGAAGGCTGTACAGGAGCAGAATCGGAAGCTGATATCAGAGAACAGTAAGATTGTAAGCGGCAGGAAGGGGTTTGAATTCTTCAATGAATTGTTTGTGAAGAGGCACCAGAAAATCCTGTGGAAGTCTTCGGTCAGGATAGCCGGGATAGCCGGGCTGATTGTAGCGGGCCTGGCAGCAGCGGTTGTACAGATACCGAGCGTGTCACAGGGACTCAATGAGCTGCTGATGGTTTTTCTGCCTTATTTCGTATTTATTATGTATGCGATCAACCGAGGGACGTCCTTTACACAGGCGCTGTTCATGAACTGCGACAGGAGTATGCTGACCTATTCCTTTTTCAAGACGCCAGAGGCAATTATCCGCCTATTTGTTCTGCGGCTTCGGGAAATCATTAAGGTCAATCTGCTCCCCGGAATCGTTATAGGGCCGGGGCTGGCCCTGCTCCTGTACCTGTCAGGGGGTACTCAGGAGCCGGCTGACTATTTGGTGATCATAATATCCATTTTGGCACTCAGCATATTTTTCTCGGTACATTATCTGACAATCTATTATCTGCTCCAGCCATATAATGGGGAGACCGAGATGAAAAACGGAACATACCGACTGATCCTGTGGGCCACGTATCTGATCTGTTTTGTAATGATGCAGCTTCGGGTTCCGAATTTTCTGTTCGGTATCTTGTGTACGGCATTCTGTGTGGTATACTGTATAATAGCATGTATTCTCGTGTACCGGTTTGCCGGCAGGACATTCCGGCTTCGGTCGTGAGAAAGGCCAGAAAAGGGGGTATAACAATGGGTATCTATTCGATCTGCTTCAGCCCGACAGGAGGTACGAAACGGGCGGCGGATATTGTAGCTTCCAGATTGGGGGAGCCTGTACAGACTGTAGATTTATGTGACCGGACGCTGGACTGGGGAAAGTATCGGTTCGGAGAAGAGGATGTATGCCTCATATCTGTTCCGTCCTATGGGGGAAGAGTGCCGGGGACTGCGATAGAGAGGCTTCATCAGATGCGGGCGGAAGGAGCCAGAGCCGTCCTGCTTGTGGCCTATGGGAACCGGGCGTATGACGATACGATGCTGGAACTTGCTGATGAACTGACAGCCTGTGGATTCCTTCCCCAGGCCGCGGCGGCGGCAGTGACAGAGCACTCGATCATGCGTCAGTTCGGTGCGGGAAGGCCGGATGAAGAGGACAGGAAAATCCTCCTGGAATTTGCCGATCAGATCAGGGAGGCGCTGAAGGAGGACAGGAAGGAGCCGCTGAAGGTTCCGGGGAAGCGCCCATACAAGGAATATCACGGAGTCCCTCAGAAGCCGGAGGCATCCGACGGCTGCACAGGCTGCGGCGTATGTGCCAGGAAATGTCCAGTGGGGGCAATCCCAGCCGACCATCCGTCAGAGGTGAACAAGGAACAATGTATTTCCTGTATGCGCTGTATCGCGGTTTGTCCCAATCATGCGAGAAGGCTGAATCCGGAAGAACTGAAAGCGAAAGTTGAGGCTATGAGGAAGGTGCTGGAAGGACACAAAGAGAATGAGCTGTTCCTATGACAGGCTGTGATTCTGGATGTAAACAAGAAAATGATAAGTATGGTCTGAAGGCCGGCGCGGCAATTGCCGCGCCGGCCTTGCGCATTCAGGGCCGTCATACCCAAATCCTAAGCAGAGGAGCCGGTTTCCGGGACACATAATTTTCACAATTTTGTGAAGAAAAGGACACAAACGGCAGATATACTAAGAAGACGCTGATGAATCAGCGCTTTCCTACACGAAGGCAAAGGAGGAGAATGCCGTGATAGAGGTGAAGGATTTGGTGAAAAGCTACGGAGGGAACGTAGCGGTCGATCACCTGAATGTTACGATAGAGAAAGGAAAGATCTACGGCTTTCTGGGACCGAACGGGGCGGGAAAATCTACGACAATGAACATCATGACTGGTTATGTGGCCAGTACATCGGGAACCGTGATTATTGACGGACACGACATATTAGAAGAACCGGAGGAGGCCAAGAAGAATATTGGATATCTGCCGGAGGTGCCGCCTTTGTACATGGATATGAGTCCCTTTGAACAGTTGATGTTCGCCGCCGAACTGAAGAAAATTCCGAAGAAGGAACGCCAGGGACAGGTGGAGGAAGCAATGACGCGCACACAGATCGTGGATGTGGCGGACCGGCTCAACAAACATTTGTCTAAAGGGTACCGGCAGAGAGTGGGCCTGGCCCAGGCGCTTCTCGGCAATCCAGATATTCTCATACTGGATGAGCCCACGGCCGGCCTGGATCCCCTGCAGATTATAGAGATTCGTGATCTGATCAAACGCCTGGGAAAAGATCACACGGTGATCTTAAGCTCTCATATTCTTTCAGAAGTAAGCGCTGTATGCGATTACGTGCTAATCATTTCCCGCGGGAAGCTGGTGGCAGAAGATTCTCCGGAAAGACTTGGCTCGCTTATGGGAGCGGGACAGGAGCTGAAAGTGACGGTAAAGGAATCCAGAAACCGGGCGGAATCCCTTCTAAGAAGTATTCCAGATGTAAAAGAGATAAGACTATACACGGAAGGGTGGAAGGAAGAAGGCTGCTGCCAGTTTCTCGTCTGCGCGAAAGAAAACGCGGATATCCGGGAGGCCATCTTCTTCAAAATGGCGGAGAACAAGGTGCCTCTGCTGGGAATGGAACGAGTATCCAAGAGTCTGGAGGAGGTATTCCTGGAGCTGACAGAGGAAGAGTCAAGAGAGAAGGAGGCGTCTAAGCATGCTGGCAATCTTTAAGAGGGAGTTCTGCGCATATTTCCACACGATGACAGGATATGTCTTCCTGGCCTTCCTGTTTGTCGTGGTGGGCGTTTACTTTACGGCATATAATCTGGGATATGGCTATCCGCTGATTGGATATACCTTGGCGTCGGCGGCGTTTACGATGCTGATTACCACGCCGATGCTTTCTATGCGGGTACTTGCGGAGGAACGCAGGCAGAAGGTAGATCAGCTTCTTTTGACGTCTCCGGTTCCGGTATATCAGATTGTGCTGGGAAAATTTTTGGCAATGGCAGCCATGTTCGCCGTTCCGGTTCTTGTCTTTTGCCTGTATCCCGTTATTTTATCCGCTTACGGCAGCCTGTCATTTGCCCAGTCCTATACATCGTTGCTGGGTTTTTATCTGATGGGATGTGCCTGCCTGGCTATCGGACTGTACATCTCCTCTGTGACAGAAAATCAGGTAATCGCCGCAGTGGGAAGCTTTGGCGTTCTTGTACTGTTCTATTTGATGAGCGGCCTGGAAAGCCTGATCCCCACCACAGCGGCAGCGTCTTTTCTTGCATTTACGATTCTGCTTCTCGTCATTTGCTATATCATCTACCAGCTTATGAAGAGCCTGCTTGTCCCCCTGGCCGTGTGCGCCGCAGGAGAGGCTGTTCTCGTTATGATCTATGTGGCGGACGCGGCCGTGTATGAAGGCGCCGTCCAGAAAGTGATGAGCATGTTCGACCTGTCTTCGAGATTTGGTGATTTTACGGGGGCAGTCCTTGATCTGACATCTGTGGTCTATTTTCTGACAGTGATTGCCGCAGGCGTTTTTTTAACGATACAGTCGATACAGAAGCGCAGATGGAGTTAGGAGGTGCGGAAAGTGGATTTTCATAAATTTCAGCTGTGGAAACGCAGAAGAGAAAACACCCGCGCAAATGGGGAAGGTCAAGAGACAGCCAGAAGCGGAAAAAGGGAGAGACTGCCCAAGAATCCAGAGCAGCGAAAGAAGCTCAGGAGGAACGGGTCCTACAGCCTGGTGTATACCGCGGCAGCCCTGGCAGCCCTTGTGGCTGTGAATCTTGTGGTAAGTGAACTTCCGGCCAGCATGACACAATGGGATATCAGCGGCACTGGGCTGTATACCATTGGGGAACAGACAGAGGAGCTGCTGTCAGGCTTATCCCAGGACGTAACGGTCTATCTCATCGCCCAGGAAGGACAGGAGGAGGACAGCCTTGTGCGCCTGCTCGACCAGTATGAAGAGGAGAACAGCCATATCACGGTAGAGTATGTGGACCCTGTGAAGAGTCCTGCCTTCACTTCCCAGTATACGGAAGATGCAGTCTACGACAACAGCCTGATTGTGGAGAGCGGTGATGTGAGCCGAGTGATCGGCTATGATGATATTTTTATAGGAAGCTACGATTATTACGGGTCTTACTCGATTACAGAATTCGACGGGGAAGGCCAGCTTACAAGCGCCATCGACTATGTGACATCGGAAGATCTGCCGGTCTTGTACCAAGTAACCGGACACGATGAGGCTACCTTATCCAGTTCTATGGAGCAGGCGGTCATAAAGGAAAATATTGAGATACAAGAGCTTAATCTGATGACTGCGGATGCGGTTCCAGACGACGCTGACTGCCTCTTCCTATTTTCACCCTACGAGGACTATACAGAGGAGGAGGTCCAGAAGATCAAGGATTATCTGGCGGCAGGCGGACATGCGCTGATTATTACCACCTATACCGGGGAAGAGCTGCCGAACTTCACATCCATTCTGGAGGAATATGGCGTGGCTCCCTCCGAAGGGATTGTGCTGGAAGGAAATGCTAATTATGTGATGGGACAAAATCCCATGTACATTGTGCCTGACTTCGGAAGCCATGAAATCACCTCTTCCCTGTCCGGCAGCCGGTATGTGCTCATGCCGATCGCTCAGGCGATCGACACATTGGACGGCGCTTCTGAGACGTTAGAAATCACCCCCCTTCTCACCACGTCTTCCGATTCTTATGAGAAGGCAGATCTGGAGTCCATGACTTCCTACGCGCAAGAAGACGGGGACGCGTCAGGACCGTTCAACCTTGGCGTTGCGATTACAGAAACCCATGACGACGACAGCGAGACGAGGCTCGTATATTATACGACAGAGGGACTTCTGGATGATACGATGAACGAAGCCGTCGCCGGGGGAAATGAAGACCTGTTCCTGAATACGCTCACCTGGCTGGTGGGGAATGAGTCCAGCGTGTCCATTGAGCCTAAAGACGTGCAGGTAGAGTATCTGACCATTACGGCTGCCTCCGCCAATACGTGGAGTATCATGACCACAGTTATTCTCCCGGCAGGCGTATTGCTGATCGGAGGCATTGTATGCTATAAGAGGAGGAAGCGATGAAGAAAAGGAATCTGATGATAGCCGTCGTCCTGTTCGTCATTCTTGCCGTCTGCTATCTGATTATCCGGACAGTTAATGACAGAAATGAGGAGGCGCAGGAAGAACAGGAGGCTATGGAGGTGCAGCTGCTTAGTCTGAGTGCCGATACCATACAGGGCTTTTCCTTCCTGCATGAAGGGACAGAATATGCCTTTGAACGAAATGGCGATGGGGATTGGATCTATCCGGCAGATGAGAACTTTCCGGTAGATAATGACACGGTCTCCAGTCTGCTGATGGATTTGGAGGATGTGGACTATTCACGCAGGCTGGAAAATGTGGAGGATCTGTCAGATTATGGATTGGATGAGCCGTCCAATGTTATAACCGTTACAGATGCTCAGGGAACGAAGTATACGATCACCATTGGAAATATGAATGGATCTACCGGAGATTATTATATCTATCTGGATGAGGACACCGACGTTGTCTATACAATAAGCAGCACGATCCCCCTGGACTTTGAATTAGAATTGTACGACCTGGTAGATGCGGAGACCTTCCCGTCAATTTCCGCGGATGAGATAGCCAGAATCCGGATCGAGACAGCGGCGGAAGAAGAAAATGCGGAAAATATGGAGAATGCGGAGAGTACGGAAAATGTTCAGACGCAGCCATACGTACTGGAGATTGCGGCGGCGGATGCGGAGGAATCCTCTGAAAGTTCCGAGGAAGAGACATCAGCCTGGGAAATTGTCCAGGATGATGCGGTACAGACAGCAGATTCAGACGGAGTGACCTCTCTGCTGGATCATTTCGGAAGCATGTATTATAGTTCCTGCGTGGAATATTACGCGACAGACCTCGCAGCCTATGGGCTGGAGGAGCCGGCTTATACGATCCGCATATGGACGATCAGCGGATCCGATGATACACAGTCCGGCGATATTGTGTTCTATATTGGCAATATGGATGAGAACGGAGAATACTATATCCGGGAGGAGGGTTCCAATCAAGTGCACACGATAGGGGCATCCTCTTTGGAGGAAGTGCTGTCTGCCAGGGCGGAAGACTTTCTGGCCGGATAACTTGCAGATCATACTGGACAGCAACAGCATAGCCTGAAAGCTGCCGGCGTTTTTTGAAGGAAAAGAAGGATGGAAAACAACGCTTTCCACCTTCTTTTTCTTGTGTTATAATGAGGACGTTTACTAAGGAAACGCTGATATCCGCGTTTCCCTGATGGACGCTGAAGCGGAATATTTATGCGCGATACGCGCGGGAGGGCCTGAGATGGGGATTGAGATATCGTTATTTGGAAAGACAAAAGACGGCAAGACGGCATATTTATACAAGCTCTATAATGATTTTATGGAATGTACGGTGACGGATTACGGCGCCTGCCTGGTGAGCGTCTGGTTCCGGGATAAGAGAGGCAGATTCCGGGATCTTGTGCTGGGCTATGACACATTGGCGGGCTATGAGGATAATTCCCCATGCATAGGGGCTGTTATCGGCAGAAACGCTAATCGAATCAAGGGCGGTCAGGTGGATATTGGAGGGATTGCCTATCAGTTGGAGAAAAATGAGGGAGAGAATAATCTTCACAGCGGGAAGAACGGCTATCAGCACAGGGTGTGGGATGCGTGGACAGATGAGGTAGATGGGGATTCTAAGGTGATTTTTCTGCTGGACAGCCCGCATATGGATCAGGGATTTCCAGGAAACGCCAAGATTGCCGTGACTTATACTTTGACGGCCGGCAATGAGATACAGATTGATTATCAGGGGAAGGCGGACGCGGATACCATTTTCAACATGACCAACCATTCCTACTTTAATCTGGAGGGACAGGAGAGCGGGAGCGTGCTGGACCATCGGGTATGGATTGACGCAGACGCTTTTACAGAGACGGATGAGGAGCAGATTCCCACAGGAAGGCTGATTCCAGTGGACGGGACGCCGATGGACTTCCGCAGGGAGAGAAGGATTGGAGAGGGTGTGGATAAAGATTATCCGCCCATTGTCCTGGCTGGCGGATACGATCATAATTGGGCGCTGAACCATCCTGGCAGCATGCGGCCGGTTGCGGGGGCTTATGCGCCCGAGAGCGGAATCTGTCTGGAGGTGGAGACGGATCTTCCAGGTCTGCAGATGTACACGGCCAACGGGATGGGTGCGGAGAAAGGCAAGGAGGGTGCTGTCTATCAGCCAAGATGCGGGGTATGCTTTGAGACACAGTACTATCCGGACGGAAACCATCACAGTCATTTTCCCAATACGGTGGTGAAGGCGGGAGAGACATACCGGACATCGACGATTTACAGATTCTTCAGAAAATAGGAACTTGACAGGCAAGGCAGTCAGAAGCCCCGCCGCCTGCAGCGGGGAATTAAGCGAGGATGTTGAATGATGGGAATGATTGATGTTTTCCATATTACAAAAGATTATGGGTGTCAGAGGGGCATCTTCGACGTTAGTTTCTATGTGGAGGAAGGGGAAGTATTCGGTTTCCTAGGGCCGAACGGGGCCGGCAAGACGACAATGATCCGGCATCTGATGGGCTTTGTGCGGGCGGATATGGGAGAATGCTTCATCAATGGCAAGAACTGCTGGGATGAGGCCAGCCTGATCCAGAAAAAGCTAGGTTATCTCCCGGGAGAGCTGACATTGTTGGAATATATGACAGCCTGGGATTTCCTGAAATTTGCCGCCCAGATGCGGGGGCAGAAGAGTATGCGCAGGGCAGAGGGGCTGGCAGAGCGGTTTGAACTGGACGTCTCCCAGAAAATCCGCAGGATGTCCAAGGGGACAAAACAGAAGGTGGGACTTGTCTGCGCTTTTATGCACAACCCGGACGTTCTTATTCTGGATGAGCCTACAAGCGGCCTGGATCCGCTGATGCAGGGCCGGTTTGTGGAACTGCTTCTGGAGGAGAAGGATATGGGCAAGACCATCTTCCTGTCTTCTCATATGCTGGATGAGATTGAGAAGACGGCAGACCGGATCGGCATACTGCGGGAGGGAAGACTTGCAGCTGTGGAAGACGCGGCGAAGCTTCGCTCCAGCTACCAGAAAACATATCTTCTCACTTTCGAGCATCCGGCTGCGGCCAATGCCTTTCAGAAGGGGGTATATGCCTGTACGCGGATAGATGCCCTGCACCTGTCAGCGCGTGTCCAAGGCTCCGTGTCAGAATTTCTGCAGGCAGCCGGCCAGGCCGGGGCTTCAGCCATTGACGTGAAGACGGAGAGCCTAGAAGAATTGTTTATGCATTATTATGGAGGGACGGGACAATGATCAGTTATCCGCTGCTGCTGCAGGACATCCGGGCGGGATGGAAGCTATGGATAGGATTTACAGCGATTTTGACGGTCTATGTGGTGCTGATTACCGGCATGTACGACCCAGATATTACAGAGACGATGGAGGCCCTCCTAGATTCGCTGCCGGCAGAGATGCTGGCGGCTTTCGGCTTCACTATGGAGGACACATCCTTGACAGGCTTCCTGTCTTCTTACTTGTTCGGCTTCCTATTGCTTGTTCTGCCCATGCTCTATGAAGTATGGACGGCCGAGAGGCTTGTGGTGTCTATGGTGGAGAGGGGATCCATGGTATATCTGGTAGGCACACCCAATACGAGGGGAAGGATTATCCGTACCCAGGGCGTATTTCTGGCGGGAAGTATCGCAGCCCTCTTTCTGTATGTGGGAATTCTGGGGATCGCGGCGGCGGCCTGTCTCTTCCCCGGCAAGCTGGATATTCCCCGATTTGCGGGCCTGTGCCTGGGAGCTTTCTGCCTCCACCTGTTCTTGAGCGGGCTGTCCTTCTTGTTCTCCTGCGCATGTGGTGAAGGGAAGCGGGCGCTGGCGTATGGGGGAGGGCTGGCCCTCCTGTTCTACCTGTTCCATATGCTGGGCAATATGGGAGGCAGTTTGGAATTTTTTCAGTATATCACCCCATTTTCCCTGTTTGATTCCCAGGCGATTATCCGCGGGGAAATGTATGGATACGCGGGCATGGGAATTCTGGCAGCCGCGGGATTCGCGGCATATGCAGCCGGAATGATCTTATTCAGAAAGAGAGACTTGAGTATTTAATGACGAAAGCATTGTACATTGCGGAAAAACCTAGCGTCGCCCAGGAATTTGCCAGGGCGCTGAAGATGTCGGGCAAGAGGGGAGACGGCTATCTGGAGTCAGAGGACTGCGTGATTACCTGGTGTGTCGGACATTTGGTGACTATGAGCTATCCGGAAGCATATGATATCAAATATAAGAAATGGAGCCTATCCACCCTGCCGTTCCTGCCGGATACCTTCAAGTATGAAGTGATACCGTCTGCGAGCAGGCAGTTCGCAGTAGTGAAGGGGCTCCTGAACCGGCCGGACATCGGAGTGATCTATGTATGTACCGACTCGGGAAGAGAGGGAGAATATATCTATCGTCTCGTGGAACAGATGGCCGGGGTGAAGGGCAAGGAGAGGCGCAGGGTATGGATCGACTCGCAGACGGAGGAGGAGATTCTGCGGGGAATCCGGGAGGCCAAGGACCTGTCGGAGTATGATAACCTGGCGGCATCTGCCTATCTGCGGGCAAAAGAGGACTATCTGATGGGAATTAATTTTTCCCGCCTGCTGACACTGAAATATGGAAATACCATATCCAGTTATCTACATACGAACTATACCGTGCTCTCCGTCGGGCGGGTGATGACCTGTGTGCTCGGCATGGTAGTCAGAAGAGAGCGGGAGATCAGGAATTTTGTCAAAACTCCCTTTTACCGTGTGATCAGCGTGCTGTCCGCGCGGACAGATGGGGAGGAAGCGGCTCAGAAGCTGGAGGCAGAGTTCAGGGCAGTGGAAGGATCCCGCTATTATGGCTCCCCTCTGCTGTACAAGGAGAATGGATTTCAGCGCAGGGAGGATGCCGGGAAGCTGATAGAATCCCTTGCGGGCAAGGATGCCTCAGTTAGGGAGATATCAAGGAGGCAGGAGAAGAAGAACCCGCCCCTGCTGTACAACCTGGCGGAACTGCAGAATGAGTGTTCCCGGATGATGAAAATTAGTCCGGATGAAACGCTGAAGATTGTCCAGGAGCTGTATGAGAAGAAGCTAGTCACCTATCCGAGGACAGATGCCAGAGTGCTGTCTACAGCTGTGGCGAAGGAAATATCCAAGAACCTGTCGGGGCTTCGCAGATTGGATGGGCTTGGAGCATTTGCCGGCGAGATCTTGGAGAGCGGAAGCTACAAGGGGATAGCCAGAACGAGATATACCAATGATAAGCAGATTACGGATCACTACGCGATCATCCCCACAGGCCAGGGTATGGGGGCGTACGCTTCTTTAAGCGACAGGGCGAGAAGGGTGTACACAGCGGTAGTCAGACGGTTTTTAAGCATCTTCTACCCGGCGGCAGTCTATCAGAAGATTTCCATGACGGCAGATATCGGAGGGGAAGCCTTCATGAGCAGTTACCGGATTCTCTTGTCAGAAGGATATCTGAAGGTGGCAGGGACAGGACGCCAGGGCAAAAATTCCAAGGAGGACGGGGAGGATGTGGACATCGGCAGCAATGACGGGTTACAGAAATTGCTTGCTGGACTTCGCAAGGGCAGCCGCCTTCATGTGGAAGAGCTGCAGATCCGGGAAGGAGAGACGTCACCCCCCAAGAGGTATAATTCCGGATCGATGATATTGGCTATGGAGAACGCCGGGCAGCTCATCGAAGACGAGGAGCTGAGGGCCCAGATCAAAGGAAGCGGGATCGGAACAAGCGCCACAAGGGCAGAGATTCTGAAAAAGCTGGTCAATATCAAATATCTGGCGCTGAACAAGAAGACGCAGATACTCACCCCGACTCAGCTGGGAGAAATGGTGTTTGATGTGGTAAATGCGTCGATCCGCTCGCTTCTAAACCCGGATCTGACGGCGAGCTGGGAGAAAGGGCTCACTTATGTGGCTGAGGGCCAGATTACAGAAGAAGAATATATGAAGAAACTGGATCAGTTTATCATAAGCAGGACAGAAGGCGTCCTGAAGCTGAACAATCAGTATCAGCTGAAGAGCTGTTATGACGCGGTGGCTGTCTGTTACCAATCCGCCCCCAAGAAGGGGAAGAAGGACGATGAGGATAGGAAGCAAACTGCGCAGCAGGTGTGAAGATGAAGAATTTGTACACAGCAGAGACCGTGCTGTGAAAACCGTATCGCGGGAAGGAGATAGAGGTTATGAAGAAGGAATTAACTATTCAGGAAAATTATACGCTGTCGGAGACCATTGCGGCACAATTGTTCGAGGGAAAGACTTATCCGTGGGAAGTCCTGGCCGGTATCGAGGATTTTATACGAGAGCTGGGGCCCAAGCTGCCGGCCGATGAGTATGAGGAAATCGCCCCGGACGTGTGGGCGGCAAAGTCAGCCCAGATTGCCCCAACAGCATCCATTACCGGCCCGTGTATTATTGATAAGGAGGCGCAGGTGCGTCACTGCGCCTTCATCCGCGGCAAAGCGGTCATTGGGAAGCAGGCCGTCGTGGGAAATTCTACGGAGCTGAAAAATGTGGTGCTGTTTAACCGGGTACAGGTGCCCCACTACAATTATGTGGGAGACTCCATCTTGGGATACCGGGCCCATATGGGGGCAGGCTCTATCACATCCAATGTGAAATCGGATAAAACGCTCGTGTGCATCAAAGCAGGACAGGAGGAGATCCCCACAGGGATGAAGAAGGTAGGAGCCATGCTGGGAGACCGTGTGGAGGTGGGGTGCAACAGTGTCCTGAACCCCGGTACCGTGATCGGGCACGATTCCAATATTTATCCAGTATCCTGCGTGAGAGGGTATGTGCCGGCGAACAGTATTCTGAAGAAGCCGGGGGAGATTGTGTCAAAGCGTTAAATACCATTGCGGCGGCAAGGAAGTACAGTCATTCTACGCCGGAATTGGTTAGAGCCCCGGCCCCTTCTGTATTCGGAACGACAGATACGCCGTAGGAGATAGAAGATAAGTATTCGTAATAGGACTGGGGATCCGCCATAAGCCGCATTTGTCCGTCAATCCGTTCGCAGGGAAGGACGGACAGAGAAGCAGGGGCATCCGTGGAAATATCAATCTGCAGCAGAAATGTGTCGTTGGAGGAATTGCTGAACAGGAAGTTGCCCAGGCTGTAGACAATCGGCTTTCCCTGATAGAATTCAAATCCCTGAACCACATGGGGATGGGCCCCGATGACCGCGTCCGCCCCGGCGTCAATCAGACGGCGGGCAAGCTCCCGCTGGTAATCCTGGGGATAGACGTCCTTCTCAACTCCCCAGTGGAGATAGGCTACAATATAGTCGCAGTCAGCCCTAACGGAGCGGATCTGCTGTTCCAGCAAAGATGAGTCGTAGGCCGTGAGCATTCCGGGACTATTCTGCCCGGCATTCCAGGAGGAGACAGGGATGACCCGGCTGGCGCCGAACAGGGCGATCCGCATACCATCTGTCTCTACAATAACAGGGGAAGAGGCTTCCTGTAGATTTCGTCCGCCGCCCGCCTTAAGAATACCGGCTTGATCAAGCGTATCCAGCGTGTCCAAGAAAGCTTCCGTTCCGAAGTCCAGGGCATGGTTGTTGGCCACGGTGACCACGTCCACTGAGAGTTCCTGGAAAATGGAGACATAGGCGGGATCCACCTGAAAAGTATACTGTTTATCGGGGGCGGCAGTGCCTCTTGTGCTGAAGGGGAATTCCTCGTTCAGCATGAAGATATCGGCTTGCTGAAACTCTTCCAGAAGATCCTCTGAGGCGAAGGAGGATACCCCGTCAAGGCGGTAACGGGAGAGAGGGACTTCTGTAAAAAGAATGTCTCCGGCGAAGAGAAGGCGGACAGAAGAACTCTCAGGAATGCTGCCCTCATGGGAAGCACTGTCCTCCAGAGGGGGCAGAGAAGGAGCGGCCGCTGCGCTTCCTTCTGACATGTCCAAGGATCCTTGGGAAGGATTGGCAGCCGTCGTATGATCGGCAAGGCTGTCTGCGCTGTCAGTGCCGGTATTTTCTTCCCCTGTAAGAACGCGCTCTGTTCCAAGGGAGCAGCTTGCGCAGGGACGCAGCAGGATGAGCGCTAATAGAAGGAGCAGCGGTATGATAACCAGACAGCCCCACAGCAAATGGTTCAGAAAACGTTTCATAGGATCTTCCTTTCTCCCAGATGCCGGAAATAGCCGGTCTGTATAGATTTGCGCCGGTGCATCTATCTATATTATATAACATAGAGCAAGAGTTGGGCGGGAAAGTTGAGAAGTTAACGAAATTGTAAGAACATGCCCCGCAAAGTCATAACCGCTCATACAAGCATAAAATTTATGATCGCTTGGCTTGCTGGCGTATATGCGTATAAGTGGGATAAGGCTTAGAAAAAATTAAGATTTCCTACATTGCAATCAGAAAATGGATCAGATATACTGAATTTAACATAAACGAAAGATGATGTGTGGCAGATGAAGAGACAGCAGATACATGGGACGTTCGGATTTTTTCTGTTATGGATAGGAATATTGGCGATGATGCTTCCCCAAGAGTGCGAGGCATCCGATGATTTTATACATAAGACAGGATACCAGGTGCGTTTAGAACTGGATGAAGAGAGGCGGCAGCGCAGGCTGGATGCGTGGCGTCTTGTGCTGGTGAATTTTGAGAATCCATTAGAGGAAGACTATGAAGTCAAACGCGCGGAGGTGGGGAACAATCAGTACGTGGATTACCGGATTGCTGACTCATTGAATGCGATGCTGTCTGCTGCGGAGGAAGAGGGGATTACGATCTATCCCATCTCCGGATACCGATCCTACGCAAGGCAGGTAAGCCTGTACCGCAATAAGATTCAGAGGCTCATGAAGGAGGGATATGAGGCGGAGGAAGCCGTGGAGGAAGCTGGGACAGTGGTAGCGGTTCCGGGCACGAGTGAGCATATGACAGGCCTTGCCGTTGATCTGGTGGACGAGCATTATACAGAGTTGGAAGAAGAGCAGGAGGATACGCAGGGATATCAATGGCTGCTGGAGCACTGCATGGAATATGGGTTCATTGTCCGCTATCCGGAGGAGAAGAAGGAGATAACCGGAATTATCTATGAGCCGTGGCACTTTCGCTATGTGGGGGAAGAGCATGCACGGATTATTATGCATTATGATATTTGCTTGGAAGAATACCTGGCGGATATCGAAGGATACCAGGAGCAGTATGAAGAGGATATAAGCAAAGTGATGACAGATACAACGGAAGATGTGCGGCAGGCAAAGGAGCTGCAGGCACAGGCAAAAGAAGAATAGAGAATCGGACAGGCAGCGGCGGCCGCAGGATCAAAGAAGATCTTGCGGCCGTTTTATCATGGCGTTTTACCTGCTTGACATTATGCTTGAATGGTGATATGGTTAATTACATAAGTAATGAACCAATGAAGAATGGATGAGGAAATAAGGAAGAACAATAAAAATGAGAGAAGAAATACAGGAAGGGTGATGCGGGGGTGATGAAATGCAGGAAATGCTGACCCAGGAGAAGTCTATCTATCTGCAGATAGCAGAGATGATTGAGAACGATATCTTGAGGGAGGTGCTGCTGGAGGAAGAACAGGCGCCGAGTACGAATGAACTGGCAAGGCTGTATGCCATTAATCCGGCTACCGCCGCTAAGGGAGTGAACTTGCTGGTGGATGAAGGAATTCTATATAAGAAGAGAGGAATTGGTATGTTCGTTACAACAGGGGCGAAGGATAAGATACGGACGAAGAGGAGACAGAGCTTCTATGCAGATTATATTGAGAGGTTGCTTGGAGAAGCCAGGAGCTTAGGGATTACGAAGGCGGAACTGATACGAATGATTGAAGAAGAGGGGCAGGAGGGATGAGAGATATGGCAAGTCAGAAGAAAGACGCAGCGAGTAATAGAAGGGGCGGCAGCCTGATAGGTAAAGGAATTGTGAAACGGTTCGGGAAAAAGGAAGTGCTCCACGGAATTGACATTGCGCTGGAGCCGGGAAGAATCTATGGACTGATCGGAAGAAACGGAGCAGGCAAGACAACATTGCTGTCTATTTTAAGCGCCCAGAATCCTTTGTCACTGGGAGAGGTGACACTGGCGGGAGAACAAGTATGGGAGAATATTCCGGCGAAGGAACAGATATGTTTCTCTAGAGAACTGACTCCCACAGCAGAATCTGGGATTGCCAACTTGAAGATTCAGCACTATCTGAAAATTGCGGCGTCTTATTTTCCTAATTGGGATCAGCCGTTTGCTATGAAGCTTCTGGGAGATTTCCAACTGTATGAAAAGGCAAAGATCGGGAAATTATCCAAGGGCATGCTCTCGATGATCACCATCATTGTCGCTCTGGCAAGCAAGGCACCGTACACATTCCTGGATGAACCAGTGGCAGGGCTGGACGTCATTGCCAGAGAAGAATTTTATCGATTATTATTGGAAGAGTACTCAGCGACAGGGAGGACATTTGTTGTCTCCACCCACATCATTGAGGAGGCGGCCGCCATGCTGGAGGAGACGATTATCCTGAAGGACGGTCATGTTCTCTTGCAGGAGAATACAGAAGAACTAGTTGCTTCCTGCATCTACGTGAGTGGAAGGGAGGAGGAAGTGGAGCAGGCGACCGTTGGGCTGGACGTATATCACAAGGAGAGAATAGGCCGCTCGGTCGGGGCGATGGTGAAGCTTGCGGACGGGCAAGAGCTGCGCGCAGACGGGAATATCACCATCCAGCCCATGAGCCTGCAGAAGATTTTTGCCGCCCTGTGCCAGGAAGAGAGGGAAGAGCGATGATGGGAAGAGAGGGGTTATTCGGCATGAGGGGAGTAGGCATAAGAGGATTCTGGTGGAACTATATGTGGAAAAACATCGGCATGTGCGTTGTGCTCGCGGCCGCGGCAGATCTCTTCATCAGTATCCTTATCGGAAATACCGGACCCAAGGAGGCTGTTGCCGTGTTCCTGGTCTTCCTGCTGGGCTTGACATCTATCATCCTGCTGGTTTTTATAAACACAGGATATAAAATATACGGCCCTATGTTAGTTGGGCTGGGGAGTACCCGCAGAGAACAGCTGGCCGGCATAACACTCTCTCAGGCAGGGATCGCGATATTCTTTCTGATAACCTCGTGGCTGTTATGGCTGTGGACGGCCCACATGGGGATTAGAGGAGACTTGCGGCTCTGTGAGCTGCTAATGCCGCTGTTCGCGTTCCTGCTGATGAGCGTAGGACTTGGGGAACTGCTGACTTATCTGAATATGAAAAGCGGATGGTTCGGCAGGATTTTTTGGACAATTCTATTCGGAGTCATTGGAGGCTGCTGCGGACTATTCACGTCGATGACTGCGCATGGAGGGCTTGGAAAAATGTTAAAGATGATGGAACGCCTGTTCTCTGTCTGGAGTGTGCTGTTGGTATGTGGAATTGTCCTGTGCGCGGCAGGGCGTCTTCTGATATGGCGCTATCTAAAGAACATGGAAGTGAGGTGAGGCTTATGCTGCGTCAAATATGGATACCAGTTCAGATGCGTATCCGGGATTACCTGATATATCTGGCAATTACCCTCGGATGTTTTGTGTGCGGGCTTCTGCTGGAGGCCTATATTATGGGAAGCACGGCAGAGATGGATATCTGGATGCCCATTGCCAGCCTCTTGATCGGACTGGAGCTTATCTTTCTGATTATCACGGACGGTATGGTATCTCTTGGCATCTATATGAGGATGGCGGTTCGTATGAGCGGTTCGAGGAAAGTATTTCTCCTGGGATTTGTGCTGGAGAGATTTCTCCTTGTGGGTGCGGCGGGCTTACTGGTACTAGCGCTGCTCTATGGGGTAGAACTGCCATTTTGCAGGATGTTAAGGGAAGGAGTTCCGATGATACTGGCAGACTGTTATCAGAGCAGTATCTGGTATATCGTGCCGATTCTTCTGGCCCTGTTTTTGTGCGGGGTATTGTCGTCCATGCTTGTTATACGGTTCGGCAATGTGGTGAAGGTTGTCATGTGGCTCTTATGGATGCTGGCAGTAGTGGGAGTTCCTCAATTACTGGGAGCCGCGCAGCGCTATCCTGGCTCTGCGGCGGGGAAGATCGGCGCCTATTTGCTGGCACTGCCTTCCAATATGAGTACTGCGCAGATCTGGGGCGGAATAGGACTGATAGCGGCCGCAATGACAGCGGCGGCCATCCTGCTGGGCTAGAGGCTCCAGTATCAGGATCTGTAGATTAGGAAGAGGGAACCGTTCAGCCTGACAGCTTCACTGCGTCAGAAAGCAGTGAAGCCTGGATGTATAAGGTTGCTCTCCTCCCAACCTTATGCTATACTGTTCGCATACCTCTTGGACAGTGCAAAGAGGATATTCTTGAGGGCGCGCTTATATGACTTGAGATTGTGAGGCGTGCAGATTCGCAGAACATATTTGTGAATGGGATGAGGGAGGAAAAAGCATGAATACAGAACAGAATCAGGGACAGAAGGGGAATGCGGCGGCGCTGCTTCCTATTGGCGTATTTCTAGTTATTTTTATCGGCGCCGGATGTATTTTTCAGGATTTTTACAGCATGCCCGCAATCGTGGGATTCTTGATTGCATTGGCAGTAGCCTTTTTTCAGAACAGGAAACTTTCTTTTGACGAGAAAATCAAAGTGATCTCCAAAGGCGCCGGGGATGAGAATATCGTTACCATGCTGCTGATTTTCTTGGCGGCGGGGGCATTCTCGGGGGCGGTGAGCGCTGCGGGAGGAGCGGCCAGTGCCGTCAACTTGGGGCTGTCTATCCTTCCGGTACGGATTATCGTGGTAGGGCTCTTCCTTGTCAGCTGCTTTGTGTCTGTATCCATGGGAACATCTATGGGAACCATTGCTGCTCTGGCGCCGATTGCTGCCGGCATCAGCGAGAATTCAGGACTGGCCCTTGCTATCTGTATCGGAGCTGTTGTCTCGGGAGCGATGTTCGGGGACAACTTGTCTATGATATCAGATACGACGATCGCGGCGGTGAAGACCCAGGGATGCGAGATGAAGGATAAATTCCGGGCAAACTTCTTTATTGTGCTCCCGGCGGCAATTATCACCTGCATCCTGTATTTTGCAGCTACTATAGACAGTCCAGCGGCGCATAAGACAGTGTATGAATACCAATTTCTTCAGGTGATCCCTTATTTGGTTGTACTGATCGGCGCGCTGATCGGGATCAATGTATTTGTTGTACTAATTAGCGGGACTGTCCTGTCCCTTGTGGTGGGAGTGGCTACGGGTGAGATTGCGGCCGCTGAGATCTTTACTGTGATGGGGGATGGTGTGACTTCCATGTATGACATCACGGTGATTTCCTTGATCGTAGCCTGCATCGTTTCTCTTGTGAGGGAATATGGAGGCATCCAATATCTGCTGGAATTGATTCATGGAAAAATCAAAACGGAGAAGGGGGCTCAGCTTGGTATCGCCAGCCTGGCCTTGATGGTGGATATGGCTACGGCTAATAATACGGTAGCAATCGTGATTACCGGCCCGATTGCGAAGGAGATCAGTACTAGTTTCGGCGTAGATCCCAAGCGCTCTGCTTCCCTGCTGGATATCTTTACATCCGTGGGACAAGGGTTGATTCCATACGGGGCGCAGCTGCTGTCTGCGGCGACGCTGACGGGGCTTACGCCATTTGCGATTATTCCATATGCCTTTTATCCAATACTGATGGGAATTACCGTCCTGCTGTTCCTTGTGGTGCAGAAGAATAGACCGAAGGAGAATATATAAGAAAAGAGAACAAAGAAGACATGATGAATAAAGACAAAGTCCAGAAGTTAGAGGGCTTTGTCTTTTTTATTTATGGATTTCTCTATTGACAAGATGTATATAAGTGTATATAATACACATATACAATATATAAAATATTAACACAAAGGAGAGGGAAGGAATAGAGAGCTTATGGATATCATCATCAGCAATTCAAGCGGAAAACCGATCTATGAGCAGATTACCTCTCAGATAAAGGCGATGATCCTGAACGGAGAGCTGAAAGAGGGAGACGCCCTTCCGTCTATGCGTCTGCTGGCAAAGGAGCTGCGCATCAGCGTCATCACGACGAAGAGGGCCTATGAAGATTTGGAGCGGGACGGTTTTTTGACCACAGTGGTAGGCAAGGGAAGCTTTGTAGCCGGCACAAACCGGGAGCTGCTGCGGGAAGAACAGCTTCGAGTGGTGGAAGATCATCTGCAGAAAGCGGTGGATGCGGCGAAGGGCAGCGGTATGACAAAGGAAGAGCTGACAGAAGTATTGAACATGCTCTATGAGGAGGTATGAGACAGTGAGACAGGAACAGGGAATGATAAATGATCAGAAGGAGATGGCCGGCATGGGGATAGGAGATACACAGCGGAGTGGAATATTGGAGATGAGAGGGATTGTGAAGCGGTATCACCGGTTCACGCTAGGACCTTTGGATTTTGCTGTGCCTAAGGGAGCGGTGGTAGGACTGGTGGGAGAAAACGGAGCAGGCAAGACGACGCTGATCAAAGCGGCCCTGGGGCTGATTCGTGTAGATGAAGGGACGGTATCCTTTGAAGGCGAACGGGTGTTAGACCGGGAGGTCGCGGTCAAAGAGCGGCTGGGAGTCGTATTCGAAGGGAGCACGTTTCCTGAAGAGCTGAAAGTACCCGAGATCGAAAAGCTGATGAAGCAGGCATACCGTAATTGGGATCGGGAACAGTTCGATCATTATGTGGGACAGTTCGGACTGCCGGAAGATAAGCGGGTGAAGGAATTTTCCAAGGGTATGCGCATGAAGCTGTCTATTGCAGTGGCTCTCTCACATCATGCGGAATTTTTGATGCTGGACGAGGCAACAAGCGGGCTGGATCCGGTGATGCGGGATGAGTTACTGGATATATTGCTGGAATTTATGCAGGACGAGAACCACAGTATCCTCATATCCAGCCATATTACCGGGGATTTGGAGAAGATTGCTGATTATATTGCATTTCTTAGACAAGGAGAGCTGGTATTCTATGAAAATAAGGATGAGCTGATTTATCATCATGGGATACTGAAGATTAGCAAGAAAGATCTGGGTCAGATCGATAAGGCTGATATTGTATCAGTGAGGGAAAATGCCTATGAATGCGAATGCCTGATCCGAAATGTCGGTCAGTTCTCCAGAAAATATCCGCAGATGACTGTGGATAGAGCTTCCGTGGAAGATATTGTATTATTTTATGTGAGAGGTGAGCACAGATGAAGGCGTTGATGCTGAAAGATTTGTATTGTATCAGAGGATTTTTGAAGCAGGTAGTTGTAATCGAAGTGTTCCTGATGGCTATGGGAATGTTTATGAATAATCCGTCCATTATCGCGTTTGGACTGCTGTTCTTGTCCCTGTCCCTGGTCCAGGCATGCATGTCCGTGGATGAGAAGAATCGTTGGGAAAGGTATGCGCTGACCATGCCCTTTCGCAGAAAAGATATGGTAGCCTCGAAATACTTATTGCTGACTGCGATCTCTGTTCTTATGGGAGGGCTGATGCTGGTGCTGAATACAATCTTGGTCATGGTTCATGGTGGAAATCTGGGGACAACGACGGCATCTTATCTGGCTGTAATCGTCGTCTATCTGATTGTGTATGAGATCAGCCTTCCGTTCCTATATAAGATGGGCGTGGAGAGAGGGAGGTATGTGATGATGGGGATCTTTGTCGTTCCGGTGATCTGTGCGGCGATTGCGGCAGAATATCTGCCACAGAGTATCCTGCAGAGTCTTGCTGCCGTGGTGAACGAGCAGATATTCGTGATGCTGGGGGCGGGAATAGCGGCGGCTGTCCTTGGCATGTGGCTGTCCTATCGGGTGTCTCTGGCAATTTACCGGAAGAAAGAATTCTGATTGTATTTTCAGAGGAAACTCCGTTTCTGTAATGAAATGTATCCGGGATATTTTCCAGTAAAATCACGGAATATCCCGGAATTTTTTTTGCGTTTTTGTGGAAAAAAATTCTTAAAAATGCTGGACGAAAGGACAAGTTTGTGAGAAAATAATCAAAGGTATGAATATTTTTATGCCCTATAGCGGACGGGCCCGCTGAACAACAAACTTACATATGGAAGGAGTTTTAACATGATTTATTCACATGAAGTAGAGAAGATGTGTACGGTAGCACAGGGTGTGAATCATGGCGCCGCACCGATCCCGGAAGAAGCGAAATGGGTTAAGGCGAAGGACGTTTCCGATATTTCTGGCCTGACACACGGCGTAGGCTGGTGTGCGCCTCAGCAGGGCGCCTGCAAGCTGACCCTGAACGTCAAGGAGGGGGTTATCCAGGAGGCGCTGGTGGAGACACTCGGATGTTCCGGTATGACACACTCTGCGGCGATGGCCTCTGAGATTCTGCCAGGAAGGACAATCCTGGAAGCGCTGAATACAGACCTTGTGTGTGATGCAATCAATACAGCTATGAGAGAGCTGTTCCT
>CALWRT010000077.1 GCA_944384015.1 uncultured Lachnospiraceae bacterium | reverse complement strand
TTAGCACTAGTTGGAAGAATTGGAAATAGAAAAGGCTTGACGAAAGGTTGTGAATGAAATTTAATAATATCGTAAGAAAGATGTAACAAATTTCTGCGGGAAGTCTTTATAAAATGATTATAAGATGATGCTAGAAAAAGCTGTGATTGAGACAAAGCGGCAGATACAAAAGCATAGGATATGGGCGGTGAAGAGCAAATGACACCTTTTGAGGCGATATTTAATAGAAAATCAATCAGGCATTACAGGAAAGAAGCAGTGCCCGACAATATTTTGGAGAAGATTCAGGATTTTGACGGGGAGCTGCTTCCCATGTTCCCGTATGTCAAAACTGTTACAAAAGTATTTCGGGAAGAAGAGTTCAGCCATAAGGAATTAATGTTTCAGGTGAGAGCACCCTATTATCTGGCAATCTATGCCCAGGAGCTGGAGGGCTGCCAGGAGAATGCGGGGAATATGATGCAGCAGATCGCTCTTTATTTGCACGGCAGGGGAGTCGGAAGCTGCTTTCTCGGGCTTCTGAAGCCGCCTAAGGGAGCTGAATGTCCGGAAGGGATGAAATTTATCATTATGCTGGCCTTTGGGTATCCCAAGGAAGAGTTGAACCGCGACTGCAGCCGAGCGGACCGCCTGCCGCTGGAGAAGTTGTGCGTCTTTAAGCAGGAGCCGCTCAAGGCGACGAGCCAGCTCCTGGAAGCGGCGCGCCTGGCACCCTCCAGTATGAATTCTCAGCCGTGGAAGTTCGTTGTGTATAGGAACCGGATTCATATATTTGTATCCGAGAAGCGCGCTTTGAAGCCGGTGGGCAAGTGGAGCAGCATCAACATGGGAATTATGATGGCAAATATTCTGCTGACGGCAGAGGAGTATTGGATCGATGTGGTGATGACTAGGTCAGAGAATCTGGCGGAGAAGACGATTCCCCACTATTCCTATACAGGGAGCGTGCTGGTGAAGCCGTAGAAGAGGCAAGAATTATGTAAGACTGTAATCTGATCTTGTGTCCGGCTATGCGGGAGAACATTGTTGAATTTTAGGAAAAATTTTCTTGACAAACAAAGTGAAATCCAGTATAGTAAATAGTGCGTCAGGCAGAGCCTGAAGTACATGCGATAGTAGTACAGTTGGTAGTACGCCACCTTGCCAAGGTGGAGGTCGCGGGTTCGAGTCCCGTCTGTCGCTCTTTTTTTATGCCGTAATAAGATAAAATACCTCTGCAGTTTCAGTTGCGGTACGCATCGCCTGCAGAGGTATTTGTCTGCATCGGCTGCAAAATGAGTGTCTGCCTGTAAGGCTGCCTAACCGCGCAGAGAGGGTCGGACAATAAGATGATAGGCAGGAAAAATCCGCAGGGCGTACGGCATGTCTTATGCTGTTTCCTGCGGATTGTGCTTTATCCGATCCCGTGATATGCGATCCCCAGAAGGAAGACGGCTATCGTGAGAAAGACGTAGATGTACTTTGCGACGAAACGGTATATCCGGGGAAGAGGTTTGTCTCGGCCTGTCATGAGTTCAGACGCGATTTTGTCATATCCCAGGATGTAATAGATAGAGACAGCCCCCAACATGGCGCCGAAGGGGACGACATAGATCGTGATAAAATCCATCCATGCTCCTACCCGAGCCTCCGACTCTATAAAGATCCCTACGAGAAGGGCAATGCCTCCGCACAGGAGGACAGCCGTCCTGCGGGGGAGATGGAAGCGGTGCTGCCAGCTCTCGATGACAGCCTCGAACATATTGATGAGAGAAGTAATCCCCGCAAATGCCACGGAGAGGAAGAAAATTGCCGAGAAAAACCGTCCGAAAGGCATCTGAGAGAAGATACGGGGTATTGTGATAAACAGCAGGGAAGGGCCGGAGCCTGGCTCAATACCGAAGGCAAATACGGCAGGCATGACGGCAAGAGCGGAGAGCATTGCCGCAATTGTGTCGTATCCGGCTGTCTGAAGGGATGCCTTGGGTATGTCAGAATCCTTGCCCAAATAAGAGCCATAGACGATCATGCCGGAGCCGGTGATAGACAGGGAGAAGAATGCCTGCCCCATGGCCATCACCCATGTATCTACCTTCAGAAGCGCTGCCCAGTCCGGGACGAAGAGAAAGCGGTAGCCAGCCTCAGCTCCAGGCAGGAAGAAGACTCTGACAGCGACAATAGCAAATAGGAAGAAAAAAATGGGCATCATAATTTTGTTGGCTCGTTCGATCATAGTTACAGCCCCGGCAAAGAGGATGAGGACAGTAATGAAGATGACAGCGCTGTTCCAGGGAATACTTCCGAAGTCTGCCGCTGCTTCCCCATAGAACTGAGCAGCATCCATGGACAGCATCCGCCCTGTGACAGAACCGACAAGAGAGCGCAGCACCCAGCCGATAATAACGGCGTATCCAATGGCGATGCCGAGGGAACCCAGCAGGGGAATCCAGCCAAGGATGCCCCCCAGCCGGCTCAGTCCCCTGGAAGCCCAGCAGTATCTGTAAGTTCCAAGAGTCCCTGTCTGAGAGAGGCGTCCGGCAGCAAATTCTGCAGCGAGACCGCAGAAACCGAACAGCAGGATGAACAGCAGATAGGGAATGAGGAACGCGGCTCCCCCGTACTGTCCGAGTCTGTAGGGAAACATCCAAATATTTCCCAGGCCTACCGCTGAGCCCACGCAAGCTAGCACGAAGCCGAAGGAACTCGTAAAACTTCCATTTTTATGTATTTTGGAAGGGTGAATGCCTTCCTGTTTGTTTTCCGATGACATAGAGCATACCTCCTGTAGAAAATTCGTTTTTATTATAGGGGAAGAGAGGGCGCAGTGCAAGGATAAAATCAGGATGAGGGACGTCATCTGCATAAGAATTGAGGGAATGTGGGATTGAGTTTTGACAGGAGCGAGGGGAGTATACTATAATAAATGAGATAAATTCGATCGAGATAGTGATCGGTGAAGACCGTTCACGATGGGAAAATAGGTCAGAGGAATCTGTTATTACGGTAAAAGAATGGAAGTGCTGCATGAATAGAGGGATGCGAGAACAAGGATACGGCTTTGAGAGCCGTTCAGAAGACAGACGCCGGCCCGGGCGCCTGATTAGACGCGCGGGACTGCTGGTGTTTGCGGCGGTATTTTGGCTGGCTAAGCTGCCGGAAGTATACGCGGCGGCAAATATTATAGAGGATGAGGCTGCGCGGCAGGCCATTGCTATAGAGAGCAACGAGGTGGAAGGCTGGCCGGAGGGGCCGGTTGTATCTGCACAGTCAGCGGTTGTGATGGAGGCTTCTACCGGTACCGTGCTCTATGAAAAGAATGCCCACGATCCCCTCTATCCAGCGAGTATTACGAAGATCCTTACGACCCTTGTGGCTCTGGAGAATTCCAGTATGGACGAGATAGTCACATTTTCCCACGATTCCCTGTTTACACTAGATCCGGGCAGCAGTATCATCGGGGGCGTCAATGAGGGAGACCAGATGAGTATGAAGGATATACTCTATGGGATTATGATCTGTTCTGGCAATGAGGCGGCCTATGCGGCTGCGGAGCATGTGGGCGGGACGGTGGAACATTTTGTGGAGATGATGAATGAGCGGGCCAAGACGATCGGATGTACCGACTCAAATTTCTGCAATCCGCACGGACTGCCGGACGATAACCATGTGACATCAGCTATGGATATGGCGCTTATTACGAAGGAGGCTCTTAACAATTCCTCTTTTTATACCATTGCCACCACAAAGCGGTATGAATTTCCGCCGACATCCTCCGGGGAAGAGAGGATCCGCACGAACCATCATCTGATGATGGAGGGGATGGAATATGAATATGAGGGCTGCCTGGGAGGCAAGACTGGGTATACGAGCAAGGCAGGGAGCACCCTTGTGACATTTGCTGAGAGGAATGGGATGCTGCTGATCTGCGTTGTGATGAATGAGGAATCACCTGCCCAGTTTTTAGACACGGCCACATTGCTGGACTACGGGTTCGCCAATTTCCGCAAGGTGGATATGAGTTCCTATGGGATGGGACAGGATGGGGGCACGGACAGCTTCTTCCTCCAGGAGATTGAGGAGAGCGCGTCCAAGACCGGCATCTCCACTAAGAGATCCGGCACAGCGGTGATTCCTGATACTGTCGGGGAAGATATGCTGAAGGGAGAAGTGGTATCCGAGGAGAATGGGCTCATTCTTACAGAGTTTTACTATAATGGGAAATATGTCGGAGAGTCGTCCATGGAGCTGGTGACGGAAGAAGGGACGGCGTCTGCGAGAATCTTCGGGAGTGCCGGTGGGGAAGAAGAGGATTATAATATCTTGACTCAAACCCATACCCGCTATCTCTTTATCAACGTGCGGTATGGAGTGGCCGTTGCTGCCGTCCTGGGAGTAGCTGCCGGGCTGATTGGGCTGAATATCCGGAGCAGAAGAAGAAGGCGCAGAATTAAGAGGCTCGCGAGAGGGGCAGGAGGCAGAGCGGATGACTGGCAGCCGATTATAATCCCGCCTGCGGCAAGGAAGAGACGGGGCAGGCGCAAGAAGACGATGCTGTCCAGAGATAGGCACAGAAGATAAGGGAGTAAGAGGAAGATGGCAATACAGACGCTGATAGACCTGTTTATACAGATTTTTATTATGATAGGAGTGGGGTATATCCTGCGCCGCAGAAATGTGATTGACGGCCAGATAAAGACAGGGCTGAATACGCTGCTTATGAAGGTTGTCCTTCCTTTTAATATCCTGTCATCAGCCAACAGCGCTTATTCATCCGAAATATCCAAGAGCCTGCTGATTACGGCGATTTTTTCCTTTATATACTATACGGTTTCTATCTTCGCGGGAATAGCCATCGGGAAAGCGGCGAAGATGGAAGAATCCCGCAAGCGGGTATTTGTGACTATGTCCAGTTTCGCCAACGTGGGATTTCTCGGCATCCCGCTCACAGAGGCGCTATTCGGCACGGCAGGAGTTCTGATTGCAGTCATTTACAATTTGGCCTATAATTTGCTGTTCTTCACATTTGGCGTAAACTATCTCGGAAGAGATGAGAAGATTGGGCTAAAGCAGGTATTCGGCAGTGTTGTGTCCATGGCCACTTTGGCTTCTGTTTTGATCTATTTGTCGCCGTTTCGATTCCCAGCGGTAATTGCGGACACCTTCTCCATGATAGGAAGCGCGATGACGCCGCTGTCCATGATTACGGTGGGATGCAGCCTCGCAGAGGTAGATATTCTCCAGGTGGTGAAAAATAAGCATTCTTATCTGGTGACGGCGCTCAGGCTTGTGGTCTATCCGCTGATCGCTTTTGCGGCGCTTCGGGCTCTGCGTGCGGAGGCAGTGACGGCTGCGGTGTGCGTGATGCTGACCGGAATGCCTTCCGGCACGACGAATGTCATCGTCGCAGAGCAGTATGGATGCGCGCCGGAATTCGCCACCCAGACTGTAGTGCAGGGAATGCTGTTCATGATTGTGACGCTGCCGCTGCTAATGATACTTGTGGGAAACTATTTGTAGGTAGGAGGAAAAGCATGAGCCAGGCAGATAAGATTTTTATCGAGATGTGCAAAGACATATTGGAGAATGGGACAAGTACCGAGGGAGAGAAGGTACGGCCCAAATGGCCGGATGGGACGTTCGCCTATACGATTAAGAAATTCGGAGTAGTAAACCGGTACGACCTGTCCAAGGAATTTCCGATTCTGACGCTGCGGCCTACAGCGCTGAAGAGCGCTACGGATGAGATGCTCTGGATATGGCAGCAGAAGTCTAATAATATCCATGACCTGCACAGCCATATATGGGATGAGTGGGCGGATGAGGATGGTTCCATCGGGAAAGCCTACGGGTATCAGATGGGGGTGAAGCATCAGTATCGGGAAGGGATGATGGATCAGGTGGACCGAGTCATCTATGATCTGAAGCACAACCCTTACAGCCGGCGTATCATGACGAATATCTATGTACATCAAGATCTGCATGAGATGAATCTCTATCCGTGCGCCTACAGCATGACGTTTAATGTAACGAAGGAGTCCGGGTGCAGGAAGCTGAAGCTGAACGCGATTCTGAATCAGAGATCGCAGGATGTACTGACGGCCAACAATTGGAATGTGGTGCAGTATGCGGTGCTCGTGCACATGCTGGCCCAAGTATGCGATATGGTTCCGGGAGAACTCGTCCACGTGATTGCCGATGCTCACATCTATGATCGTCATATACCAATGATACGCGAACTGATCAGCAGGCCCAGCTATCCGGCGCCGGCCTTCTGGCTGAACCCAGAGATTCGGGATTTCTATCAGTTTACAAGAGATGATGTTCGGGTGGAAAATTATGTAAAAGGCCCTCAGATGACAGACATACCAGTTGCCGTGTAAGTGCGGGCGGCAGCGGACCGTGGAGCGGAGAAGGAGTAAGAGACGTATGAATTTGATCGTGAATGCAGACAGGAACTGGGGAATTGGCAAGGACAACAAGCTGCTTGTCCGCATCCCCGCAGATATGAAATATTTTCGGGAGATGACCACAGGCAATGTGATTGTCATGGGAAGGAAGACGCTGGAGAGCTTTCCGGGAGGACAGCCTTTGAAGGATCGGGTCAATATTGTCCTATCCAGGAACGACAGCTATCACGTAAAGGGTGCGGTGGTTGTCCACAGCGAGGAAGAACTTATGGAAGAGCTGAAAAAATATCCGGATATGGAGATTTACATTATCGGAGGAGAGAGCGTCTACCGTCAGTTTCTGGACCGATGCGCGACAGCTTACGTCACGAAAGTGGATCAGGCATACGAGGCTGACAGCTATTTTCCCAACTTGGAGAAAGAATCAGGATGGGTTTTGACAGGAGAGAGTGAGGAACAGACATATTTTGATGTGGAGTATCGATTCCTGCGCTATGAGCAGAAGCAGGGAGCACTGCGGCAGAGTATATAAAAACCACTTTACCATTCTAAAGAAGGGTGGTACAATGTGCTAAGAGAAAAGCGTCAAGGAGACAATGCTGACATCAGCGTTTTCCTAAATGATAACAGTGAAAGGGGAGCTGCAACTATGGAAAAGAAAAATATTGACTGGGCCAATCTGGGATTCAGCTATATGGAGACGGACAAGAGATTTGTAGCGAATTATAAGGACGGAGCATGGGATGAAGGCGGCCTTGTGTCAGACGCGAATGTGGTGATAAACGAGTGTGCCGGCGTTCTGCAGTATGCCCAGACTTGTTTTGAAGGACTGAAGGCATATACGACGGAAGACGGATATATCGTAACCTTCCGGCCAGACCTGAATGCAAGCCGTATGGCAGATTCCGCCAAGAGACTGGAGATGCCGGTATTTCCTGAGGATAGATTCCTGGAAGCGATTGATCAGGTTGTGGCGGCCAATGCGGCCTATGTGCCGCCCTATGGATCCGGCGCTTCCTTGTATATCCGTCCATATATGTTCGGCAGCAATGCAGTGATCGGAGTCAAGCCTGCTGATGAGTATCAGTTCCGTATTTTTGTGACGCCTGTAGGACCGTATTTCAAAGGCGGCATTAAACCGCTGACCATCTGTGTAAGCGATTTCGACCGGGCAGCTCCTCACGGCACCGGGGATATCAAGGCAGGACTGAACTATGCCATGAGTCTGCATGCCATTGTGACGGCTCACGCCAACGGCTTCGATGAGAATATGTATCTGGACGCGGCGACACGCACGAAGGTAGAGGAGACCGGAGGAGCGAATTTCCTCTTTGTGACCAAAGACAACAAAGTGGTAACGCCCAAATCCAACAGTATTCTGCCCTCCATTACCCGCAGATCCCTTCTGCATGTGGCGAAAGAATATTTAGGATTGGAAGTGGAAGAAAGAGAAATCTTTTTTGATGAAGTACAGGATTTCGCTGAGTGCGGGCTGTGCGGGACTGCAGCCGTCATCTCACCTGTAGGCAAGATTGTGGATCACGGCAGGGAAATCTGCATGCCAAGCGGCATGAGCGAGATGGGGCCTGTGACGAAGAAGCTCTATGAGACATTGACTGGTATCCAGATGGGTCATATCGAAGCGCCCAAGGGATGGATCCGCACAATCGTATAAGGAATCGCTATTTTATCAGCGCTTCTTTAAGCATGAGACAGCCGCGGCCAGAGACCGTGACGGATGATACTGTGAGCCGGCAGCCGGCGATGCCTTCAGGGGAATGGCTGCCGGCTCGTATTTTATGCTGTCAGGAAAGTTTGCCGAACAGGTACTGGGATAAAAAGACGATTCGCCGTAGATGCGCGCGCTTCTTATTTGGCAGAATAGACGAGAGAACCGTCTGAAAGCAAGCAGCGCTTGGCGCGTCCGCAGTCATATAAATATTCCAAGCAGGAGAGAACTTTCTGTGCCATCAGATAATGGCGCAGGTTCAATATGGAACGAAGATCAGACCGTTGGTGTTTGTACAGTCTGCAGACGATCTGGTAGGCGCTCACCGGCCTGGAAGATCTGCTCATGATGAGAAAGACCGTCTCACATAGATGGTTATAGGACATACGGGTGCTGCCGATAGCATTGTCAACTTCCTTGGGACCTGTAAAATAGATATTGTGGGCCGGCAGCAGGTGGTGGACTTTCAAAGATGAGACAAAGTCCAGATCCTGATAATAAATGCTCAGATAGTGCTGATCTGTCTGAGAGGTGAGAACGACAGGAGCGATATTGTGGAGCACATGGTCTCCAGAGAACAGTATGCCGGAAGCAGAGTCATATAAGCCGGTCTGTCCTCGCGTATGCCCCCGGAGCAGAACCGTCTGGAACCGGTAGGAGCCGATCTCCATAATTTCACCGCCCTTAACCGTATGAACCGGGAAGAAGAAGGGAGCGTAATATTTCGAGTGAAAAACCCGCCTCTTGAGAATTTCCAGTTCAGCTTCGTGCAGGCCGCAGACCACACAGGTGCTCTCCCGCAGGAAGGCAAGGCCTCTCGTGGCGTCTTCATATTCCAGCTCATGGATATACATGCTGATACCCTGCTGATGGAACCACCAGGTCATTCCCACATGGTCTATATGATAGTGGGTGAGAAACAGGATGCATCTGTCTGGGTCTATCGGATATTCATCGAATAGTCTGGAGAAAAAACGCCTGGAATTCTCCGTATCATAGCCGCAGTCAATGATGAGCGTCTGGCCGCGCTCCTGTACCATATAGATATTTACATCATTCTGACCTTCGGTCTGGGCAGGGATGATCCCCATATAGATATGGGGGAGTATTTCCTTCATCAGACTCATAGGGCACCTCACTTTGGAAGGATGATAGATATAGTCTCTATAATCCTGTCAGTTTGCTAAAGACGACATCATAGATGCATATTATTATAATCTTCCCCAGGCGGATTGTCCAGAGAGAAAAGTCTGGGAAAGGCCAGCCTTGCCAAAACTAGCGCGTGACAGGTATAATAATAATTATAATGCCAGGGCTGGGAAGGAGAATGGAACAATGTATCGGGAACATACAAAGACTGTAAAAATAGGAGACCGGATAATCGGAGGGGGCAGTCCCATCCTCATCCAGTCCATGACGAATACGAGAACAGAGGATATACCGGCGACGGTAGAGCAGATATTCGAATTGGAGAGAGCGGGCTGCGACATTGTAAGATGTACGGTGCCCACCATGGAAGCTGCCCGGGCGCTGAGAGAGATTAAGAGGCAGATATCGATCCCCCTCGTGGCTGACATCCATTTTGATTACCGGCTGGCCATTGAGGCCATTGAGAATGGAGCTGATAAGATACGGATTAATCCGGGGAATATTGGAAGCAGGGAACGGGTGAAGGCGGTGGTGGAAGCCGCCAAGGAGAGAGGTGTCCCGATTCGTGTGGGCGTCAACAGCGGTTCCTTGGAGAAAGAGCTGGCAGACAAATACCATGGGGTGACTGCGCAGGGAATTGTAGAGAGCGCTTTAGATAAAGTACATATGATTGAAGATATGGGTTATGATAACCTGGTAGTGAGCATCAAATCTTAGGATGTGCTCATGTGTGTACGCGCTCATGAGCTGCTGGCCGGGCAGACGGATCACCCGCTTCATGTGGGCATCACAGAGGCCGGGACCGTATTCTCCGGCAATATTAAGTCTTCTGTGGGGCTGGGCATCATTCTGTATCAGGGGATTGGAGATACGATCAGGGTGTCCTTAACCGGGAACCCTGTGGAAGAGATCAAGACAGCGAAGCTGATCCTTCGAACGCTGGGCCTTCGGCAGGGAGGCGTGGAGGTGGTCTCCTGTCCGACCTGCGGGAGAACGCAGATTGATCTGATCAGTCTGGCGGGCCAGGTGGAGGAGATGGTTCGGGATATGCCGCTGGATATCAAAGTGGCGGTTATGGGCTGCGCGGTTAATGGTCCGGGAGAGGCTAAGGAGGCTGATATTGGGATCGCCGGGGGCATCGGGGAAGGACTGTTGATTCGCCGGGGAGAAATTATCCGCAAGGTGCCGGAGGAGGAACTCCTGGCTGCCCTGCAGGAGGAGCTTGAGAACTGGGAGGCGTAAGTATCTATGGCTAAGGCATTTATGGAAGTGTTTCCGGGGCTGGATCTGAATTCCGACATCCGGGATCTCTTCGCCCAGACAACGGTGGAGCGGGTGACGACCACGAAGAATAGGGATATCCTGCGGATTTATCTGGAGAGCAGCCGCCTGATTAGAAAGGAACAAGTATACGCGGCAGAGAAAGCTATTAAGCGGCAGCTGTTCCCCAGAGTCCCCATGACTGTGAAGATGCTGGAGCATTTCTGCCTGTCCCAGCAGTATTCGGCCAGGACACTGATGGAGGTCTATTATGACAGTATCCTGCTGGAACTAGAGAATTACAGTAAGGTGGAATACAACCTGTTCCTGCAGGCCGAAAGAGAGTTTACAGAAGACAGCCGCCTTACAATAACGCTGCCGGATACGGTGGTAGCTCGGGAGAAGAGCGAAGAGCTTGTGCGGATATTAGAGAAGATATTCTGCGAGCGGTGCGGGATGGATCTGAAGGTAGAGGTGGCCTACCGGGAGACGGGTGAGAGTAAAAGCCGCCGGGAGAGTCAGATACAGCTTTCACAGGAAGTCCGCCGGATTGTGGACAGAGCCGGAACAGTTTCGGAGGGGACGCTGATGGATCTGGGGGGATCGGACGCTCTGCCCTGGGAGGATGCGCCCGGCCAGAACCGCAAGGAGGAGGGCTTAAGGGAGGCCAAAGGAGCAGATGGCCGTTCTGGGAAGGAAGAAAGTCCGCAGCGCAGGCAGTCCGGGACCGGGGAAAAAAAGGGAGGCAAGTACGGATCCAGAAGAGGAGAACAGACCAAAGGGAGCCATGGGAAAGGCGGGTATTCAGGCGTACGCCGCTCAGATAATCCAGATGTTCTCTACGGCAGAGATTTTGATGAGGAGGCCATTCCCATCGATCAGATTCAAGGAGAGATGGGGGAAGTGGTCATCCGCGGCCAGATTCGTTCGCTGGAGACAAGAGAGATCCGGGGAGAGAAGACGATCATTATATTCGCTGTTACGGATTTCACGGATACCATGCTGATTAAGCTGTTCTCCAAGAATGAATACCTGCCGGATATACTGGATGGGCTGAAGAAGGGGATATTCGTCAAGCTGAAAGGGGTTACGACGATTGATAAATTTGACGGCGAGCTGACCATAGGCTCTGTCGCCGGAATTAAGAAAATACCGGACTTTCGGGACAGACGGATGGATACCAGTGCCGTGAAGCGGGTGGAACTGCACTGTCACACGAAGATGAGTGATATGGACGGGGTATCGGATGTGAAGGACATCATTGCCCGGGCGATGGAATGGGGACATAAGGCTATTGCCATCACTGACCATGGCCTTGTACAGGCTTTCCCGGACGCCAACCATGCCGTGCCCAAAGACAGCGGCTTCAAAGTGATCTATGGGGTGGAAGCCTACCTAGTAGACGATTTGAAGGAAGTCGTCCACCATGGAAGGGGTCAGAGCCTGGACGGCACCTACGTGGTCTTTGACTTGGAGACGACGGGGTTCAGCAATGTAAAAAATCAGATGATCGAGATTGGAGCGGTGAAGGTGGAGGCTGGACAGATCACAGACCGGTTCAGCACCTTCGTGAATCCGAGAGTGCCCATCTCTTTCGAGATTGAGAAGCTCACGGGCATCAGCGACGCAATGGTGGCGGGAGCCCCGTTTGTGGAGGACGTGCTGCCCAGCTTCCTGGAATTCTGCGAGGGGGCGGTGATGGTGGCCCACAATGCGGATTTTGACATGGGATTTGTCCAGAAGAACGCCCAGCGCATAGGCAGAAACGCGGAATTTACTGTGGTGGACACCGTGGGAATTGCCAGGACGCTCCTTCCCCAGCTGAACCGTTACAAGTTGGATACGGTGGCGAAAGCTGTAGGGGTGTCTCTGGAGAACCACCACCGGGCGGTAGACGACGCTGAGTGTACGGCGCACATTTTCCTGAAATTTATAGAGATGCTGGATAAGATGGATATCCATACGCTGGACGGCGTCAATGAGCTGTGCCGTATGAGTGATGAGACGATACGGAAAATGCACAGCTACCACGCGATTATCCTGGCAAAAAACGATGTGGGGAGGGTGAATTTGTACCGCCTGATCTCCGCGTCCCACTTAACTTACTTCCAGAGGAACCCGAAGATACCCAAGTCTCTCTTCCTCAAGCACCGGGAAGGTCTGCTGATTGGATCGGCCTGCGAGGCGGGAGAACTGTTCCAGGCCATTGTGCGGGGAGGCAGTGACGAAGAGATTGCGAGGCTGGTCAATTTCTACGACTACTTGGAGATACAGCCGATCGGGAACAACGCCTTCATGCTCCGGGGAGAGAATCCCACCGCGAAGGATGAGGAGGAGCTGCGGGACTATAACAGGAAGATTGTAGAGCTGGGAGAACAGTTCGGCAAACCGGTGGTGGCTACCTGCGACGTGCATTTCCTTGACCCGAAGGATGAAATTTACCGGAGGATTATTATGAGCAGCAAGGGGTTCAAGGACGCGGATGAGCAGCCGCCCCTGTATCTGCGCACAACGGAAGAGATGCTCAAAGAATTTGCTTATCTGGGCAGCCGAAAAGCAGAAGAAGTGGTGATCACCAATACGAATAAGATTGCCGACATGATTGAGAAGATTTCCCCGGTGAGGCCTGATAAGTGTCCGCCGGTCATCCCGGATTCGGACAAGACACTGCGGGAGATCTGCTATAATCGGGCCCATGAAATCTACGGGGAACAGCTGCCGGAAGTGGTAGTAGCCAGATTGGAGCGGGAGTTGAATTCCATCATCTCCAACGGATTCGCGGTGATGTATATCATCGCCCAGAAGCTGGTGTGGAAGTCCAATGAGGACGGATACCTGGTTGGTTCCAGGGGATCAGTAGGCTCCTCCTTCGTGGCGACGATGGCGGGTATTACGGAAGTGAATCCTTTGAGCCCGCACTACTACTGTGCCAAATGTCATTACAGCGACTTCGACTCAGAGGAAGTGAAAGCCTATGCGGGAAAGGCCGGATGCGATATGCCGGACAGAACATGCCCAGTATGCGGCGAACCGCTGAAAAAGGAAGGATTTGATATTCCCTTCGAGACATTCCTGGGATTTAAGGGCAACAAAGAGCCGGATATTGACCTGAATTTCTCAGGAGAATACCAGAGCAACGCCCATAAGTACACAGAAGTTATCTTCGGCAAGGGGCAGACGTTTCGTGCAGGAACGATCGGAACCGTGGCGGATAAGACGGCCTACGGCTATGTGAGAGGGTATTATGAAGACCGGGGAATCCGCAAGAGAAGCTGTGAGATTGAGCGTATCGCCGAGGGCTGTGTGGGCATTCACCGGACGACGGGACAGCATCCAGGAGGAATTATCGTCCTGCCCCACGGCGAGGAGATTGATTCCTTCACACCGGTGCAGCATCCGGCCAACGATATGACTACCGACATCATTACGACTCATTTTGACTATCACTCTATCGACCACAACTTGCTGAAGCTGGACATTCTCGGACACGATGATCCTACGATGATCCGCATGCTGGAAGATTTGACAGGGCTGGACGCCAAGAAAATTCCCCTGGATGATGAGAAGGTGATGTCGCTGTTTTGCAGTACGGAGGCGCTTGGCATTACGCCGAAAGACATCGGCGGCTGCCAGCTGGGATGCTTGGGGATCCCGGAGTTCGGCACGGAATTTGTTATCCAGATGCTGATAGACACGAAGCCTTCCTCCTTCTCGGATTTGATCCGTATCTCGGGGCTCTCCCATGGGACGGACGTATGGCTTGGAAACGCCCAGACGCTGATCCAGGAGGGAAAGGCGACCATTTCCACGGCAATCTGTACCAGGGATGATATTATGATATACCTGATTAATAAAGGGATGGACAGCGAGCTGTCCTTCACGATCATGGAGAGCGTCCGCAAGGGCAAGGGGCTGAAGCCGGAGTGGGAGCCTCAGATGAAGGAGGCCGGAGTTCCGGACTGGTATATCTGGTCGTGTAAGAAGATCAAATATATGTTCCCCAAGGCCCATGCGGCGGCCTATGTTATGATGGCGTGGAGAATTGCCTACTGCAAGGTCTATTACCCGCTCGCCTATTACGCGGCCTATTTCAGCATCCGGGCCACGAGCTTCAACTATGAGCTGATGTGCCTGGGAAGAGAACGGCTGGAATACCATATGAGAGACTATGAGGCCAGGCAAAAGACGAAATCTCTCTCCAACAAGGAGGAAGATACGCTGAAAGACATGAAGATTGTCAGAGAGATGTACGCGAGAGGGCTGGAGTTTGAGCCTATTGACCTGTATAAGGCGAAGGCTACGCGGTTTCAGATTGTGGAGGGCAGGCTGATGCCGGCTTTGTCTACCATCGACGGCATGGGGGATAAAGCGGCGGAAGCAATTGTGGAGGCGGCGGCCGACGGTCCCTTCCTGTCCAAGGATGACTTTCGCCAGAGAACGAAGGTGTCCAAGACAGTCATTGACAAGATGGCGGAGCTGAATCTGCTTGGGGAGCTGCCGGAGAGCAACCAGCTCTCTTTGTTTGAACTGTGACATAGTGGATTGCCCTTTACGGAACGTTGATTTTATAGTATGATATTGGAGGCAAAATCATGCGGGCTGGCCTGTCCAATGCCCATATCTGCGCATGCAGGTGCGCCTAGTTACACGGGCGCTTCCCAATATGGATGAAGAGGTGTATGGAATGATTGATGGAAAGAAATGTATCGGAATACTGACCAGCGGAGGAGATGCCCCGGGAATGAACGCTGCTATACGAAGCGCGGTCAGGACGGCTCTTTATAATGATATGGTTCCAATGGGAATTATCAGGGGATACAACGGGCTGTTAGAGAAGAATTACAAGATTATGGATTCCGCGTCTGTCTCCAACATATTAAAAAAGGGCGGGACGATACTGTTCACTGCCAGATGCAAGGAGTTCTATGAAGAAAAGTACCGGAAGATCGCTTATCAGAATGCGGTGGAGATGGGACTGGACGGCCTTGTAGTGATCGGGGGCGACGGCTCTTATAACGGGGCAAGCTACTTGTCCCGGCTTGGGCTTCCCTGCATCGGAGTCCCGGGAACCATTGACAATGACATTGCCTGCACTGATTATACGATCGGTTATGATACAGCCATGAATACGGTGCTGGAGCTGATGGACAAGCTGAATGATACATCCCAGTCTCATCACCGGTGTACGGTGGTGGAGGTGATGGGCCGCCATGCCGGCCATATGGCCTTGTGTACAGGGGTGGCCTGCGGCGCCGCAGCCATTGTCACAGAGGAAGAACCGATGGATATCAATCAGATGAGCGAGGCAATCCTCTATGCGAGAAGCCGCGGGAAGCATCACTTCATCATTGTTGTCTCCGAGGGGATCGGAGAGACTGACAAGATAGCGAGGGATATTGAGAGCCTGACCGGCATTGACACGAGGGCGGCCATCTTAGGACATGTGCAGAGGGGAGGGAGTCCGACTCTGCGCGACCGTGTTGTGGCAAGCGAGATGGGGAACTACGCAGTGCATCTTCTTGCGAAGGGCAAGAGTAACCGGGTGGTGGCAATGAAAGACGATAAGATTGTGGATTTCGATATCCAGGAGGCCTTGAAGATGCACAAAGGGCTCGATATGGAACTTTACCGGGTGATGCAGGAGATTGTGTGAGGTGCAAGAAGAGATGGTATCAAAGACGAAGATAACCGTCCGCTATGCGGAGACGGACCGGATGGGGATCGCCCATCATTCCAATTATGCGGTATGGTTCGAGGCGGCCAGAACGGACTTTATCAAGCAGACGGGTATAGGATACGGGCAAATGGAGGAGAGAGGGCTCCTTGCCCCATTGCTGGAGCTCACCTGCCGGTTCATCGCCCCGGCTTATTATGAGGATGAATTGATTGTCACCGCTAGGGTGACGAAGCTAACGCCGGTAAAGATGGAATTTTCTTATGAAGTATTCCGGGAAGGGGAGAAGAAGCCTCTTGCAACGGGGAAAACGCTCCACGGATTGGTTGGAAGAGACATGAAGCCCTTCCATATTAAGAAAGATATGCCGGATATCTATGAGAAGCTGCAGATGACTGTGCAGCCGGAAGAAGAGTCAAAATAGAGAACTGCCGGGCAGAGCAAGGGAGCCTTGAGAACAGCCTGTGGAGGTTGAAGAGGACTGCAGGATAAGAGAATGCCGCAGGGGAAGAGAGGCCCGCGAAGGCAGGGCTGCTTGCGCCTATGAGACGGCCCGGCGTCTGATAGATATAGAGAAAGGAAGTTAGGAAATGGGCAACAACAAAAAATCAGCAAGGAGTTCCAGGGGACGCAGCAACTATGTGAAGATGGTTCAGAGGAGCCAGCCGAAGCCGAAGAGGATACGCCACGATTATGAGGCGGAGGCAGCAGCGGCAGCGGCCGAGAAGGAACGGATGAAGAATATGCCGGTTATTGCAGGCTTGCTGTTTGGCGGGGCTGTCGGTTTCTTCGCGGGACAGGCCATTGGGTATACTACCCTGGGTCTTCTCACAGGAGCGGTGATCGGAGCTGCTGGCGGGGCGCTGTTCGATCTGGTGAAGACGAAGATTGCGGTTAGAAAAGCACAGAAGAAATAAGGCTCAAGGAGGAGGGGCAAGATGGAAAAGGAAGTAGTGTCCAAAAATTTTATTGAACAGATCATCGAGAAGGATTTGGCGGAAGGGTACTGCGACACAGTACATACGCGGTTTCCGCCGGAGCCCAACGGATATCTGCATATTGGGCATGCCAAGTCCATACTGCTGAATTACGGGCTGGCGCAGGAATACCACGGGAAATTTAATATGCGGTTCGATGATACGAATCCGACAAAGGAGAAGACAGAGTTCGTGGAGTCTATCAAGGAAGATATTCGCTGGCTTGGCGCAGACTGGGAAGACCGGCTGTTTTTTGCCTCCGATTACTTCCAGCAGATGTATGAGTGCGCCGTCCTTCTCATCAAGAAGGGCAAGGCATATGTCTGCGATTTAAGCCCGGAGGAGATCCGGGAATACCGAGGAACGTTGACAGAGCCGGTGAAGGACAGCCCGTATCGGAACCGGAGTGCAGAGGAGAACCTGGAGCTGTTTGAAAATATGAAGAACGGCGTATATCAGGATGGAGAGAAGGTGCTGCGGGCAAAGATCGATATGTCATCCCCCAACATCAACATGCGGGATCCGATTCTATACCGGGTGGCCCATATGACCCATCACAACACCGGAGATAAGTGGTGCATTTACCCGATGTATGATTTTGCCCATCCGATTGAGGACGCCATTGAGGGAATTACCCATTCGATCTGTACGCTGGAGTTCGAGGACCATCGCCCGCTGTACGACTGGGTTGTGAGGGAATGTGAGTTCCCGTACCCGCCCAAGCAGATAGAGTTCGCTAAGCTGTATTTAACCAATGTGGTGACAGGCAAGCGATATATTAAGAAGCTGGTGGAAGAAGGCATTGTGGACGGCTGGGACGATCCCAGGCTTGTGTCCATCGCGGCCCTGCGCAGGAGAGGGTTCACGCCCCAGTCCATCAAGAAGTTCGTGGAGCTGTGCGGCGTGTCTAAGAGCCAGAGTTCCGCCGACTACGCCATGCTGGAATATTGCATCCGGGAGGATCTGAAGTTGTCCAGACCCCGGATTATGGCGGCCCTTGATCCGGTGAAGCTGATTATAGACAATTATCCGGAAGGCCAAGTGGAATATCTGGAAGTGGCGAATAACCTGGAGAATGAAGAGCTGGGCACACACAAGGTGCCGTTCTGCCGGGAGCTGTACATTGATCGGGAAGACTTCATGGAGGAACCTCCGAAGAAGTATTTCCGCCTGTTCCCCGGCAACGAGGTGCGCCTGATGCAGGCCTACTTTGTGAAATGTACCGGATTTGTGAAGGATAAGTCAGGACGGGTTACCGAGGTGCACGCCACCTACGACCCGGAGACGAAGAGCGGATCTGGATTCACCGGACGCAAGGTTAAGGGAACGATCCACTGGGTACCGGCGCCTTACGCGGTGAAGGCTGAGGCGAGACTGTACGAGAATATCATCGACGAAGAGAAGGGCGTGTACAATGAGGATGGGAGTCTGAACCTGAATCCCAATTCCCTTACAGTGCTGAAGAACTGTATGATTGAACCCTATATCCGGGACGCGAAGCCCTATGATAGCTTCCAGTTTGTCAGACAGGGATATTTCTGCGTGGACGCGAAGGACTCCAAGCCGGATGCTCTCGTATTTAACCGGATTGTATCGCTGAAGAGCTCTTATAAGCTGCCGAAGCCAGAGGATAAATAATATGAATGAACTGATCATCCATCTGGATGGAAAAGGGGACAAACCCCTCTATGAACAAATTTACGAATATATCCGAGGAGAGATCGAACATGCCAGAATAGAGCCCGGGGAGAAGCTGCCTTCTTCCAGGGCTCTATCTGCCTATCTGCAGGTGAGCCGCAGCACTGTGGATATGGCCTACGGACAGCTCGTGGCGGAAGGGTATGTGGACGCGGTGGCCTGCAAGGGGTATTATGTATGCAGCCTGCCTCTTCCTAGGAATCTTCGGACCGGGCTGGAACATACTGACTGGGAAGCCGCCGGGGCGGGGCAGGTGAAGGCGGGCGCATTAGAAGGGACAGAGAAGTTCCGGTATGACTTCACCCCCAACGGCATTGATTTGAACCGTTTTCCTATATTCGCATGGAGAAAAATCACGAAGAATACGCTGAGTCAGGAGAAGGAAGAACTTCTCCGGCTGGGAGACGCCAGAGGGGAGAGGTATCTGCGGGAGACGCTGTGTGAATATCTTGGGCGGGCAAGAGGGATCCGATGCGTGCCGGAGAACATTCTGCTGGGGGCCGGCAATGATTACCTGCTGATACTGCTGTGCCAGCTGATGGGGATTGGGAGGCGGATCGGAATGGAAATCTATACCTACCGTCAGGCCTATCTTACCTTTCAAAGCCTGGGACTTGACGTATGCGCTGTCCCTATGGATGGGGACGGTATGCGTGTGGAAGAGCTGGAGAAAAGCGGGGCAGACATGGCCTATGTGATGCCGTCCCACCAGTTCCCCACAGGGATTGTGATGCCGGTGAAGAGACGGATGGAGCTGCTGGACTGGGCTTATGCCCGGGAGGGACGCTATATTATAGAAGACGACTATGACAGTGAATTCCGCTACGGCGGCAGGCCGATTCCCGCCTTGCAGGGATATGATCGGCATGGCAAGGTGATCTATATGGGAACGCTGTCCAAATCTGTGGCGCCGGCAATCCGTATCAGCTATATGGTGCTCCCGGAAGAGCTGATGGAGATATACCGCAGGAAGGCCGGCTATCTGACGTCTACCGTATCCAGGATTGACCAGATGATTGTCCATGAATTTTTCCGCGATGGCTATTACGAGCGCCATCTGAGCCGGATGCGGGCAGCATATAAGAAGAAGAGAGATGTCCTCATGGCGGCGCTGGCCGGCTGTTTTCAGGAGAAATGCGCTGTGTTCGGGGAGGAGGCGGGAGTGCATCTGCTCGCCGGTTTTTCCCTGGGCAGAACGGAAGAAGAGCTGGTAGGCAGGGCAAAAGAGGCAGGAATTCGCTTGTACGGGCTGTCTGGGTATCGCATCGCACCAGGGGGAGGGACAGGGTTCGTCCCCTGGCTCCAGGAGGGCAGAAACGGGGAAAGCGGCAGACCGCAGGAGGCGGCAATCTTCCTGATGGGGTATGCCCATATGGAGGAAGAGGAAATACGGGCAGCTGTACAGGAGCTGCGGGAGCTGTTCCGGTAGGTCTGGAAAAGTTTTGCTTTACATATATAGATGGCCGATATATAATTGGTTATATAGATTATCTATATAACTTGTGTAACCTGCGCATTTCAAATGGGCCGGACGGCTTCGAGCCAGAGAGTACGCTTGCCGTCTGCGGAGTTTTTAGAGAAGAAAGGGGAGGAGAATTATGGCGTCAGAGAAGGGGATTCTGTCTGGCAGCGGAGCGATGCTTATTCTGAGATTGCTGGAAGAGAAGGACATGTACGGCTACGAGATGATTGAGAGCTTGGCGGGCAGATCCAATCACATATTTGACTTGAAGGCGGGAACGCTCTACCCGCTTCTGCATGGATTGGAGGAGCAGGGATGCCTGGAGTCTTATGAGAGAAATGGAGGCGGGAAGCTGCGCCGCTATTACAGCCTGACGAAGAAGGGCGGCCAGATGCTGAAAGAGAAGAAGGAAGAGTGGGTGCGGTGCAGCGGCATTATCAATGAGATACTGGGGGTGTAGGATGTGTATATGGACAAAGAAAGCTATATCGCGCAGGTGACAGAGCAGATCCGCTGTCGGAGAGCGCGGGAGGATGTGGCAGAAGAACTGAGGGACCATATTGAGGATCAGGAGAGAGCCTACCTTGCAGCCGGTATGGACAAGGAGGAGGCGGCCAGGGAGGCTGTACGCCAGATGGGGGATCCGGTAGAGGCAGGGATGGCCTTGGATCGGATACACCGCCCGAAGCTGGAACTGGGACTGCTGCTGCCTGCATGTCTGCTGATCGTGGCAGGACTGGCCCTTCAGTGTGGAATCAATGGAGACAGTAAAATTGTCCGGCAGGGGGTGTGGACAGCAGCGGGCCTTGGAATCATGACGGCAATGTATTTTCTGGATTACCGGATCATCGGGAGATATGCCTATCTCCTGTACGGCGGCCTGGCGCTCTTCGTGCTGGCAGGCATAGGCGCCTTTGGAAATGCGCCGCTGCTGGCCCGTGTGAATGGAAGATATGATTCGGCGCTGCCGGTGCTGATGCTGCTGGTACCGGTCTTTGCCGGTGTTCTCTATCGCCTGATGGGAACTTCTGTGAGGGGGCTTCTGCTAGCCGAGGGTCTGGCCGCCGCTGGCCTTATGCTGGCCTATCTGATTGGAAGCCGGACGATGATGGCGGTGCTGGGGATCTCTTTCGCGGCGATGCTGCTCTTGGCAGTGAGCCGCGGGTGGTTTGCCCTGAGACCCCGGATAGGGTATGGCTGTATAGGGGGAAGCATTGCCGCCGCTGCCGGGGTGGTACTGTATCTGGCATACTCGTCAGGCGGGAAGATGGCTTACGGCATTCGAAGACTGCTGTCTGCCCTGGGAGTGGATTCGGGGACGCAGGTGGATTACCAGGCCGACGTGGTCCGGGAAGTGGTGAAAGGTGTTCATTTTGCCGGGAGGGGGGATTTTCCGGCAGAAGAATTCGTCGGGCGGATAGCGGATGTGTCGTCGGATGTGATCTTTACGTATGTGCTGAATACGTTCGGCGTGCTGGCGGGAATCGTGGTGGCAGTTCTGCTGGGGATGGTAATCTGGAAAATGTTCTCCCTGCTGTGGGGCGGCGGCCACAGGCTGGGCGGCATGCTCGCTTTTGGATGCGCTGTCTTTCTGGGGGCGGACAGCCTCTGTTACCTGCTGTACAATCTAGGCATCGGACTATTTAGTCCAGTATACCTTCCGTTCTTCTCCAGGACTGGGAGCGGCATGGCAGTTTCCTGCCTGATGCTGGGGCTGGTGCTCAGTGTTTACAGGAACCGAAGGGTATTCCGGGAGGAGAAGAGGAAGACTCTGGCAGAGAGCTGACTGGGAAGAATCGGGGCAGCGAAGCCGTAAAAAGGAACAGCTGCGGTGAATGGGCTAAATTCCCTCCCAGTGCTGGAAAAATCCCACTGAGACGTGTTATACTAGATGGAGATACCCTGCCCCTGCCTCTGCAGGAGGAGGGGAGCAAATCCATATCAGCGGCAGGTATGAATTTTGCGCCAAGACTCGCGAAGGAGTCTTGAATGAACTGATAATGCCAGGGTGAAAAGATGCAGACAAGGGGATGAGGGTTATGCTGGATTTTGAGAAAATCATAGAATATGTCAATGAGTCAGAGGGCAATTACGTAGCGAAGGAAGCGGCGCTGACGGAAGACATCGCGGGAATACGTATATTCGGCGAGCCGCTGTTCGGGGTAGCGGACGCGGAGGATCCGCTCTTCCTGGATCTGAAGAAACCGGAGGCGGTAGGGCCTCATATGCGCCTTCCTAAGGACTGCCTTCCCGGAGCGAGAAGTGTGCTCTCTTTCTTTCTTCCGTTTACAGATAAGGTGAAGAGCAGCAATGACCCCAGGGGAACGATGTGGAAGGAGGAAGACGGGCAGCGCAGGTGGGAACCTTCTGATGAGTGGCTGCACGGAAGAATTGAAGGGCAGGCGTTTCTGCTGGATGTGTGCAGAGAGATTGTCTCCCTGTTGGAGGAGGAAGGGGAACAGGCTGTGATCCCCATTACCCAGCCGGAATTCTGGTCTGAGGAGGGGCCCAGGTATACGAGCAGCTGGTCTGAACGCCATGTGGCGTTCGTGTGCGGGCTGGGCACTTTTGGACTGTCCAAAGGGCTGATCACTGAGAAGGGGATGTGCGGCCGTTTTGGAAGCATTGTTACCACCGCCCTACTTCCCAGGACTGTGCGGCCGTATAAGGATATTTACGAATACTGTATCCGCTGCGGCGCCTGTATTCGAAATTGTCCGGTAAAGGCAATCTCACTGGAACATGGGAAGAATCACGAAATCTGCGGAAATTACGGCCGCCTTATGAAGGAAAAGTATAGTCCCCGGTATGGATGCGGGAAATGTCAGGTTGGCGTACCGTGCATGAACCGGATCCCGGGCAGGAGATAGTCAGATCAGCGGAAAGACTGGAACAGGGCCAGCTGCCGGGAGCAGCTGGCCCTGCTGTTATTGGTCTGAGCCGAAGGGAACGACGCCTTCGACTGCGTCTGCCGGTGCAATCACGGCGTCTTGATGATCGATATCCAAGAGACGGTACCGGTCATTGCCCATATGCAGCTCTTTCATATAGGTGAGCTGGCGCAGGCCGTGCCGGCTCTCAATCCGTTCCACCAGATCCTTGTGGTCTGCTTCCTGAAGGGCATATACCAGATCAATAGAAGCCTGGTCGACGGCCAGGATATCGGTGGAGGCAAGTATCCCGATATTGGGGGTGACCACAGGCATGGCCGCGGTTCCTTCACAGTCACAGGAGACCGACATATTGCGCAGGACATTTACGAACGTAATATGTTCCCCGAAATGATCAGCCACTGCCTTGGCGGACTCGGTCATCCGCTCCATGAATTCTTCTTTGGCGATATCCCACATATCATCGGAACCGGGAGTTGTATGGATGGCGCATTTTCCTATGCGGCCATCGGCGCAGCCGATTTCGATATTCTTGTTGGTGCCTCCGAAACCGCGCTGGGTATGCCCCTTAAAATGGTTCAGTACGTACAGGGAGTCATATTCGGTGATGTGCCCTCCCATGGACATCTCGGTGAACCACTTGCCTTCTTGGACAGGAAGATTGACGGTTCCATCCTCGTCCATAATATCTACCGGGCAGAACGTCCATCCATTTACTTCCAGAGTTTTTCGATGTTCTTCTGTTGTATAGCGCCCGCCCTCATAGTAAGTATTCGTCTCCACGATGGAAGCCTGGGGCAGTTCCTTCTTGATAAGATTCTCTACCCAGGGGCGGGGAATAATGTTAGGTCCGTGGGGTTCTCCAGTGTGGAGCTTAATCGCGATTTTGCCTGCCAGGGGGCCCTTTACTCTCTGAAAAATTTTAAGCAGACCTTCTGCAGACAGATCTCTTGTGAAATAGACAACCGACTCTTCACCGGTGCGCTCGGCGTAAGGAATATAGCAATCGCCGCCGCTCCCCGGCACAGCTTTTTGATTTGCCATTGGTGTCTCCTCCTTTTCCCTAGAAATTCACTGCTGACGGATCAGGGACAAGACCTTATCCGCCATAAATATAGTATACTGCAAGTCAAGAGAG
>CALWRT010000076.1 GCA_944384015.1 uncultured Lachnospiraceae bacterium | reverse complement strand
TGGAAGCGCTGGAAGAAGCTATGCTGAGATGTCTCAGAGGGAAAAATGAACAGAGGGGCTTCCAAAGATCGAGAAGAGGGGCTGGGATTGTCTTTCTGCTGGCAGCGGCCGTACTCGCTGGCGGAATCTGGTATCTGTTGAGCTCTGGGAATGGGATGAAGAGTTCTGAGACGGACACGGCAATACTTGTCCCCGCCGAGGCCATGGATGAGGAAGAAGCCGCCAGGGCGGGAGAGATATTGGAAGATAGAATCCGCCTGCTGGCAGGAGAGGGGAATTACCGCATTCAGGAAGAGGATGGCGCTTATACGGTAACGACGCCGAAAGAAGTCTTTGAAGGAAAAGAATTGCTGAACTGCTACGAATGCTATATAGCCAGGCCAATGGACTGGATGGTGTATCAGCTGGGAGAAAGAGATACGGCAGTGCAGTTAGAGAGAGAGGACATTGCCCAGGTACAAGTGCTCTCAGAAGGAGAGGAAGAGGAAGAATTCTTTTATCTGAAAATCTCTGTGAAGCCGGATAAGGAGGCGCAGCTGGAAGCCGTGATAGAAGGGGGAGGACAGCCTGTCCTGGGCTTGGATGTGGATCTGAATGGGAAATATTATTATATCACGGTCAGCCAGGGAGAAGAAGCCGGGAGCTTCTATGCCTACGGCGAAGACGACGAACAGCGGTTCATGGAAGTAATCAAATACAATCTGGAACAGCCAGGGTGTGCAGTGCCCTTCGACGTTTACTGTGAGCCTACGGTCTTGTGGGAGGAGACAGAGGAGGCAGCGTATCCGGGAGAATACCAGCAGGACGAGAATGCGTTTGACGGAGAGACAGTTATTCTCGAATATGAATATGGGGATGCAGGGGCGATGTCAGAAGGGGAATGGTACGCCGCAATGATGAATCTTAAGATGAGGCTGGACTGCCTGGGAATCCCCTATGCCTTTGGCCGGGGCGAGGTGAGCCGGGAGAATATCGCAGTCAAGACGTACGCTGAGGATATGAATGCCTTTTTGGCGGAATTGCTGTGTATGTCTTCCGGAGTGCTGCGGCTGTCAGATTCCTGGGGTTCTTTCCTGTCCCTGGGGATTGGAAATATTGCTGATTTTGCCATATCCGAGGAGGAAGATGGAAGCTTCCAGGTATGCCTGCAGACGGATGAATACTGGGCGGAGCAGAGCAGGGAAATGCTGATGCAGCGCATGCAGGAGGGGGAGGACGCACTGTTCCTGAGCGCGGGCGTATGGCCTCTTGCGTCGTGCCAGCTGGACGAGGCATGTCTGGACGGGATCTTTACCTTCGACACGCTCACATTTCGAGACGAGGAAACCATGGGGGAAGAATACCGCTTCCTCTTCGACCTGGTCCAGTGCATGGTGATGGACTCGGATATGGAGGCCTACTACGACCTGGAGAGGACGGTTTTCCTGGACGAAGAGGGGATGATCGACGCTGACGGACGCCTCGTGTGGCCGGAAAATTGGATGAAAGGCCCGGACTGGGAAGGATACGGCGATATCCTGGACAGTCTGGACAGCAGCGCGGAGGTATATTATCAGTGCCGCATGTGGGAAAAAGATCTGTACTGTTTCCTTGACCTGGACGTATCGGATGACCTGCCGGAGAAGGCGCTGGCTGCCGTGAAGGAATTGTACGAGGCGTTCAATCTGGACAGCGGGGCATGTGACGATATCCTGTTTATCCTGACAGAAGAGGAAGGGGAAGAACGCGCGCGCATATGGTTCTGGAAGCAGACAGGAGAGCGGAAAATGACAGTGGGCTATGCCATGCAGGGGGGACGGATAGAACAATTTCAGGAAGAACTCCTCTCGTTGATGGAGGAGGACCCGTTTTTCCGGAGCCATATGGAGAGCGAGGAGCCGTCAGAAGAGCTGCCGGAAGAGCCTTCTACCGGTTCCACGCCATAAGGAATTCCGGCTCCTGGGTATTATAGTCGGTCTGTTCCGACTGAACGGCGAACTGCTCCCGCTCATAGAAGCGGATAGCACGCAGGTTCTTTCGGTAGACGTGGAGAAAGAGGGGAGTCTTGACCGCTTTCGCGTGATCCAGCAATTGCTTGCCGACGCCCTTGGATCGGGCGCCGCCGGCCACGAAGATGCCGGCAATCTCATGGCCGGTCAGCCCGATAAAGCCTTCTATCCTGCCGGATACGCGGTCTTCATATACATACAGCTCCGCTTCGGGCAGCAGCGACTCCACAAGACTGTAATGTCCGGTCCAGTATTCCCTCGGTATAAAATGGTGGGCATGGATATTGGCGTCCAGCCAAATGCTCATAAGACAGACAAGATCGTCCGGCCGATATGTCCTAATCATCACAATTCCTCCTTTATCGCGATAGACTGAGAGCTGCCCGGCAAACAGCCATGAGACAGGGCAGCCTCCGCCGATATTGTTCAGACCGCTTGGTTCTGCGGCTTCCATTTTAAGTTACGATTCACAGCCCCCCATCCGCATGCGCACCCGTCGCCTCTTCGAGGCTCCAGTCTCGCGCCTTGCGGCGCTAAGGCTGCTTATGTGAGTGGGGTGACTGCTTCACAGTCCTGATTCAGAATGAACAACCAACGTTTACGTGCAAGCACGACCCGTTGGTTGTTCATTCTGAATCGGCTGTGAATCGTAACCATTTTAACGCATTTTGAGTATTTGGGGAATAGGAAAATTCCTGGCATGTCCAGTACGGACATGATATAATGAGTGCAGAGCAGTCATTATATCGGCGCCGGTTCGAGCAGAGCGAAGCGAGGCAAATTCAGAAGCGAACCGTGCGCATCCCTCGGAGGAGAGCAGGATGCCGGATGAGAGGAAACATTGGTTAAGAGAAGGTACCGTACTGGACGGAAAATATGAGATCTGCCGCGTGATCGGGCAGGGAGGCTTCGGCATAACTTATGAAGGGATTCACAGGCGGATCAGCTTGCGAGTGGCCGTGAAGGAATTATTTATCCGAGGCTGCCTATACCGTGACTGTACGAAGAGCAGTGAAGTGGAAGTGCCCGAGGAATACCGGGAAGTCTTCGGCAGGCAGAAAGGGAAATTCCTGGGGGAGGCGCGGACGCTCAGCGAATTTGCCCAGGATCCGGGCATTGTGCAGGTCATGGACTATTTTGAAGCCAATGGGACGGCGTATATCGTGATGGAATATCTGGATGGGATAACCCTGAAAGAATTCATCAAGGAGAGAGGCAGGATGCCGGGAGAAGAGATATTCTCCCGCATGCTGCCCATTGTCCGTGCCCTGGGCCAGATACATGCCAGAGGAATCATTCTCAGGGATATCAGCCCGGATAATATTATGGTATTGGAAGACGGAAGCTTTCGGCTGATGGATTTCGGCGCGGCGCGGGCATATAAGAATAAGGCGGGGCGGGGCATGTCTGTGATTCTCAAGGACGGCTATGCGCCGCCGGAGCAGTACCGTGCGGGAGCCGCCCAGGGGCCTTGGACGGATATCTACGCCCTGTGCGCGGTAATGTATGAATGCGCATGCGGAAAAGCGCCGCAGATGTCGGCCGCGCGGGTGCTGAAGGATAGCTGCGGGCTGCCTTCCAGCATGGGAGCCAGGATTACCGGGAAGCAGGAAGAGATACTGATGAGAGGGCTTGCCGTTGACCCGGCCGGAAGGTTTCAGAGGATGGAAGAGCTGGAGGCGGCCATCAGAGACTGTCTGGGGCAGGAGACGGAAGGAAGCGGGCGAAGGAAGGAAAATGGCAGCCTTCAGGAGAGAGAACTCCCGCAGACGGAAGACCAGTCCAGTGGCAGAAGAACTGGAAGGAGAAGAAGCAAGAAACTGATCACCGCGGCCGTCTGCGCGGTGCTTCTTCTGGCAGCGGCGGCGCTGGGCGTATGGCAGCGCTACCGGGGGACGGCGGAGTACCGTATGGCCCACATGCCTGCTTACCAGGCTGTTTTGACTCCCTCCGGCGAACTGTCTGCCAAGGAGTTCTATGAGATGGGGACGATACTGGAGGAGAGGCTTTCCCGGGTGGCCGGGGAGGGGAGCTATCTGCTGACAGAGGGGAAGGGCGTCTTCGCGGTGACAATTCCGGAGGATCTCTTTCCCTCCGCAGAGATCCCGGATTATGGAGAGGCCTATGTGTGGGGGAATTATATGTGGTATCTGTTCCCCTACACAGGAGGGACAGACGGCATATGGGGAGTGCAAAATGTGTCGGACGAGAACGAGGGAGTGCCCGTCATTCTGACCGCCGATATGATAGAAGAGGCCCAGGTGGAGAGGGGAGAGGACGGTTACAATCTAAAAATTACGATTGCCAGACAATATGCGGGGGAGGTCTTCGACGGCCTGCCGGAGCGCTGCCTGCTGTGCAAGGATCTGATGTTCGGCTACCTGTGGAGTGGGGAGGAAGTGTTCAGCTATGGGGCAGTTACCGCCTCTGCCCAGGAGAGATGCCTGTATGTGACGGACGGGCAGCAGGAGGGCAAGTATCTGGATACCCTGGCTTATAACATGAGCAATGCCGGCCTGCCGAGCCGGCTGGATGTGCTGGCGGAGCCCAGGACAGTCTGGGAGGAAGTGTCTGAGGCTGTCCATCCGGGAACCTACCAGTGCGGGGAAGAAGAGCTGGAAGGAGAAGAGACGGCGGTGCTCCTGTATGCCTATGAGGAGTACAGCAGCACAGGAGAGGCGGACTGGAACAGCACGGTGATCGATTTCAAGAGGCGGCTGGACGTGCTGGAAGCCCCTTACGCCTTCGGGTACAGCGAGAAGGAGGAACGGGACCTGGTTGTGAAGATACCGGCTGAGGAGATGAATGAACTGTACGCGGTGCTGCTTGCGAAGACCACTTCCTTCTTCGGCGTAGGCGATTCGTGGGGAATCCGATGGGAACTGTCGGATTATAACTGGGAACGGATAGAGGCAGAGGAAGCGAGCGAGGATGCCTGGGGTTCTCTGACGCTTCAGTGCGCTCCTGATATGCTGGAGTCGTGGGAAGAGCTGCTGAAAGAGTATGCGGATGACGGGGAGGACACGCTGTACCTGTGGGCCGGAGAATGCAGACTGGCAGCCTGTGAGATCGATGAGGAATGCCGAAATGGCACCGTTGTCTTCCGGGAGCCGTTGATTACAGAGGGGGTGGACGCAGGAAAACTGTACGAGTATATCCGGGTTCTCACGTCGGAGACCGCGATGACTTGTTATTATGTGCTGGATGAGACGGTGATGCTGGACGCGGAAGGCCGGCCTGACAGCTGGAGTGAGCTGGAAGGAGAAGAGGAATGGCTGGAAACCCCCGATTTTACGGCGTATGTGGCCGCAATCCGGTCTGTAGACCCCAGGGCCGCTGTGGAAGCTGCCTATGGGGTGAACGAAAGCAGTATGGATATCTATCTGAGTATGGAGGCGACGGAAGATGGGCTTGGAGAACTGCTGGGGACGGTTCAAGAGATCTATGAAACATGCAATTTTGATGACGGGACGGTCGGGGAGGTGAATTTCTGCGTAAAGGCAGGAGAGGAAGACATCACGATAACACTCGACAAGAAGCGGATGGAGCGCAGAATGGTCGTGTGGACGTTCGCTGTGGGAGAAACAGGCAGCCGGTATGTGGAGACGATGGATGCCATGATGGAGGAAGATCCGTTCTGGAAGGAGCATTTGGAACAGGAATCGGAGTATGATTTCCGTATTTATTCGTAGGGAGGCAGATGATGAAGAAGTTAAATCAGGAATCCGTGTTCGACACACTGATGAACCACTTGATGGGAGAGACAGACGGCGACAAAATGCTGGAGGAATGCATGTCCTTTGACGTGAAGCGAACGAAGAAAATCCCCATGCGCTATCGCCTGATCGCGCTGGGCTTTGTGCAGGGGATGAATCTGGAGGAGGTGAACGATAAGCTGGCGCAGAGAGGCTGTGAGAAGCTATATGCCAGGAATTTCTGGGAAGCCGGCCTGATTTACGCGTTTTTAAACGGCCTGTCTTATCCAGAGTGGAAGAAACTGCAGGAAAGCTGCCGGGATATCCGCAGGAGGGCCGGGGAGCAGAGCCAGTATTTCACCGAGTCCAAGATCACATTCCGCGCGCTGAGGGAGTATGTGCGGGACTGCTCCGACGAAGAGAACGGGCGGCTGGTGACCAGGCATCTGACCATGTTGGTTGAGCGTCAGATTGCCGGCATCCGGGACGGGGAAGAAGAATTCCGCAGATTTCTGTCGGAAAATACCGGCCTGTTCAGTCAGGTGAGGGAGAAGGCTAGATATTATTTCTGCAAATATCTGTGCGGGTATCTGGAAGATAAGATGGCAGGGTATGTGTCCGCAGTCACATCTGGATTCGGGACAGAGGATGCTCTGGCGGAGCTGATGGTCTTCAAAAATGTGACAAAGCTGAAGAAGAAAAAACATACGCCCGAGGAAGCTGTGGAACTTCTGCAGGAATCCACGATTTCCAGCGGAGAGATTTTCGACGCCTTTAACTATTTTTATTTTGAGTATGTGTCCATCAACTGGGTGGAGATTCTGCTGGAGTATTACAGCGTGGGGGATATCCTGATGCTGCCGGCCAGACAGAAGGGTGAGCTGGCGGAGGCGCTCAGAAGTTATAACCATGCGTTGAGTAACCTGACAGATGAAGAAGTGATCAGCCGCCAGGCGGAGGAGATGAAGAAGAAGGAAGAAGAATTGGATGCGATCTATTCTTTGGACGGGGATAACAGGGGTTATCAGCGGAACCGCAGCGGAGAAAATGCCGTGCGGGATATGATAAAGGGCAGGGTGGACATTGACAGGACGACGCTCATCTGCTTCCTGCTGTTTTTTACCGGCGAGAAGGGGACAGAAGAAGGGGGAATGAGCAGGGAACGGCTGGACGAGATCCTGACAGAATGCGGATTCCCGGCCCTCCGGGAGGAGGATGATTTCGACTTCTTTGTTGTCCAGTATCTGCAGTCGGAGGAGCCTAAGCTGTATTTGATGGAAGAAGTGACCCGCTACGCGAGAAATAGGGAGAACTTCTATCTGTATGAGATGTATAAGGACGCCAAGAGCCTGGAAGAGGAGTTCTGTAAGGTCATGGGAATCGGGGCGTGAAAATCCGCAGAACTTGGGACGTGACAGGGGAAAATTACCTTTGATATCAGAACATATGTTCCCTATAATAAGACAAAAGGAGGGGAACATAGATTTTGAAGAGAGTGATTTTTCATATAGATGTCAACGCGGCCTTTCTCTCCTGGGAGGCAGTATACCGTCTTTACCATCTGGGAGGGAAGGTGGATCTGAGGAAGATAGCATCGGCAGTGGGGGGAGATACGGCACTGCGGCACGGAATCATACTGGCAAAGTCGATTCCGGCGAAGAGATACCGGATTCAGACCGGCGAGGCAATCTGGGAGGCCAGAAGAAAGTGTCCAGGTCTCGTCCTTGTCCCGCCGAATTACGGGCTGTATGAGCGATGCTCCCAGGCGCTGATGGAGATTCTGCGGCAGTATACCCCGGATGTAGAACCCTATTCCATTGATGAAGCATTTCTGGACATGACAGAAATTGGCGGTCTGTGGGGAGAGCCGCTGCAGGCCGCCCACCGGATCCGAAGGCGTATCCGGGAAGAGCTGGGATTTACCGTCAATATCGGCGTGGCGGAAAATAAGCTGCTTGCTAAGATGGCAAGTGATTTTGAAAAGCCAGATCAGGTGCATACTCTGTGGCCTCAGGAGCTGGAGAAGAAAATGTGGCCGCTTCCGGTATCCGATCTGTTCTTTGTCGGGCGCAGAACCAGCAGGAAGCTGGAGAATATGGGAATCCATACGATAGGGGAGCTGGCCCTGGCGGATCCCTCCATCCTCAGAAGCCATCTGGGGAAGCACGGGGAGCTGATCTGGAATTTTGCCAATGGAAGGGATGTGTCCCTGGTGGAGCCTGAGCCTCCCTGGCAGAAGGGATACGGCAACTCGACGACGATTCCTTTTGATGTGACAGAGGCGTCTGCGGCGCGGCTGGTGCTGCTGGCTCTCTCGGAGACTGTGGGGATGCGGCTTCGTAGGGCCCAAGTGCGGGCAGAGACTCTCTCCGTGGGGATTAAGACCTTCGACTTCGCGTATGCCAGCCACCAGATGACGCTGGCGAATGCCACGGACATCACGGGAGAGATTCACCGGTACGCCTGCCGGCTTTTTGATGAGCTGTGGGATGGAAGGCCGATCCGGCATCTGTCGCTCCACGCAGGGAGAATTACGGATCAGGGCAGGATCAGGCAGCAGGATCTGTTCGACAGGACGGACTACGGGAAGCTGGAACAGCTGGATGCGGCAATTGACCAGATAAGGGGGAGATATGGAAATGATTCCGTGATGCGGGCGGCATTCATCCATATACCGGTTGACCACATGCTGGGGGGAATCAGCCGGGAGAAACGAACGGCAGACTACAGCAGAATAAAAGTAGAATGAACGATAGAGATAGATACAGGAAGTGAGAGACATGGCGTTTGGAGCAGCGGTCTACACCGAACACCCCCAGGAGAGAGCTCCCTCGGGCGCTTACCGGGACGCAGCGGTAAAATGCTGGTTCACGGCATCGGGAAGATCGATGCCGCTGATGTTGAAGGTAAAGGACGACGGAGGAGAAATTATACAGATCGGCCCCATTCAGGTGATTACCTGCGAGAAGCAGAACTTTGCCGGAATTTCGGCTTGGCGGTATGAGTGCCAGGCCAGCTTAGAGGGGCGCCGTATTGCCTTCACGCTTCTTTTCTTCCCGGAAAGGTGTTGCTGGCAGGTGGTAATGCGGACGGGAAAGACAATGGGACGACAAGAGTGAAGGCGGCAGAAAGATAGCAATGGGGACGGTAAAAAGGCGGAAATAGGGATGACAGGAAGGCAGGAATCGAGACGATGTGCGGAAGATATTATGTGGATGACGGGATGCTGCTGGAATTGCGGAAGATTGTTCAGAATATAGACCTAACATGGAAGCCGGAAGGAAAGAAGGATATCTATCCGTCAGGGGAGGCGTTGGTGCTAAAGGAAGAAAATGGGAGCGTGGCGGCCAGGAAGATGGTCTGGGGATACCCGGCCTTTGCCGCCTCTGCTAAAAGCCGGCTGCTGATCAACGCGCGGAGTGAGAGCGCTCTGGAGAAGAAGACCTTCCGGGACAGTATTTGCCGCGGCAGATGTATTATCCCGGCAAAGGGGTTCTATGAGTGGAACAAAAGGAAGGAAAAATATCATTTCGAGAGAGCAGATCAGCAGCCCATCCTGCTGATGGCCGGCTGCTGCCGGGAGTATGACGGGGTGGAGAGGTTCGTCATCCTTACGACGCAGGCCAATGCTTCTGTTGCGGATGTCCACGATAGAATGCCCCTGATTTTAGAGAGGGAAGAGGCGAGAACCTGGCTGTCTGATTGGGAGGAGGCCTGCCGGCTGCTGAACAAGCGGCCGGGCCTGCTGGGGCGGGGGACAGATTATGAGCAGATGAGTCTGTTCTGAAAGTTTGTTCTGAAAAGGAGCGCCTGCCGGCAGGCGCTCAGCGCGGGATAAAATGGATAGGAGGATAAGACGGAAAATGAAAAAAATATTGGTGATACAAGGAGGCGGGCGTCCCAAGGGAAATACTGCCCAGCTGGTGGAGAGCTTCGTGAAAGGCGCAAGGGAGGCTGGGCATCAGACCGAAGTAATTTCCTTGATGAAAAACGAGGTGAAGGGCTGTCTCGGCTGCAATGCCTGCCGTTATGGCAAGCCTTGCATACAGAAGGACAGCTTTAACGGCCTGGTTCCGAAAATAAAAGAGGCAGACTTGCTTGTGTTCGCCTCTCCTTTGTATTTCTGGACGATTTCATCCCAAATAAAGGCATTTATTGAGCGGTTTTACTGTATAGCCCAGGAAGACCCGGCGCCGCCTCTGGGAAGATACGAGAAATACCCGGTGAAAGACTGCGCCCTGCTTATGACTTCTGCGGATGATTTCTTCTGGACATTCCAGCAGGCAGTTTCCTACTATCAGTTTGCCTTGATTCATTATATCGGTTTTTGCGATAAGGGAATGCTGCTGGCGGGAGGCTGCGGGGATACGAACGGCAGACCTCAGATAGATCAGACAAACCACCTGCGGGAAGCCTATGAATTCGGAAAACAGATCTATTCCCAGAAATGAAGCAAAAAGATAGGAAAAAGTATAAAAGAGCAGAGAAAGAGAATAGGCAGAAAAAATAGTTGACAAGGCTGCGTAAATCGGATATATTTAAATCGTAAGTAGTAAGTAGTAAGAGATAAGTAGTAAGAAAGAAGCGGCGAGAGATAAGTGGTAAGCAGCAAGCGGCGAGTAATAAGCGGCATGCGGCAAGTAAAAGGAGGAGACACAATGGAGACATTATCCTTGACCCAGCAGTATCTGCTCTGCATATTGGGCAAGAAAGGGAAGATTGGCACTATTGAAGTAGAGAAGACGGCAAGCCTTGTGGCCGCCGGCATTCTGGAACTTCTGATGGACGAGGCAGCCGCCTTGGACGGCAAGAAGCTGGTGGTGAGAGGAGAGCTTCCGGCAGACAAGGATTTCCTGCGCCCCGTCTATTCCTATATTGAGAGGAAGCAGCCGGTAAAATTCGAGACAGTGTTAGAGAATTTCAGCATAACCTTTACGGATAAGAATATCAATGAACTGATAGACTGCGTGGGCAGAAGCCTTGTGGATGCCGGATGCGCGACGCAGGAGAAGGGCGGACTGCTGGGAGGGAAGACCGTATTCATTCCAGACGAGAGAGCGCTGGACAGAATTATACAGGCTATCCGGGCGGAACTGCTGGAAGAGGGAGAATTGTCGGAAGAGGTCATCGCCCTGACAGCTCTCTTGAATAAGAGCGGGGAGATTGCCAAATATTTTTCCGCCTATGAGAAGAAAACCTTGAAGAGACGGCTGAAGGAGATCAAGGAAAATCCCCAGAACAAACTGATTGAGAGAGTGATGAACTACATAGACAGCGTATTCGTAATGTTCATAGTGGCAGCCACTTAACCGGCGGGAGTATGGCCTATGTCGAGACAGAGAAGCATGGAGGCCATTATGGCTTCCGAATATGTGACCATTGGAGAGCTGGTCCGTCTGACCGGGACGCGCTACAGCACGCTGAAGTTCTATACAGAAGAGGGATTCCTGCCCTTTGTTCAGGAAGAGGAGAAGATGACGCGCAGATACGAGAGGGAGAAGACAGTCAAGCGTATTGCGCGCATTCGGGAGCTGCGGGAAGCGGGGAAGACCATCCCCGAGATCCGGGAAATACTGGATGAAGGATCGAAGACCGATGAAAGGTTCTGAAGAGGAACACTGAGCGAGATATGAAAGGAAAACTTAAGAGAAAGAAAATGGGGCCGGCCTTTTTAACCGACCCCATTTTCTGTGGGAACTCTGTGGGAATTACTGCAGCAGCGCCTCGCTGGTAAATTTTCCAGAAGCTTTCTTCAGAAGAATCCAGGCGATGAGAGCGCAGGCAGCGCCCAGCGCCAACAGGATCCAGCTGTTGATGAGCATGAGGCCGGTAAACTGACCGATTGCCAGCAATATGACCGGAATGATCAAGAAGACAGCCGCCTGTTGGGATTCTTCCACGGTCTGGGCCTTCGCGGAGCCTCTCACAATGAGGGTGACGGCGATCATGGAGATAGCCGGGGAGATGAGGAGCAAGACCAGGATCCATCGGGGATGGAGAGGCAGGAGGAGATCCAAAAGCAGCAGCGATTCTGCCTCCAGGACGAGGAACATGCCAAGGAAGGACAGAAGAGACACAAACATACTCAGCGCGAAGGAGGCAAGGACCTTTGCCCGGAAGATTTGCTTAACGGTAAGGGGGCAGTATAGGAGCGTCTCCAGAGTATGCTTTTCCTTTTCACCCACGAAGGAAGTGGCTGCGGTTACGGAGGAGGTCATAATCGGGATCATCAGAAAGAACACAGGCATGATATAATTGAGAACCAAGCCGGCTAGGGTGCCTTGCAGCGTCCCGGAGAGAGCCGACGGGGGAAGGAGGGCCAGCATGCTCTGAATGTCCGGATCTTCCGGGGCAAATGTGAAGGCGATGATGAAGATAGAGGGCATGATAATTGCCAGAGCGGCCGGGACAAGCAGGAGTGTCAGGAACATTCTCCGATTGCTGACGACGGCGCCCATGTCCTTCTTTATAATTGCGCGGATGGCCTGATTCATAGAGAAGCCTCCTTTCCAGTTGTGGTCAAAGTAAAATAAATATCTTCCAGGGATGGATGTTTCGCCTCCAGCCGGTAAATATCTCCTCCGGCCTGAACGATGGCGCGGGCTGCGGCGGGGATGTCATCTTCTGAGTCAATCGCCAGCTCATACTGATCTGGATCATCCGCGGTGCTCACCAGGGTCAGGGGAGAAGGGATGCCGTCTATACGGAAGGAAAAATCGGAAGGCAGATGACGGGCGGTGAGGGTGAGCGTGATCCCCGGGCATATACGTCGCCGCAGTTCGTGAAGCGTGCCGAAGTCCAGCAGGCGTCCAGCTTCTATCAGTCCATAGCGGGTACAGATTTCCTGGGCATAACGCAGCTGATGAGTACACAGGAAAATCGTGACGCCTTCTTCCCGGGCAAGTCGGCTGATAAGCTGATTGACCATTTTGGCACTTCCTGGATCAAGCCCGGAAGTGGGCTCGTCCAAGAAAAGTACCTTTGGACGGTGCAGGAGCGCGCGGGCAAGAGACAGCCGTTGTCTCATACCGGTAGAGTATGACTGGAGCTTCTGATCGGCGGCGTCTGCCAGGCCTAGCTGCTCCAGCAGAGAGCGGGCGCGGCTTAGTCCTTCCGAGGAGGAAAGGCCAAAGAGGGATCCATAGAAGGACAGATTCTGTAAGCCAGTCAAACGGTCATACATTTGCGCATGTTCTGTCACGACGCCGGACAGAGCGTGCACCTGGCTGAGAGACTGGGAGGGATCCATGCCGTACACGAGGCAGCTCCCGCTGGAAGGGGAGAGCATGCCTGTGAGAAGTTTTACGGTTGTCGTCTTCCCGGCGCCGTTGGGGCCGAGGAAACCGAAGAGTTCTCCCGGCTGCAGAGTGAGAGAAATACCCTTGACGGCCTGCTTGCCTCCCGGATAGGTCTTGGACAATTCAGTTAATGAGACAGCTTTCATAGTTGTATCCATATAGTCTTGTAGTTTTCCTTTCTATTATTTATTCCCGGCGGACTGTGCCCATACCGCTAGTGTACCGATCATTTGGAGAAAAAGCAATGGCGAGGCATTCAACTTTTGATAAGAATTGTCAATTGACAGGAAATTTGCGGTTTTTTCAAGGAAATGAACTGATAGAATTTTGAATCCGTGTTCTTGCGGACAAGGTTAAGCTCAGAGCATCTGCGAAAAGACAGACGCCCCAAAACTGGAAAATGCGAAATTCACAGTTCGAGGCGTCTGCGTAAGAATGCAAGAGATAGATGCCTTGGGCCTATTCCATCCGAAGGCGTTCCGTGATACTCATACGCTCCACGTTTTTGAAGCAGATATACGGAATTAGGACGGCGAAGAACAGAAGGACAGGCGTGCACAGGATCAGGGGCAGGAGGGTGAAGCGGAAGGTGGTAAAGCCTCCGGCCACCATCGCACGGATGACAATCCCCACTGCCAGACTGCTGATGAGATAAGATGCGGCCAGCGTGATGGCAGCATAGTACAGCCCTTCAAATACGAGCATCCGGCAGAGCTGGCGTTTCGTCATGCCAACGCTCTGGATCATGGCGAATTCTCTCCTGCGGGAGACAATCGCGGTCACCATGGAGTTGATGAAATTGAGTACTCCGACGAGAGCGATGACAATGCTGACAGCGCTTCCCAACACAGAGGAAGATCGTAATTCTGCCTCATACTGGTCAGCCATCGTCTCTCTGGATGTCACCGGCAGAGTAGTATCCACAGAGGAAGTGTATTCTTCTAAGAAGGAAGAAATCTCTTCCAGATGTGCGTCATCGGCGTTCAGATACAGTCTGCGCAGCGTGTTGTCCGGCCAGAGCTGGCGGAAGATATCAGCAGGAAGGATGAACGAAAGCTCCGGCATATCAGGGGAACCGGTCTGGGGCGCGCCTTCCGTGATGGGATTGAGGGGATAGACGACGGCCATGACGGTATAGGTTCTGCCGCCCAGTTCGATCGCCGTTCCGGGAGTAGGGGCAGGAAGGGGTTCTTCTGGGGCTCCTCCCTCCAGATCAATGGAGGGACCCACTGCCAATATGGAGTCTCCGGACGCGAATACTTCTGGATCGAAGCTGCCTTCCAGAATATATCGTTCCTGGGTGATCATATCAAGGGGAATGCCGTCCAGCCCCCAGATGACGGCCGAGACTTCACAGCTGTCAAAGGCGGCCTGCATCGCCTGGGCACCGGAGGGATCGTAAGAGGCCCAATCGGCAAGGCGTTCATCCGTATAAAAAGTTCGCATATTTTCATAAGTCTGTTCATCCATCTGCCAGTCCAGCCGTCCAGAATACAGATGCCCTGTGGACTCCACTCCTTCCATGGACTCCAGCTGTGATACGAGAGAATCGTTCAGCGTGGTTCCCTGGGGATCATAACCGCCCAGATAATCAGAGTCGGTGGCATCGTCCAGTTCAAAATCAGCGATTGTCAGATCCGCCAGATATTTATCCATGTCAAAAGAATTGCTGTGAGCATAGAAGCAGCTCAGCAGGACAAGGCCAAGGGTTAAGGAGCAGATGACAGTAATCGTCCGCTTCGGGCTGCGCCACAGGTTCGCCCAGGCCATAGATGCCAGGGAGACGCTTCCCAGACGGCGTCTGCGGGTTTTCTTCCTGCGGTATGAGGTATTATCGCTGGCCCGCAGCGCTTCGATTGGCGATACCTTTCCTGCGAGCCTGGCAGGGCGAAGGCAGGACAGGGTGACCGTGACCCAGGCAAATAGGGCGGAGCCGAGGAAGATCAAGGGATTGGCAGAGACCGTATGTTCCCCCTCCGCCATGCCCATCATAACCGGCACCAGCACCATGCCCAGCAGCCAGCCAAGAATGAGCCCGATGGGGATTCCGATGAGGCAGAGGCGGTTGGACTGGCTGTATATGAGCCGCTTGATCTGCCTTGTAGTGGTGCCGAGGGTCTTCAGCTGGCCGTAGAACTGCACGTCGGCAGTGACGCTGATTTGAAAAATATTATAGATAATCAGATAACCGGCAAGGAAGACAAGCACCATGCCCAGATACATCGGAATACTCTCCTGGAAGGCCGCTGCTCCCATTTCCGGGGAGTAGGCCAGGTTGACGCTGTATTCCAGACTGCTTAAACCTGTGTCGGCGAGAATCCGGCTGATGTCCTCCTCAAGCCGGCCGTCATCGTACAAATTTACCATGGCTGTATAAGACTGAGCGCCTGAAGATGTCTCTCCATCCTGAGACAGGGATTGTTCTCTGGCAAAATCCTGGCTCACCCAGGCCATACTGGCATAAGAAGATTCATTGCCTTCCCAGAAACCGCAGAGGGTAAAGGTGGATGTAAGGCTTTCTTCTCCGGAGGATTGGCCTGGATACCAGGAGAGGGTCACAGCTTGTCCAAGCTCATGGGGAATGCCCAGACGGTCAAGGGCGATCGTATCCAGAGCAATTTCATCTGCCGACTGAGGCATGGAACCGGTGGCGGGAAGAGAGAAGCTGTGCTGCGCATAGTCATCCTGAGCCCAGCGGATTTCTACCTGTCGTCCGCCCAATTGGGAACTGTCGGCGACACCCAGGACAAGGCTGGCGCTTGTCTGCGCCACATCCGGGTGGGCGGCAAGCTGCGCAAGCTCTTCCTGCGTAATGCTGCGAAAAGAGATATGGGCGTCACTGCCCGTCTGACGGAAGGTCATCTCTATGAGATTGCGGTTCATGCTCTGGGCCAGAGTAAACAGAGTTGTGAACATCAGGGAAGTCATGATGATAGCAAGAACTGCTACCAGGTTCCTGCCTTTATTTTTGCGGAATGTACGTGAATTCAATACTTTGATGGGCTGAAATACCTGTCTCATTCGTAGGCCTCCTGCTGCGCGGCAATTTTTCCATCCTCGATGCGGATGACACAATCTGCCATACGGGCAATTTCCGGGTTGTGGGTGATCATGACAATGGTCTGGCTGAATTTCTTGCTGGTCATCTTGAGCAGGCCAATGACGTCATCGCTCGTCTTGGTATCCAGGTTGCCGGTGGGCTCATCGGCCAGAATGATAGACGGCTTGGAGGCGAGGGCTCTGGCAATCGCTGCCCGCTGCTGCTGGCCGCCGGAGAGCATACCCGGCAGACTATCCAGTTTCTTTTCCAGGCCAAGAAGATTCACAATCCGCATGATAAATTTTCTGTCCGGCTTGCGCCCGTCCAGGGCAATTGGGAAAATGATGTTCTCCCACACACTGAGCACCGGAATGAGATTATAGTTCTGGAAGACGAAGCCAATCTGCTTGCGGCGGAAAATAGTCGCTTCCTCGCTGCTCAATTTCGAGAGTTCCGTATTTCCCACCAGAATGCTTCCGGCGCTGGGAGTATCCAGGCCGCCTAGCATATTCAGCAGCGTAGATTTTCCGGAGCCGGAAGTACCGATAATGGCAGTAAATTTTCCCCGCTCAATATCCAGATTGATGCCGTCCAGGGCTCTCACCTGCGTATCCCCCTCCCCATAATATTTTTTCAGGCCGCGGGCCCGTAAGATCATGTTTGTAGACATCATAGAATCCTCCTTTGATTCCGGCAGCCAGTGTCAAAGCAAAGACAGGATGCTGTCTGTCTGCCGGATTGTCCTGATGACAAGATAACACGGGAAGGTCACAGACAAGGTACAATGGAGTTACATTTTTGTAACAGAAGAAGGCCGGTTCCTCCACAAGGCAAGGAGTAACCGGTCTTCTTTTGGAACTCATTGTTCCCTTTTGACAGCTCGGCGGAGGATCCATGTTCATTGAGGCGTATGAAGCCTCTCAGTGATGCTTCCTCTCGTGATAATATGCAGGCAGACAAGAGGCACTGCGGCGGACAGAAGAAGGATAGCGGCCAGCGCTAGATAGAGCGGGGTTAGGGAGAACGTGTATACCATACACCAGGATTCCATCTGATTGATAACCTCCGGCATAAGAAACCAGGCAAAGAGCATGGTGAGGGGAGCGTCTGCCAGAGCTATGAGCGCTGCATGGAGGATGCCTTCTGTGAGCAGGAGAGCGCGCAGCTGAGAATGGGTCATGCCCAGACTCTCATAGACGGCAAATTCCTGTTTGCGTCTGAAAACTTTGACAATGAGCATATTGATAAAGTTGAGCAGCGCAATACACAGAAGAACAATGCTGACAATCAGCTGGGGAAGCACAGTGTTCAGTCGGGCATTGCTGAAGTTTTCCTCGTACTCGCTTCTTCTCGTGATACCGACTCCCCGGTTTAATCCCTGTTCATATTGATCCAGATAAGCTTCAAAGGAAGACTGCATGTCAAGGTCAATGTCTACAGCCAGCTGCCGGATGCCCTGATCCGGGAATAGACGGTCAAATGCCTGGGGAGACAGATAATAGATAATGGAGAAATCTGCCGCCGGGCTGTTGCTGCCGCTCATGAAGGAGCTGTTGTCGGTGATGGAGCCGCACACCTGGAATGTGTGGCCTTCCAGCTGCACAACGTCCCCGGCGGCAGGGGAAGAAATCCCTGCCGCGTCAGCGCCGGAGGTCAAAACGCAGCTGCCAGAGGCGAAGGCCTCCTCATCGAAGCTGCCGCTGGTAAAGGTGCCGTTCTCCAATAGATAGTCCAGAAAGGCCCCTTCCAGCGAGACAATAAGGCCGGTATACTCTCCAGTCTCCTCCAGACGCTGAAAACCTTCTGTCCAGCCCGGATGCCCTTCCATCACTTCCGCCCTGGTTAAGTGATCCTGTCCGCTTGGAGCATGGTAGTAGTCTATTAACAGCTGCCGAAGCTGCTCAGAAGCGGTGAGGAGGACTTCCCGGCTCTTCAGGACGCTGACAGAAGTTACCTCAGGACGGTCCAGCAGCTGGCGCACGGTTTCTTCCGTGATCGAGCGGTTTTCCTGATTGTATTGCTGTACCGACAGATAGGAAGAACCGTCCATAATGGAATAATCCCACGGGGACATGGCGGGCAGGTAGATATCTTCCTTCAGGCTCACATATTGAATCCACACAGCGCTCACCAGCAGGAGGGACAGGAGAAAAGAAACGGCACAGAGGACTGTGCGCCAGCGGTCCCTAAGGAGGGCGCGCACGGCAAGACGGGGAATGGTTGTGCGGCCGTCATAAAAACGAGGTGTTGGAATACTGTGACCGGAGGCCATCCGTTCTGTCTGGGCAGGCGTCATGCGGGAGAGGCGGATGGCGGGGAGGAGGAAGGCGAGCAGGGTGGTGGCCAAGGAGGCGGCCGACGCGAGCAGAAAGGGCCCCCAGGCGAGAAAATAGACCGCTGGATTTTCCTGCATGCCGCTTACAATCCGGCTAGTGATCATAAAATGGAGCAAAAAGCCGATCAGCCATCCGGGAAGAAGACCGGCAAGACAGACGGTACAGCCTTGTTCCAGCAGGATGCGGCGAATCTGTCTGGGAGTTGTGCCAAGCGCCTTGAGACCAGCGTAGAAGCAGTTATCCTGATCCGCCGCCACGTGAACGATGCTGTATATCATCAGATAACCGCATGCAAGCACAAGAAGGGCAGGAAAATAGAAAGGCAGCGCATAGTTTTCTGCCTGCTCCAGCTGGGCGTCGTGATAGGCCAGATTCGTAGTGTAGGAAATATCCGGGATCCCCTGCTGCCGCAGCAGACTGGCGGCCTGGATGTCCAGGTCCCGCGGCTGATACAAAGTGACTCCCAGTGTTATGCAGGGCATATGTTCCCCGTCGTATCCAGGCGAGAGTTCCTGCGCAGTCTGAGGCGCGATCCAGGCACAGGCCTCCGAGAAATTTGTGGGGCTGGACCACCAGCCGCACAGAGTAAATTGTGAGATATGAGAAAGGCCGTCGGGATCCGTCCACTGGAGGGACAGTTCGGTCCCCAGCTCGTGGAGAATGCCTAGAGAATTCATAGTATATTCATCCAGGGCAATTTCCCCTGCCTTTTCAGGAAGACGGCCGGTTGTAGGAAGAGACAGGACGGTCTGGGCATAAGCCCGGTCGGTTACCCCAAGCTTGACCACACGCTGTCCCATCATCGGATCAGAGAGCTGTCCGATGGTGCTTAAGAGCACGGTACTCTTCACAGCCGCATTTTGAGAGAGGAGATCAGCCTGGTGTTCCGTAAGGCCAAAGTAAAGTATATGGCTGGCAGACCCGTAGGCATGCTGATAATTGAGCAAAAACGCGCCTTCTACAGAATGGCCCAGGAGGAATACAAAAGAATAGAGACCGGCGACAAGAGCGCAGGCTGTCACAAGGATTAGGTTTTTGACTGGATGAAAGCGAAAATCCCGCCTCACAAGAAGGCGGCATATTTTCAGATTGTTATTCGCGAGCATACGCCACCTCCTTATGCGCGGATACGTCCATCTTCGATGCGAACAACCCGGTCAGCCATCTGGGCAATTTCCAAATTGTGCGTGATCATAAGAAGCGTCTGGTGATAAGTCTCCACAGACATCTTCAGCAGCCCCAAGACATTCTGGCCGCTCTTGGTGTCTAGATTGCCGGTGGGTTCATCCGCGAGAAGGACGGAAGGCTTGGAGATCAGGGCACGGGCGATGGCTGCCCGCTGCTGGCCGCCACCTGAGAGCTGAGATGGATAGGCGTCCAGACGGCCGTCCAGATGCAGGAGACGGAGAATTTCTTGGAAAAAGGCGGCGTCTGGCGTGCTGCCGGCCAGACTGAGAGGAAAGAGGATATTCTCTTTGACGGTCAGAGTTGGAATGAGATTGAAATTCTGATAGATAAAGCCGATTTTGTTTCGGCGGAATACAGCCAGTGCTCTTTCCTTCAGGTCCAGCAGGTTTACGCCGTCTACGATGACGTCGCCTTCATCCGGGGTGTCCAGCCCTCCGATCATATTGAGCAGCGTTGTCTTACCGGAGCCGGACGCTCCGATGATTGCGGTGAATTTTCCTTTTTCTATTTCTAGGTCAATGCCGTCCAGCGCCTTGACTTCATTCTCTCCCTTGCCAAAATATTTCTTTAAGCCGCGGACAGTAATCATTTTCATAGAAACCTCCTTGATGATGTGAGA
>CALWRT010000075.1 GCA_944384015.1 uncultured Lachnospiraceae bacterium | reverse complement strand
CCACTCGTAAAACAAAACTAGAGGAGCACTGAACTATGAAAAAGAACAACGTATTATTTATCACGCAGGCGGCTATGATCGCCGCTGTCTATGTCGTACTGACTGTCGTATTTGCGCCGTTTTCCTTCGGCGCCGGGCAGATCCGGATTGCGGAGGCTCTCACGATTCTTCCCCTGTTCACTGCCGCGGCTATTCCCGGACTTTTTGTCGGATGTTTCATCGGCAACATAATGGGAGGCGCGATCCTCATTGACATCATCCTTGGCAGCATTGCCACCTTGATTGGAGCGGCTGGCACTTGGCTGCTGCGCCGCCATAAAAGATTCGCTCCTTTCGCGCCGATTCTGTCAAATACGATCATACTCCCGCCAATCCTTTACTATGGATACGGCATCGGCCTTCCCTTGTGGTTCATTGTGCTGACGCTCTTTATCGGTGAATTCATCTCCTGTTACCTTCTGGGAACTCTGCTCTATAAGGTTCTGGAACGGTATGAGGGAGCTATTTTCCACAGTGCCTCTTAACGCAGTCTTGATCAGTATCCCCCGCGGTGATGGGTTGTCAGCTGCTTTCCTGATAGGCCTTCCATATGACGGATTATGAAAAATACGGGGTACTGCTGTCCGCAGTGCCCCGTACTATTATTATTTGTCCTTCCTGTCTCATTGCATTCTTCAGCCAATCTTCAGACGGAATTTCTGTATTTCTTTTTCTCCTGACACCTTCTCCATCTGTGCCCCCAGGGATTTCAGCTTCTCCTCAAAGCACTCGTACCCCCGCTCTACATAATGGACATCATCTACGACCGTGATTCCCTCTGCCGCTAGTCCGGCAATCACGAGAGCTGCTCCAGCCCGCAGATCCGGCGCGTTTACATGCGCCCCTGTGAACCTCTCTACTCCGTTGATAATCGCCGTATTCCCTTCCACCTTGATGTTCGCGCCCATCCGCGCCAGCTCATCCACGTATTTGAATCGATTCTCAAATATGCTCTCTGTCACAATGCTCGTTCCTGAGGACAGAGCTAACGCAACTGCAATCTGAGGCTGCATATCTGTGGGGAATCCAGGGTACGGCAGCGTCTTCACATGTGTATGGTGCAGTCCTTTGGAAGATACCACTCTCACTGCGTCGTCAAATTCTTCTACCTCACATCCAATCTCAATCAGCTTGGCTGTCGTGGCTTCCAGATGCTTCGGGATCACATTCTTGACTGTCACATCTCCCTTGGTAGCCGCAGCTGCAAACATAAAGGTTCCTGCCTCAATCTGATCCGGGATAATAGAGTATTCCGTCCGGTGAAGGGACTGCACGCCCTTAATGCGGATGACATCTGTCCCTGCTCCTTTGATATTGGCCCCCATGCTGTTCAAAAAGTTCGCCGCGTCTACCACATGGGGTTCCTTTGCCGCGTTCTCAATGATTGTATTGCCCTGGGCCAGGCTTGCCGCCATCATAATATTAATCGTAGCCCCAACCGTCACCACATCCAGATAGATGTGGCTTCCCTTCAGACTCTTAGCTTCTGCAATCACATATCCATGCTCAATCTTCACATCCGCGCCAAGCGCCCGAAAACCCTTCAGATGCTGGTCTATCGGACGGCTGCCAATGTTGCAGCCCCCCGGAAGCGGCACAGAGGCCTTTTTATATTTCCCGAGCAGAGCTCCCAATAAATAGTACGAAGCTCTTATCTTCTTGATATACTCGTTGTCAACGTTCAGCGCATCAATATTCGCGCCGTTTATTGCGACTGTATGGCGGTCTCTCCGGTCTACCTTCGCTCCGATCCCTTCAATTGCCTGGATCAGGACATTGATGTCTTTCACATCCGGTATATTCTCAATTACCACCGTATCATCCGTCATGATTCCTGCGGCCAGTATAGCCAGCGCTGCATTCTTCGCCCCGCCGATCTCTACTTCACCGACTAAAGGATTCCCGCCTTTGATTACATACTGTTCCATCTATACACCTCGAAACTCGTCGTCTAAATTATCCGAAACTGCGCCTGTCATGCGCGCGCTGTCAATCATCTTATAAAATCGCTGCCTTGCAATCATTATGTCCTGTCCGCTCCTGCGGACATCCCATCTTTTTTGCGCCCGGTCCTGTGCAGTTCTCCACAGCCCGGTATGCGCAGGTATCATCATTGCCTTGCAATCATTATGTCCTGTCCGCTCTTGCGGACATCCCATCTTTTTTGCGCCCGGTCCTGTGCAGTTCTGCACAGCCCGGTATGCGCAGGTATCATGATTGCCTTGCAATCATTATACCATAATCTCTTGTTTTGTAAATGATTTTCTTTCTTATAGGTAGTTCAGCGGGTTTACCTGGCTGCCGTTGACAATGATTTCGAAATGGACATGAGGCCCGGTGCTCCTTCCCGTATTCCCGCTGAGCGCGATCTTTTCGCCCTGCTCTACGCTCTGACCGTATTTTACAAGAATCTTGCTCAAATGTGCATATCTCGTCTGCTTGCCGTCCGGGTGTCTCAGCGTCACGCAGTAGCCGTAGCCGTTCACCCATCCTGCTCCAACCACCGTACCGCCGCTCGACGCTTTTACAGCCGTGCCCACCGGACACGCCCAGTCTACTCCTTTGTGCATTCTTCCCCATCTCTGTTTGAAGCCCGATGTAAAGGTTCCGCCGGAGATCGGCTTGATATATGTGGGCGGCGTCTGGGTTCCCCGCTCAATGATCTTCGGCACAGCCGGCGATATCACGGTCTCTGCGATAATTTCCCGACCGGTCTCCTTACCGTTCTGATAGGTGACAAGGGCTGTCACCTTTCTCTGCCCTGTCACGGCTTCCTGGGTAACCACCTCTTTTGTTGTATACCAGCTGTCGTTGTCTACATACTGGACTGGCTCTTCATAGTTCTCCTCGTAGGTCTCTTCCTGTTTTGTGATAACAGAGAGCTCCGGTTCCGGCTGGGTTACGACTAGCTCGTCGCCCACCTGGATAACCGTATCCTCGCTCATCCCCTCATTCAGTTCCAGAAGTCTTGCCACTGTCATCCCATTCTTGTCTGCCACGATAGACAGACAGTCTCCGTCCACCACTTCATAAACTTTATTTTCTTCTTTTTCCTTCGTTACCTCTGCAATGGCTTCTTCCAAGGATACTACACTGTCTTTGGAGACGTAAGTCTCGGCCACTTCAATCTCCTCTACGAAAGAGACGTCTTTCAGCCCGTCTGTCTCTCCGGTAGATTCAGGGAGCGGCTCATCCGCGCCTGCCTCCTCTGTCTCAGATGCCACGCCCGCCGCTGCGGCTACCGCCTCCCTGTCTAATTCCTGCTGGTCGATTTCTGTAATAATGCCTTCGATATCCTGGCTCTCTTCTGTCTTAACAATTTTGGTGGTGATGCCGGTTAACTCCTGGCTCGTATCTGCAACAAGCTGCACCGTATACTCTCCGTTCACGTCATAGGGCTGTTTTACCCTGTTCAGAAGCTCTACCACATCCTCCTTGCTTCCCATATTGACAATATAGTCGCCAATCTTCACGGTATAGGCTTTGTTCAGCGTGCCCATAATATTGCTCTGCAGTGCTTCTGTCATGTTCGTCCGCAGCTCTTCCGCGTCCGTCGGCTGCTTAATCAGCGACTCCACTTTGCGGATATCACAGTCGGCAGACATCAGCACCATCTCGTCTGAAGCAGACACGATCTCCCGCCGCACTTCCTGATAGACTTCCCGTCCTTCCTGCTCTGTATATACTTTACCCACAAGCTGTTCATTCACGTACACCTCATACAGCTCATATCCTCCAATAATACCAAGAGCGCGAAGGCTGAAAAAGCCTCCCAGCATAACTGCGGCTGTAGCAGATGCGCAGAGCACGTACAATCGAATATTCAGCCGTTCTCTCCTGACACGTCGTCTTCTTGGGGCAGACGGCTTCCCGGCCTCTTCCTGCAGTGCCGACAGTACCTGATTCGCGTCAGTTTGACCTTCTTGGCCATCCGCCCCGGCAGATGCCCTCTTCTTCATCATCCGCCTGCCGGAGCCCTGTCTGGAAGACTTCTTGCCCCCGCCCTCCTGTCCGGACACTTCTGTTATCTGTCCGCCATTCCGGTCTTCTTCCTCCTTCTGGGCTTCTTGCCCTTGAGGCCGATTCTCCTGTAATTCCTCTCGCTGCAGTTCTTCTGCCTGTAATCGCTCCTCCTGAATCGCTTCTGTCCAGAGTTCTTCCTGAACATCCTCTTTCTTCCCGGATTCTTTCCTGCGCAATTCCTTCTTCTGCGGCTCCTTTTTCTGCAGCCCCTTCTTCCTGTGCTCCTGCCGGGCCGCACGCCGCTTCTGCTGCTTGGCCTCCATCTGGGCGAGTTCTTCCTTAAGGAAATCCGGCAAGTCGTTCTCAAATGCCTCCATCTCCTCATAGAGCTTTCGTCTGGCCGCCCGCCGTTCCTCAATCTCTTCTTTGCTCCTCTTTCTTTTCGGGCTGCCCGAGAGCTGTTCGTCTGTCCCGTTCTTTTCCTTCTCTGGCTTCATTACTCCCACCTGACTTTATCATTTCCCGCCTCCGGCGCGTCTGAAACGCAGTAAGGCCCCAACATAATACGTAATAATTTTGTAATATTTTAAATTATTGTATCAAGTTATTCGGTTCTTGTAAAGACCATAACCTCTTTCATACCATGATAAAACTTACATACGCTTATGGCGCAGAAACCGAAAGGCTGAACTGCCGCACAGCATGTCTTATCTGTGCTGTCGATGCCGTCTCTGCCGATATGCCTCATAGACAAGAAGAGACGCCGCAACCCCCGCGTTCAGAGATTCCAACTGTCCCTCCATCGGAATGCGGATATAGCAGTCTGCCAAGGCGGCTGCCCTGTCTGTCAGCCCATTGCCCTCATTGCCGATGAGGAACCCGCAGCCTCCGCAATAATCTTCCTGGTCATAATAGGTTTTCCCATTCAGATGGGCGGCATACAGTCGAATGCCGTAATTTTTCATCATCCCTGCAATTTCCGCCAAATCATCCGTGTACATGTGGGGAACCCGGTATATGGAGCCCATAGTAGACCGAATCGTCTTAGGGTTGTATATATCTGCACAGCCTTTGCTCATCCATATCCCCGCGACTCCCGCGCCCTCTCCCGCTCTCATGATCGTCCCCAGGTTGCCCGGATCCTGGATGTCTTCCAGCATAAGGATACAGGGTTTCTCCTTCTCAAGAATGTCTTCTGCCCTATAAGCCGGCATACGCACCAGGCATAAAATCCCCTGGGGAGTCTTCGTGTCGCAGATGCTGAGAAAGAGTCTGTCCTCCACGATCTCATACGGCAGTCCGGCCACCTGCTCCTCGTGATCCCTTGCAAAACTCTCGGAAATATAGATTTCCTCTATCCATTCCCTTGGGGCTTCCCGGAACATTTTCAGGCCTTCCGCCACAAACAGCCCCTGTTCCCTCCTTGTCTTCCCCTTCCTATTTAACTGTTGTATATTCTTGATTCTGCTGTTGCTGCTGCTCGTAATCACCGTATTTCTCCTTCTGGTTAATGCCTTGTCTTATCACTCTGCCTATCAGGCAGCACTTTCAGCACGCTGTCCCTGCAGAGCAGGAAAGCCGGCAACTTCCGGCATTCCCACGATCGTGTTTCTCTTCTGCCATCCGTTCCCGGCTGATTCTATCTCTTATCCTTTTATCTTCCGCTAAGAATGTCCGTCCTGTCCGCGCCTCGCGTTCACGCCGGTGATCATTCTGTCCGCTCTTTGAAGCTGTGCCGCTGTCCTCCTATACCGACAGCGTCCTCGCAACACCATATACGTACTCAGAGATGTCTTTCTGCATTGCCAGCGCCTCATCAATGTCGTAATCCACATACTTGCCGTCTTTGTAGGCCACTACTCGGTTACTCTTTCCTTCACAGAGCAGATCTACACTGTAAGCTCCCATAATAGACGCATATACCCTGTCCCGGCAGGTGGGGCTTCCGCCCCTCTGCATGTGGCCCAGAATCGTCGCCCTCGTCTCCACACCAGTGGCAGCCTCAATCCTCTTGGCCATACTGGTAGAATGCCCAATCCCCTCCGCATTGACAATAATATGATGCTTCTTGCCTCTCTTGCGGTTGCGGATAATACTGTCAATCAGCTTCTGTTCATCGTAGTCATACCTCTCAGGGAGCAGGATATCTTCTGCGCCGTTGGCGATTCCGCACCAAAGGGCAATATATCCTGCATTTCGGCCCATCACCTCAATAATGCTGCACCGTTCATGAGATGTGGACGTATCCCTTACCTTGTCAATAGCCTCCATCGCCGTATTGACAGCCGTGTCAAATCCAATCGTATAGTCTGTGCAGGCAATATCCAGATCGATGGTGCCGGGCAGTCCCACGGTATTAATTCCAAGAGCCGCCAGCTTCTGAGCCCCTTTGAACGAGCCGTCGCCCCCGATAACTACGAGACTGTCAATCCCATGCTTCTCACAGATTCTTGCCCCTTCCTTCTGCCCTTCCGGTGTCAGGAACTCCTTGCACCTGGCAGTATACAAAATGGTTCCCCCTCTCTGTATCGTATCAGATACAGATGTCGCATCCATGTCAATAATTTCTTCGTTTAAAAGCCCATTGTACCCCTTCTTGATCCCTTTCACCTTCTTGCCCCGGGCAATCGCCCTTCTAACAACTGCCCGTATGGCCGCATTCATTCCAGGCGCATCTCCACCGCTAGTCAAAACCCCTATGGTCTGAATCTCTTTTGACATGCCTTACCTCCTGTACCCCCGGTTTTATGCCGGTACTGTCTGTTCTGTCTATTTTCTTTCTTCCCAACTCTTTTTATTTTATAGCATTCACTTTCTATTTTCAATGCCTTTCTCTACAACTTTTACGTTGTTTTCCCCGAATTCTTCTGCTATTTTTACAAGAAGCTCTCTGTCAATGCGGATGTTGGCAGAGGCGGGCAGCCTCTTCATGGATTTGGGACTGTGGATATAGAGCACAACGCTGTCAGAGCCGTCCGAATCCCTCAGGAGCTCCATCAGCCGCCCCTGACGCGCCTGGTAATCCTGTGCCGTTGCAAATTTCACCCACAGTTCTCTTGAGGCATCATCGAAGGAATACACCTTCTCACAGATCAGCTTGCTGGCCTTCTCCTCCTCTCCAGATACCCTGCCCCGGATGAATACTTTGGCGTCCTCAGTCAGCAGCGGCGCATTCGCCTCATAATCCCTTGGGAACACGAGCACTTCTACGCTGCCGGCCAAATCTTCAATCGTCAGGAAGGCCATCATTTGGTTGTTTTTCGTGTGCTTAATCGTCTTATCGATAATCATCCCGCCGATGACTACTCGGTCTCCGTCCTGTACGGCCGCCCGCTGCTCGTCCTCATCCCACAGAAAATCTGTGGTCACTGCTGTGATGCTCTTTCTCCATCTCTCTTCATATTCTTCCAGAGGATGCCCGCTGATATACACGCCGAGCACTTCCTTCTCAAAGGCCAGCAGCGCTTCTTTCCCATATTCTCCCACGTTGGGCATGGTCACTTCAAAATCTTTCTTCACATCTTCGCCGACAAAGTCAAACAGGCTCATCTGGCCGGTCATGGAATACTTCTTCTCCTGGTTTACCTGATCCATCACCTGAACATATACCTGCATCAGCTGCTTTCTCGTTCCGCCGAGGCTATCCAAGGCTCCGGCTTTGATAAAGTTTTCAATCGTCCGCTTGTTCACTTCTTTGCCAGACAGCCGCTCGATAAAGTCTTTCAGGCTCTTGTAAGGGCCTCTCTCCTGGCGTTCTTTTACAATAGCGGCAATCACCGGACGGCCGATCCCCTTGATCGCTGCCAGTCCGTAGCGGATCTTTCCATTGGAGACAGAGAAGCCCGCCGCTCCTTCGTTGATATCCGGAGGAGTAATGACAATGTCCATCTGGCGGCAGGTAAGGATATATTCCGACACTTTACCCGGATTATCCATGACGGACGTCATCAGCGCAGCCATGAATTCCACCGGATAATAATATTTCAGCCAGGCGGTCTGGTATGCTACCACCGCGTAGGCTGCCGCATGGGATTTGTTGAAGGCGTATTTAGCAAAATCAATCATCTCATCAAAGATTTTATTCGCGGTCTTCTCCGATATCCCGTTGGCGATACAGCCGGGCACGCCCTCCTCTTTATTGCCGTATACGAAATTCTTCCGTTCTCTCTCCATCACCGCAGTCTTCTTCTTGGACATCGCTCTGCGGACCAGATCGCTGCGCCCCAGCGTGTATCCTGCCAGCTGTTGTACGATCTGCATCACCTGCTCCTGATACACAATGCAGCCGTAGGTGGGTTCCAGTATTGGCTCCAGCTGGGGGCAGTCATAGTGTATCGTATCCGCGTTATTTTTCCCTCGGATATACTGGGGGATAAAGTCCATCGGTCCCGGCCGGTATAAGGAGATACCGGCAATGATGTCTTCCAGGCTCTGAGGCTTCAGCTCCTTCATAAAGCTCTTCATTCCAGAGCTCTCCAGCTGGAACACTCCTTCTGTCTTTCCGGTTCCGATAGAATCTAATACGTCTTTGTCATTGAAATTGATGTGGTCGATGTCAATCTCTTCCCCAGAGCTCTCCTGGGCCATCTCCACCGCATTCTGGATCACGGTCAGTGTACGAAGCCCCAGAAAATCCATTTTCAGCAGTCCCAGCTCTTCCAGAGTGGTCATGGTAAACTGGGTCGTGATGGAGCCGTCTGCCGCCCTGGACAGAGGGACATACTCATCCACATCTTCCTGGCAGATTACCACGCCGGCCGCGTGCATGGACGTATGCCTGGGAAGTCCTTCCAGCCTCTTCGACATATCAATCAGCGTCTTCACCCGCTCGTCCTCTTCATAAGCTCTGCGCAGCTGCGGATTCTCCTTCAGCGCCTTGTCAATAGTAATATTCAGCTCCGCCGGGATCATTTTGGCGATGGCATCCACAAACGCATAGGGCAGATCCATCACTCTTCCCACGTCCCGTATAACCGCCTTGGCCGCCATCGTACCGAAGGTAACAATCTGGGCCACACGGTCTTTCCCATATTTTTCTATGACATAGTCGATCACTTCCTGCCTGCGCTCGAAGCAGAAATCCACATCGATATCCGGCATAGACACTCTCTCCGGGTTCAGAAACCGCTCAAACAGCAGCTGATAACGGGTAGGATCGATATTGGTAATTCCCAGGCAGTAAGAGACCACGCTTCCCGCAGCCGATCCTCTTCCCGGTCCCACCATAATTCCTTTGCTCCTGGCATAGTTGATAAAATCCCATACAATGAGGAAGTAATCCACATATCCCATCCTCTGTATAATATCCAGCTCGTATTGAAGCTGCCAGGCAATTTTCCCATCGTCTTCCGGGTAACGTCTTTCCAGCCCTTCCCTGCAGAGCTTCTGCAGGTATTCCCAGGAAGTATACCCCTGGGGTACATCGTAGCGGGGCAGCTTCGTCTCCCCGAACGTGATCTCCACATTGCATCTCTTGGCAATCTCTTCCGTGTTGCGGATCGCCTCCTGCGCATAGGGGAACAGCTCTTCCATCTCCTCTGGCGACTTCAGGTAATATTGCCCCCCCTCGTAGCGCATCCGGTCTTCATCCGCCAGCTTCTTGCCGGTCTGGATACACAGAAGAATGTCGTGGGGCTTCACATCATCCGCATACGTATAGTGGACGTCATTCGTCACGACAAGAGGAATCCCTGTCTCTTGGCTCATGCGGATCAACTGCTGGTTGACCGTCTTCTGCTGTGGAATTCCATGATCCTGCAGCTCCAGGTAAAAATTCCCCTTGCCGAACAAGTCTTCATAATATACAGCAGCTTTCTTGGCCTCCTCATACATGCCCTTCTCGATATACCGGGGTATCTCTCCTGCCAGACAGGCGCTCAGAGCAATGATCCCTTCGCGGTACTGTTCTAATACTTCCCGATCCACCCTGGGACGATAATAGTATCCTTCCACAAATCCTTTGGATACAATCTTCATCAGATTGCTGTACCCAATATTATTCTCGGCCAGAAGAACCATATGGTAATACCGCTCTTCCCCAGCGCCGGCCTCCCTGTCAAACCGGGAATTAGGCGCTACATAGATCTCACAGCCGAGGATAGGGCGGATCCCCGCCGCCTTCGCTTCCCTGTAAAAATCAATGACCCCGTACATCACGCCGTGGTCGGTAATTGCGCAGCTGTCCATCCCCAGTTCTTTTACCCGGTGTATACATTCTTTTATTTTATTAGAGCCGTCCAGAAGGCTGTACTCCGTGTGGACGTGCAAATGTGTAAACGCCATACTTCATTCCCCGCAATTCTATCACTCTTTCTCAAATTTCTCATCGTTCCCTTTTCTTGGATATTATAACATAGATATCTTTCCGCTGTCATAAGAAATCCTTCCCCGCATCCTCCGAAGCCTTCCGCGGACAGCACGCTCGGAAGACTGATCCTTCCATAGGGCGGCCGGAGTTCTTTCTTAAGGGAGCGTCTTTCAGCTGTTTATTATAGGAATAGAATGAAAAGAGCTGAAACTCCCGCTCTCGGCAGGATATTCCAGCTCTTCGCCTCATATGATATATCTTGCAGCTGTCCCGGCATCAGCCGGCAGAACCGCCTCCTGGACAGCAGGCATCTCCTTTAGTTTCCGTTCATCATAAAGTTAATCAGCTTCTCTACATCCTCTTCCTTCTCTGCCTTCAGCTCCAGCTCAGGGATGTATGCCTCATTAGAAAAAATGTTCGCCAAGGAAACATACTGGCACAGTTTGGACTTCAGGTTCAGGACGTCTCCTTCGCTTGTGACAAGCTCAATCTTGCCCTTGCAGCTGTCTACTACTTCAAAAAATTTCTCTACGTCTTTAATATTCTGGATCTTCATACGTCTTATCCTCCTTTTCTCGCTTAACCTCTTTTCCTTTTCCGCCTTGATTATAACATGCTCTTTTAAAATTACAATAGGTTTTCTTTGGTTTTGCAAATTTTGTATAAAAAGGATAAAAAGCCCATCTTCCCCTCTGTTTTCCTCGTCCATCTTTGACGAGACCCTGTATGGCATTCTCAGCGTTTTCTACCTGTTTCGCCGCAGTTCTCCTGCATAATTTCATGTGGTTTTACAGGAAACTTCCCGGTCCTATTTGTAC
>CALWRT010000074.1 GCA_944384015.1 uncultured Lachnospiraceae bacterium | reverse complement strand
CGAACGCCGGGGGTAAATTCCACTACCGGATCCTCAATGGAGAGCGCCGTGTACGGAACGGTAGGGGTAATAATCACATCCACATCTTTGAATGCTTCCTCCAGCTCCTGCGCAATCAGCGTCCGGTATGCCAGCGCCTGATAATACTGCGTGCCGGTAAACATACATCCTGCCTCCAGCTCAATGCGGATCTCGTCCGCGTACTCCTGCGGGCACTCCCGCAGCCAGCCAAGGTGATAAGCGCTGGGCTCTACCGCGTCTACGACCATAATGGCCCCAATCAATGTGTCCAGATTATCAATCTCTACTTCCTTTACCACGGCTCCTAGTTCTTCAAATTTCTTCAGTGCCTCCACGTAGCACTTCTCCACATCCGGCTGATTATGGTTGAAGCAGTAGTCCTTGATCACGCCGATCCGTATATCCTTCACGCCCTTATTCAGATCCTTCGTGTAGTCCTCAACCGGCTTTAGCTGGGAATTCTTGTCATGATAGTCATGTCCGGCGATCACTTCCAGCATAATCGCGCAGTCCTCTACAGTCCTGCACATAGGGCCTACGGTATCCAGCGAATAAGCCAGCGGGACAACCCCATAATTGCTCACACGTCCAATGGAAGGCCTGATTCCCGTAATTCCGTTTACAGAGGAGGGCAGCCGTACAGATCCGCCCGTATCCGTCCCCAGTCCGCCGAAAGCTGCCCTTGCGGCCACCGCAATGCCAGTTCCGCCAGACGATCCCGATGGATTCTTGGAAAAATCCCATGGGTTATGGGCATATCCGTAGTGCTCATTGGACGTAGAGCCGCCCCAGGCAAACTCATGCATATTCGTCTTCCCGATAATAATTGCCCCGGCCCCTTTTAATTTCTTCACGGCAGTGGCGTCTTCTTCCGTCAGATTATCCTTGAACAGTTTCGCTCCCGCTGTCGTAATCGTCCCTGCCATAGCGATGTTATCTTTGATGACAATCGGGACTCCGTGCAGCGGTCCTAATATGTATCCACAGGCAGCCATCTCGTCATAGGCTTTCGCCAGCCGCATGCTCTCTTCTTCATACAAACTGATAAACGCGTTGTAATTTTTAATTGCCTTGCACTGATCCAGACATTCTCTCACAACTTCCTGGCAGCTTACTTCCTTATTCTTGATTTTCCTTGCTATTTCAGCTAAGCTTAATTCCTTGTACCCCATAATTACCTCCATTTTGTCCGTCAACAGTTATTAGTTGCCATGCTTAAAGATATTACACGGGACAATATCCCGGAACCCCTTCTGGCTCATTTTCCTATCCATCGCCTCTGCGCGGGTTATCCAATCCTGATAGGTTGGAAGAACCGCTTTTTTTCTCTCTTCGCTCATGTTCAAATCCAACAGCTTATTGAACATTTCAATATCGTCCGGTGTGTACTCTTTCATCGCAAGATCTCCTTTCATGAATAAATATATATTTCAGGGAACACTGGCTGATCAATCCTTCGTCAAAGCAAAGGTCAAGGTTCCCTAGGTTCCATCTTCGAATTTCCATTTTTGTTCTGTCTGTTTTCTCTATCCACAGAATAAATAAGCAAGTCGAATGCCAACATTCTTTCACCTCCTTCCTTTTTGGTATTTTGACAGAAAATATTATATATTTTTTGACTATAATAGGAAAGGAATAATATTCGCTCTCTTTCTATTTTTAATGTCCAATTTAAAAAAAGGCTGAAAATCAGGACTTTTGTCCGTAATTTTTATCCTCTGATCCGATTTTTTAACGCGTAAGTAGAAGAAATTATCTCCCCGGAAAATATTTTTTCCCCTAGGACAAATGTACATTTCTATAGCATGAAAATGGGTCTTATAAGCCCAAGCTTGTCACCTGAAGGGTTACAAATTTGTGCCCTTGGCCGTCACCTGGTTACACTTGTGTTTCCCTTGTGTCACCCAACCCACATAAGCAGCTTTCGCATCGCAAGACGCGAGACTGGAGCCTCGAAAATGCGACGGATACGAATGCCGGCAAAGCGGCTGTGAATAGCCCCCCGCCCTGCTCTTCCCAGGCAGTCTCGAATCTGCCCTTCTTGCGGATGGCACATAACTTGCTATATAATTATGGTGAAGTATGAGTTTCTCACATGCAGGGACGAAGAAAATTTATCATAATGGAGGAGACTATGCGTGCACTAGACGGAGTAAAAATACTTGATTTTTCCACCTTGCTGCCCGGCCCTTACGCGACGATGATGCTGGCTGACCTGGGCGCTGACGTTCTCAGAGTGGGCAGCCGCGACAAAACTGACCTGGTGGCCATATGGCCGCCAATGCTGGAGGAAGCCGGCGTATCTGCCCCCTGGGCGTGGCTTAGCCGGAATAAGAAATCCATCTTCTTAAATCTGAAGAAGGAGCGGGCAATTGACGCGGTGAAAGAACTAGTCAAAGAATATGACATTATCGTAGAACAGTTACGGCCCGGAGTGATGAAGAAATTAGGGCTTGGGTATGAAGAACTCGCGCAGGTGAATCCCCGGCTCATCTACTGCTCTCTGACCGGCTACGGCCAGACTGGCCCCATGTCTATGAAAGCCGGACATGACATCAACTATCTGTCCCGGGCAGGTGTCGTATCCGCGGCCGGCAGGGCCAAGGAAGGGCCTTCCCTCTATAACTTCCAGATTGCCGATGTGGCGTCCGGGGCCATGAACGTGGTTGTCGGCGTACTGGCGGCGCTCCACTATCGGGACGTCACCGGAAGAGGGCAGTCCATTGATATCTCCATGACGGACGGCGTGATTCCCTTCAATTCTATGGACGGCGCCTGTTATCTGGCCGGCGCCCCTGCTCCGAAGAGGGAATCCCAGCAGCTGAACGGCGGCGAGATCTATGATTTCTATAAGACGAAGGATGGCCAGTACATGAGCGTTGGTTCTCTGGAACCGAAGTTCTTCGCCCAGCTGTGTATCGGGATGGAACATCCGGAATGGGCAGATGGGAAAATTCTGAAGACCGATTTGGCAATGGTCAAAGAGACATTCCGTGAAAAGTTCCTAACTAAGACAAGGGAGGAATGGACCGAGATTTTCCAGGAGCTTGACGCCTGCGTGGAGCCCGTCCTAAGCCTAGAAGAAGCTGCCGCCGACGCCCACAACAACGCGCGCGGCATGTGGCCGGAGGTTCCCCTCCCCACCGCTCCCGGTAAGGCGGTCAAGCAGATGGGCTGTCCCATCAAGCTCTCCGAGTGCCCGCCGGAATACAGGCACGCCGGATACCCTGCCGGTTTCCATACACAGGAAGTCCTGCGAGGATTGGGTTATTCCGACGAGGAAATCGAAGATATGGCGAGGTAATATTCTGGAATATTGCCTGCATGATCCCAGAGATGCGGTATACCTTATCCATCATTTTATCAATAGGGGCGCTGTGATCCAAAAATCACAGCGCCCTGCCTATTTGCAAATCCTCTTCCCCACGCATTATAATTGACACTGGCATTGGCCATGCTATACTATATTCGGAAAATATGATTGGGAGTATTGCAGATGGAACGAATTTTAGTGGTAGAAGATGACCTGCCTTTGAGCGCAGGTCTTTGTTTTGAGCTGGACGCGGCGGGCTATACGGCAGTGGCGGCCTACAGCTGCGCGAAGGCCGCATACTTGGCAGAGCATGAGACGTTTTCCCTTATCTTGCTGGATGTCAACCTTCCAGATGGCAATGGCTTCGACTTATGCCGCGGTATCAAAGCCGTCAGGCCTGAGGTTCCGATGATCTTCCTCACCGCCAATGATCTGGAGGAAGATGTGCTGCACGGCTTCGATATGGGGGCCGTGGACTATGTCACCAAGCCGTTCAGTATGCCAATCCTGCTTCGCCGGATTGAGGTTGCCCTTTGCAGGCAGGCAGAATCGGCCTCGCCGGTCAAAGACCGGTGGAGCGACGGCTTCCTCACGCTGGACTTCTCTTCCCTCACTGCTGTGCGCGGAGAGGAAAAGCTAGCAATTACGCCGAATGAATATAAGCTCCTGAAGGTTCTCACGGACAATGCCGGCAATATTCTGACCCGGCAGCTTCTCCTGGAACGTCTCTGGGACAGCAGCGGCAGCTTTATTGACGACCACACCCTAACTGTGACGATGAATCGTCTCCGAGCCAAAATAGAAACGGACGCCCATACATACATCAAAACAGTGCGGGGGATGGGCTACATCTGGACAGGAGGCAAAGCATGACACGTCTCGGCAGAATCCTTCTTCGTCTCAGCACGCTGCTGCTGTCAGTTGTTCTTACCGGCCTTCTGATCTGGCTTTTGTGGCAATACATTCCAAGGGCCAGCGTCCGCTATAGCCTCCTGGCCATCTATGCCGGCATCTTTGCCGCTGCCGGTCTCTGGATTTTCCTGCAGCGCCGGCAGGTGTCCCAATTCGCGGATGATCTGTGCGAGACGCTGGACGCCCTTCTCGCGGGACGTCAGCCAGAGAATTTTCACCCCTATGAGGATTCTCTTACAGCGAAGGTACAGGGAAAGCTCATGCAGTATTTCGATATTATGAGCGAGGGAAAGGCCCAGAGTCAGAGAGACAAGGAGACCATTCAAGGACTTGTAAGCGATATTTCCCACCAAGTAAAAACACCGATCGCCAATATCCGGCTATACGCCGGTATCTTGGGCAATTCTGCTCTCCCGGCTGATAAGCGGGGAGCATTCCTGCATACCATGTCAGGCCAGATTGATAAGCTGGATTTCCTTATACAGTCCCTCATCAAAATGTCTCGTCTGGAGACGGGAACCTTCGTCCTCCATATCGAGGAAGCCCCTCTGGATCAGACAATCGCTAGAGCGATGAGCACCGTGTGGGCCAACGCCCAGCAAAAACATATCCTGCTGTCAGCCCAGTGTGACAACAGCATTACCGTCCGTCACGATCCAAAATGGACGGCAGAGGCCCTGGGGAACCTGCTGGACAACGCGGTCAAATATACCCCTGAGGGAGGCAGCGTATCTGTCCGCGTGCTGCCTTGGCAGTTCTATACCCGGATCGACATTACAGACACCGGCATAGGCATTCCAGAAGAACATTATCACGATGTATTTCAGCGCTTCTACCGTTCCCCCGAAGCTTCTTCCCAGGAAGGAGTAGGGCTTGGCCTCTATCTGGCCAACGGCATTGTTACCCGCCAGAACGGTTATATCACCGTCACGTCCAAAGTCGGACAAGGGACGACGTTCTCTGTATACCTGCTCAGCTGAGCATCTCACATCAT
>CALWRT010000073.1 GCA_944384015.1 uncultured Lachnospiraceae bacterium | reverse complement strand
GCCTCCTTTATTGGGGCTGCGCCCATCGATGATCCCCAGGTCCTCGTCTATGTCGTCATCGACGAGCCGAATGGGGAGGATCAGGCACACAGCACCTATGCCCAGGAAATTTTCCAGAAAATCATGGCGGAGATTCTTCCTTATATGAATATATTCCCCACAGAGGAGACAACGGCAGATTCCGGGGAAACAGCGGAGGCAGATGCGGGCAGCGCGGATAGTACGGCCGAAGATACCCAGGAGGATGCGGAAGGAACGAGTCAAGAGCCTCAGACAGTAGTAGTGACAGAGTCGGGAAGGGTCATTGACGGAATGAACATTGATCCGGAGTATGCGGCGGAGCATAACTTGGATCCCAATACAGGAGAACCGCTGGAGCCCCAGTCTGTGCTGCCGGAGGGGTACACAGGCGCTGCCGACGGGACAGAAGATACGCTGACAGATACTCAGGAAGAGATGCTGGAGAACGGGCTTGAAGAGTAGCAGAACAGCAGTGAATCGTAGCCCTGGATGTGACAGTGAAGCCGGAAGGCTGAACGGTTGCCCATACATGAAAAAGAACCGCCCGTCATAAACTATAATAACAGCTGTGACGGGAAGGTTCAGTTTGAGAAAAAATAAGACGTGGAACCGGAGAAAGATTCTTCTAACCTTCGGGATTGTGATGGGACTGGCGGCGGCGCTTGCCTGCCGTCTAGTCTATTTAATGGCCGTGGATTCCGGGGATTACGCCGAGAAGGCCCAGGATCTTCATGAGCGGGAGCGGGATATCAAGGCGGCCAGAGGGCGCATTATAGACACGAAAGGCGTCGTGCTGGCGGATAATCGTTCCGTATGTACGGTATCTGTTATACACAGCCAGATAGAGGAGCCGGAGGCGGTCATCGCTATGCTGACAGAAGAACTGGGACTGGAGGAAGAGGATGTCAGAGAGCGGGTAGAGAAAGTAAGCTCTATCGAGCGGATTAAGACAAATGTTGACAAGGAGATCGGGGACCGGATCCGGTCGTACGAGTACGCAGGCGTGAAAGTGGACGAGGATTATAAGCGGTATTACCCTCTTGGAGATCTGGCGTCTACGGTACTGGGATTTACGGGGAGCGACAACCAGGGGATCATAGGCCTGGAAGTGAAATATGAGGAATATCTTCAGGGAATACCCGGACAGATATTGACATTGACAGACGCCAGAGGCGTGGAGATAGAAAATGTGGCGGAGACGAGAGAAGAGCCGGTAGACGGCTATGACTTATATATCAGCTTGGATGCGAACATTCAGGAATATGCCCAGCAGATGGCCGAGAAGGTAATGGAGCAAAAGCAGGCAGACGGAGTATCCATTTTGCTGATGAATCCACAAAACGGGGAGATACTGGCGATGACAAATGTGCCGGAATTCGACCTGAATGATCCATTCACCCTGCATACCGGGGAAGACACATTCCAGATGGATGATAAGACTTATCAGGATAAGCTGAATCAGATGTGGAGAAATCGGTGCATCAATGATACATATGAGCCGGGTTCCACGTTTAAGATTATAACGGCCAGTGCCGGCCTGGAGGAGAAAGTGGTGTCTACAGACGACCAGTTTTTCTGCCCGGGCTATATCGTTGTGGAGGACCGCAGAATACGCTGCCATAAGACGACAGGACACGGATCTGAAGATTTCGTCCATGCGGCGATGAATTCTTGTAATCCGGTATTTATTGAAGTTGGGCTGCGTCTGGGCGTAGATAATATGTATAAGTATTTTCAGCAGTTTGGCCTGATGGAAAAGACGGGAGTAGACCTTCCGGGAGAGGCTGGTACCATTATGCACCAGAAGGAAAACATGGGGCAGGTGGAGCTGGCTACCGTCGCTTTCGGACAGTCGTTCCAGATAACGCCGCTGCAGCTTCTGACAACCGCAAGCTCTCTTATCAACGGAGGTGTTAGGATTACCCCTCATTTTGGCGTTCAAGTATGCGACAGGGAGGGAAATGTGGTGGAAACGATGGAATATGAAGAGGGAGAACGTATTCTCTCAGAAGAAACTTCTGAGACGGTTCGCGGGATACTGGAGAAAGTAGTAGCGGAAGGGACCGGGAAGAACGCCTATGTAGAAGGCTTCCATATTGGCGGAAAGACGGCCACTTCCCAGACGCTTCCAAGAAGCGCGAACAAATATATTTCCTCTTTCCTCGGTTTCGCTCCGGCAGATGATCCCCAGGTGGCAGGACTAATTGTGATCTACAATCCCCAGGGCGTTTATTACGGGGGCACGATCGCGGCTCCGGTCATGGGTGAGATTTTTGCGAATATCCTGCCTTATCTGGGGATTGAGAGGGAGATTACGCAGGAGAGCCAGGAGGAGATGTAAGGAAATGCGGTTGCGGCAGTTTAGCCTGTGCTGTTTTATGCGGAAAACACTAATGAAAGCGTTTCCTTAAGACTTGCGCGGCAGACAGAATCGATTTATACTAAAAAACTGACAGTCTGCTGACGCAGAAAACGAAAGAAATTACGAGGTGCATTATGAGTGAAGCAAATGTCATCAACACAATCGCGGTGCCGGTACTGATTGCATTCGCGATCAGCGCAATGATCGGTCCGGTGCTGATCCCGTTTCTCAGAAACTTGAAATTGTCTCAGACAGAACGCAAAGAAGGGGTGCAGGCCCATTTAAAGAAGGCCGGAACGCCCACAATGGGAGGAGTCATTTTCCTCATTAGTATCACGGCAACTTCCCTGATTTACCTTAGGGGATTTCCGAAGATCATTCCTATTCTGTTTGCGACGCTGGGATTTGGAATTATCGGTTTCCTGGACGATTATCTGAAAGTCGTTCTGCGGCGGTCTGACGGGCTGCTTCCATGGCAGAAAATGATCGGGGAACTGTTGGTGACCGGCATTTTTGCCTATTATCTGATAAACTATACGGATGTCTCGCTGACGCTGCTTGTGCCGTTCTCGGGAGGATATTACCTGGATATCGGAATATGGGCTGTCCCTCTATTGTTCTTCTGTATGATCGGTACTGTGAACGGCGTGAATTTTACAGATGGGCTGGACGGACTGTCATCCAGCGTGACGGTGCTGGTGGCTACTTTTTTTACGGTGGTGGCTGTAGGGCTTCAGGCAGGGATTCATCCGATCACCTGTGCGGTGGCCGGCGGACTGCTGGGCTTTCTGCTGTTTAATGTGTATCCGGCCAGCGTATTTATGGGAGACACAGGATCGCTTGCCCTGGGAGGCTTTGTCGCTTCCACCGCGTACATGCTGCAGATGCCGCTGTTTCTGCTGATTGTCGGGTTTATCTACTTGATAGAAGTCTTATCTGTAATACTTCAGGTGGGATATTTTAAGCTGACCCACGGGAGACGGATATTTAAGATGGCTCCGATTCATCATCATTTTGAACTGTGCGGCTGGTCAGAGACAAGGGTAGTTGCAGTGTTCTCTATTGTGACGGCATTGCTTTGTCTTGTAGCCTTGATGGGCATATAACAAAGGGAGGAAGAACATGATACTGTATGACAAATGGGCGCTTGTAGTAGGCGCCGGCAAGAGCGGAACCGCCGCTGCGGCTCTTCTCTTGCGTCAGGGAAGGAAAGTGCTTCTCTATGATGGGAATAAAGGGCTGGACGAAGGGGAGCTGAAGAAGAGAATCATAGAAGAATGCCGGACGCTGGATAGGAAGGAGACAGAGCTTGGGCTTGTGCCGGGAGAGCTGAACGGGCAGGAAGCGCGCATGGAGCAGGCCCTGGCGGTCACTCTTGGCCAATTTCCTGCCGATACGTCGCAGATCGTCCAGGTGATTTTAAGTCCTGGCGTTCCGGCAGATCTCCCGGAGATCGCGGCGCTTAAGGAAGATGGAATTCCTATATGGGGAGAGGTAGAGTTTGCCTATTCTGTCTGTAAAGGAAGGATCGCCGCAGTCACCGGTACGAACGGCAAGACAACGACAACCGCCCTGGCCGGTGAGATTATGAAAGATTATTATTCCAGTGTCTTCGTGGTGGGCAATATCGGCATTCCATTCACCAGCACAGCGCCCCTGACAAGGGAGGACACCGTGACGGTGGCGGAGATTTCCAGCTTTCAGCTGGAGACGGTTCATGATTTCCATCCGGAGGTATCGGCTATCTTAAATATTACGCCGGATCATTTGAACCGGCACCATACGATGGAGAATTACATCGCGGCCAAGGAGAACATAACGAAGAACCAGAATGAGAAGGATGCCTGCGTCTTAAACTATGAAGATGAAACGCTGAGAGAATTCGGCAAGCGTCTTGCCTGTAAGGTGATTTGGTTCTCCGGGGCCGGGGAGATACCAGAGGGGCTCTGGCTTGACGGAAACGCGATTTTCCTGAGACAGGGAAGCCATAAAGAAAAAGTCTGCGGCATTTCGGAATTAAATTTGCTGGGACGGCATAATTATGAAAATGTAATGGCAGCAGTGGCCATAGGGCTGGAGATGGGAGTGCCGATGGAGAGCATCCGCAGGACACTGCGCCGCTTTCAGGCGGTAGAACACCGGATTGAATTTGTGGCGGAACGAAACGGAGTGGCCTATTACAATGATTCAAAAGGCACAAATCCAGACGCGGCTATCAAAGGGATCCAGGCGATGACCCGTCCCACTTGGCTGATCGGCGGAGGATATGACAAGGGCTCGGATTACGAGGAATGGATACAATCTTTTGACGGCAAGGTAAGAGAGCTCGTGCTGATCGGGCAGACGAAGGAGAAAATCAAAGAGGCAGCCCAAAGATGCGGCTTTGACGCCGTACATCTGTGCGATACATTGGAGGAAGCAGTCTCCTACTGCAGACAGCATGCGAAGGAAGGAGAAGCTGTGCTTCTCTCGCCCGCGTGCGCAAGCTGGGGAATGTTCAAAAACTACGAGGAAAGGGGAAGGATATTCAAAGAGCTTGTGAGACAGAACTAAGGGCAGGTGGCATATATGGAGCAGGAGAAGCCGAGACTGGAATTTTATGCGAAGCATAAAGGGAGCAGGGATATTACGCTGTACGTCCTTGTCCTGATCCTTCTTCTCTTCGGGCTTGTCATGCTTTTCAGTACAAGCGCCTACAACGGATGGGTGAAATTTCAAGATTCCGGCTATTATCTGAAGAAGCAGCTGTTCGCCACAAGCATCGGGATTGCTGTGATGACGGCGGTATCCAGGATTGACTACCGGGTCTGGAAACGTCTGGCACCGGCGGCTTATGTGGGTTCTCTTATACTTTCAGGGCTCGTCCTCGCAGTGGGAAGGGAATACAACGGCTCGAAAAGGTGGCTGGCGCTGGGGCCGCTGTCTTTTCAGCCGTCGGAATTCGCGAAGCTGGCCGTGATTCTTTTCTTGGCCTACGTGGTGGAGAAGCAGGCGAGGAACATGCATAATTTTCGCTATCTTGTTCTCGTGATGGTGCTTCTGCTGCCGATCGTGGGACTGGTGGGAACGAATAATCTGAGTACGGCTATTATTATACTAGGAATCGGATTTGTGGTGATCTTCGTCTCCAGTCCCAAGTATATGCCGTTTGTATTTATGGGGGCTGCAGGCGTGGGATTCATTGCCGTTTTCCTGGCCCTTGAGAGCTATCGCCTGGAGCGGCTCGCTATCTGGAGAAACCCGGAAGCCTATGAGAAAGGCTACCAGACGATTCAGGGGCTGTATGCCATCAGCTCCGGAGGTCTGTTTGGCAAGGGACTAGGTTCCAGTATGCAGAAGCTGGGGTTTGTTCCGGAAGCTCAAAATGACATGATTTTTTCCATTATCTGCGAAGAGCTGGGACTGGTGGGCGCTCTTGCGGTGCTTGCGCTGTTCGCCCTTCTGATCTGGCGGTTCATGGTAATCGCCGTCCATGCGGAAGATCTCTTCGGGGCCTTGATTGCCTCTGGGATTATGGGACATATTGCGATACAGGTTATTCTGAATATCGCGGTGGTGACCAATTCCATACCAAATACAGGGATTACTCTCCCGTTCATCAGTTATGGAGGAACCTCGGTTGTGTTCCTGCTGGCTGAGATGGGGCTGGCGCTCAGCGTCTCGTCCCGGACAAAACTATAGTCAAAGACAAATGTAATTTGCCTTTGACTATAGCCCCTCCGGTGGATACGCACGATTTTTGCAAGGAAATATCGGTGCTGCGCACAGCAAAAATCGGCACCGGAAACGTCATAGTAAAAATACTTATGACGTTTCCTATATAAGGAGATGGGGCTGGCATCCGCGGTTCCTTAAGCAGAGCGAAATCCAGAAAAGAGGCACTCGAAGGCAGAAAATGCATATATTAGTATATAGCAAGAGAGATCCCGCAAAGGGGAATCTCTGTGTGGGAGGTCATCGTTGGTTCATTATGAGATAGAAGGCGGGCACAGGCTGGAAGGGGAATGCCGGATCCAAGGCTCCAAAAACGCGGTGCTGCCGATGATGGCGGCCGCTCTGCTCCAGAAGGGGACCGTGATCCTGCACAACTGCCCGAGAATTTTAGATGTATTCTGCATGATACGCATATTGGAACATTTGGGATGCCGGGCCGACTGGGAAGACAATACGCTTATGATTGATGCCTATGAACTGCGAAACTGTTCGGTTCCGAGAGAGGAAGCGAAGAAAATGCGCTCGTCAGTGATCCTGCTGGGAGCGCTGCTTGGCAGATGCCGCAGGGCTGTGCTGTCTTATCCCGGCGGCTGTGTGATAGGAGCAAGGCCGATAGATCTTCACCTTACCGCATTGGAGAAGATGGGAGCCCATCTATGCCAAGAGGAAGAAGATATCTATGTGGAGACGGAAGGGCTAAAAGGCGCGAAGATTTCTCTGCGCATACCGAGCGTGGGAGCTACGGAAAATATCCTGCTGGGAGCTGTCCTGGCCGACGGGACGACTATCATCCGCAATGCGGCCAGAGAACCGGAGATTGTGGAGTTGTCCCGTATGCTGAGACAGATGGGGGCTAAAATTACCGGGGACGGCACTAGCTGTATCTGTATTCGTGGGGTGAGAAAGCTGCATGAGACAGAGATTACGGTTATTCCGGACAGGATTGTGGCGGGAACTTATATATTGGCCGCTGCGGGCTGCCAAGGTTCTCTCTATTTTCCCCAGGTGCCGGCCAGACAGTTAGTATGCTTGAAGGAACTCTTTATCCATTGGAGAATGACATGGAGAGAGGATGGAGCAGGCTTGTATGTCTGCGGACGGCAGAACTATCCGGCCGTCCCATATTTGGAGACGAAGCCGTATCCGGGATTCCCCACGGATTTGCAGTCTCCCCTTGCGGCGGTGCTGCTGAAGGCAGAGGGAGAGAGCCATATCCGGGAGACTATTTTTGAATCCCGTTTCCGAGCCGCCGGGGAATTTTGCAAAATGGGAGCAGACGTAAAGATTGAGAAAGAAGTCTGCAAGATACGGGGAAGCCGGCATCTGCACGGAGCAGTGATGGATGCCTATGAATTGAGAGGCGCGGCGGCTCTCATTGTAGCCGGTCTGATGGCGGAAGGCTGCAGCGTTGTCCGGGACGAAGGATTCCTGATGAGAGGATACGAGCACATTGTAGAAGACTTACATGAGGCGGGAGCCAGTATCATAAGCCGCAGATGCAGTCCGTCTCTGTAGGAGAAGAAATAACAGGTGGTGCCTTTGAAAGCGAGAGCCAAGAGACTAGAAGATCAAAAGCAAAATAGACGCCGGAAAAAGCGAAAAAACAGGAAAGGACTGTGGCTCTTAGGAGCGTTGGCCCTGCTGTTCGCGGGAACTACAGCGTTTCTTGGAATTTTTCGAGTTCAGGAAGTCACCGTAGAGGGCAATGAACGTTATACTGACGAAGAGATCAGACAGATGATGATAGGAGACGGATACGTCAATACGCTTCTGCTTCTTCTGAAGAGTAAATATGAGGGATTGGGCAGCCTGCCTTTTATCAGCGATGTGGAGATAACTGCCCAATCCCCCGGCCATATCAGAATTAGGGTGTATGAAAAACAGATCGTAGGTTATGTGGAATATCTTGGGACTAATCTGTATTTTGATAAGGACGGTATTGTAGTGGAGAGTACATCAGAATTGCTGGAGGGCATCCCGCAGATCTCTGGGCTGAATTTCTCAGAGGTGACGCTGTATGAGAAACTGCCGGTGGAGAAGGAAGAGACGTTCCGCGTGATCCTCAATCTGACGCAGGCCTTGGACAAGTACGGCATGACGCCGGACGATATCCGGCTGTCAGACAACCTGGAGATTACCCTGGTGTTCGGGGAAGCAAGGGTGCTGTTCGGGACAAGTGATTATCTCGAGGAAAAGGTTACAAGGCTGGCTTCTTTTATCGACAGCCTAGAAGGCCAGAAAGGTGTGCTGCATATGGAAAACTTTACAGAAGATACACAGAACATCGTATTCAAGGAAGACGGATAGGAAAAAGACAGCGGTTCGGCTGTCCCTGTTCCGCGAGGCGTCATGATGCATTCGCAGAGTGCTCCTGAGAACTGCGGGCGCTATCCTGCGAGAATCGCAGCGTGCGCATTCATTTGCGGCGGTGAAGACGGAAGACGGAACGGTTACGAAAAAAGTTGGATTTGGGTATTGATTAATTGACGGAAAAATTATATATTATAAGATAAGGTCATTAGACAAATTCTCTGTGCGCAGGATGCGCGCTGTTAGATTGATAAAGATGCAAAGGTTGATAAAGGAGGAACTACCTTGTTAGAGATTATGACAAATGAAACAGAATCTGCTGCAAAGATTATTGTCATTGGAGTCGGAGGAGCCGGCAACAATGCGGTGAATCGAATGATTGACGAACAGATAGCCGGCGTGGAGTTTGTCGGTATTAATACAGACAGCCAGGCGCTGAAGCTGTGCAAATCTCCGACGGCCCTTCAGATCGGCGAGAAGCTGACGAAGGGGCTTGGGGCTGGGGCAAGGCCGGAGATCGGCGAGAAAGCGGCCGAGGAGAGCGCTGAGGAGATCAAAGAAGTGCTCAAGCATGCCGATATGGTTTTTGTCACATGCGGGATGGGAGGCGGAACCGGAACGGGTGCTGCCCCGATTGTGGCCAAGCTTGCGAAGGAGATGGGGATTCTTACTGTAGGCGTTGTGACGAAGCCGTTTAAGTTTGAGGCAAGAACTCGTATGAACAATGCGATCCGAGGGATTGAGAATCTGAAGGAGAATGTAGATACCCTCATTGTCATCCCCAATGATAAATTATTGGAGATTGTGGATCGCAGGACGACGATGCCTGAGGCATTGAAGAAGGCGGACGAAGTTCTGCAGCAAGCCGTGCAGGGAATCACTGACTTGATCAATCTTCCTGCCTTAATCAACTTGGACTTTGCAGATGTGCAGACTGTTATGAAAGATAAGGGAATCGCCCATATTGGAATCGGGGAGGCGAAGGGAGACGACAAAGCTCTGGAGGCCGTGAAGCAGGCGGTGGAGAGCCCTCTCCTGGAGACGACAATCAGCGGAGCGTCCCATGTAATTATTAACATCAGCGGAGATATCAGCCTAATGGATGCCAACGATGCCGCAAGCTATATTCGAGACCTGACGGGAGAGGATGCCAATATTATCTTTGGCGCTATGTATGACTCTGAGAATACGGATTATGCTAGGATTACAGTAATTGCGACAGGTCTGCATGATGTGGAAGAGAAGCAGCAAAATGGCGCGTCCCTGGGTAAGGTGGTTCCTAACTTTACATACCCGAATGCGGGTAAGTTCCGCCAGGCGCCGATGGGACAGAGGCCGAGCGGGGCATCTGTGCCGCAGCAGCAGGGAACTCAGGGGGTTCAGAGCGCGCCAAGGACAGCTCCGGGAATTCAGAAGCCGGCGAAGCCGAGAAGTACGGTGCAGGAGAATGATATTCAGATTCCGTCTTTCTTGACACGTAAGAAATAAGACGGCGGGCAGCAGAGCACTCCCGGGAACTGCAAGCGCCAAACTGAGGGAATCGCAGTTTGCGTGCCTCTATCTATGACAGTGAAGCCGGTGGGCTGAACGGTTACAATAAGTGTACAGGAGATACGACAGGCCGTCTCGGGAGGGACAGCCTGTCTTTTATATTTATTACGATAGAAAGGAAGGGCATTATGTCAAGAGTGATCGAAGTGCGGGGCGTGCGCATTGGAGATGGGATTCCTAAAATATGTATTCCGGTCATGGGAGGCCGGGTGGAGGAGATTCTGGACGAGGCAAAGAAAGCGAGTATGGCCGATCCCGATATGGTGGAGTGGAGAATAGATACCATGGAAGAGCCAGAAGATGAGAATGCGGTAAGGGATGCGCTGCGAGGGCTTCGCGGGATATTTTCCGCCATTCCTCTTGTGGCCACCTTCCGCAGTGCCCGGGAGGGGGGAGGGTATCCTTGTGGACAGGAAGTCTACGAGCGTATATGTCTCTCGGTCATAGAATTGGGAGAAGCCGACCTGATTGATGTGGAGTATTTTGCGGGAGAGGGGACGGTCAAACGGCTGATAAGAACGGCGCATGAAGCAGGAATGGGCGTTATCTTATCTTCCCACGACTTTTCCTGCACGCCCAGGGAGGAGGAGCTGCTTAGCCGTCTAGCTGCTATGGAGGCAGCGGAAGGGGATATCCTTAAGCTGGCAGTGATGCCGAAGAACGCCGCTGACGTGACCGCTCTTCTGCATGTGACAGCCCTCAGCGCGGGACTGCGGGGCGAAGAAAAGATGGAGAAACCGCTGATTACAATGTCTATGGGAAGCCTTGGAAGCATTAGCCGTGTATGCGGTGAGCTGACAGGGAGCGCAGTCACATTTGGCTGTGTGTCTAAGGCGTCTGCGCCTGGCCAGATGGAAGCGGCGCAGCTTCGAAGGGAATTGCTGGCTTTTCATGACCGACTGGGCTGCGGCAGAGGACTTCCGTGGAAAGAGAACCTGTTTCTGATCGGATTTATGGGGACAGGCAAGAGTACGGTAGCTCATGCCCTCGCCCGCAAATATGGGATGCAGGCGATGGAGATGGACGAAGAGATTGTGCGGGAAGAGGGAATGCCGGTTACAGAAATTTTCGAGACAAAGGGGGAGGAGTATTTCCGGGCGTTGGAGACTGATCTGCTGATGCGTCTGTGCAGCAGAAGAGGACTCCTCGTTTCCTGCGGCGGGGGAGTAGCCATGAGGGAAGAAAATGTAGAGTGGATGAGGAGAAGCGGCAAAGTAATCCTTCTGACAGCCAGCCCGGCTACGGTACTGAAGCGGGTGAAGGACGGAGTGGCCCGTCCGCTGCTTAACGGACATATGGATGAGGACTATATCAGACAGCTCATGGAGAAGCGGAGGGAATACTATGAGGAGGCGGCTGACTGCGCAGTTTCTACGGACGACAGGGCTGTAGATGAAATTGTAGAGGAAATCTGCCGATATATGACAGAAAGCAGCAAGAGATGACATTGCTTGGACACCGGGGAGATATGCCGGTTTGAAGGGAGCAGAAGAGCTTTCGAGGCCGGGCAGTGCAGGAGAAAGAACGATAAGATGGACAGGAATTTTGGAGAATCATCCGAATTCCTGTCTTTTTTTCTGGATAAAAAAGAGGAATAGGGGGAGAGAAAGAGACAAATTTTTCACAGAGGCTTTTCTATAATAAATGTACTTCCAAATACGATACGGGGGTGCACAGTGGTTTATGAGTTCTATCTGGATATTCAGATCGCAGAAGATTTCCTGATGAATCTGCTGCTCTTGTCAGTGACGGCAAAGCTGCTGCGAAGGAAAGCAGGGAAACGTCGGACCGTCTTGGCTGCCATGTGCGGGGCGCTGCTGCACACCGCCTCCTTGCTCGCCGCGTGGAGCTGGCCTGGGGCTTTCAGATTATGGCTGCCGGCGGCCGCTGTCATTGGGGCCCTTATGCTGAAGACCGCTCTGAATCTTCCTATCAGGGGAGAGCGCAGAGGAGAGTGGCTTGGCGCTTTTGCCGCATTTTACGGGGCGGCATTTTTCATGGCAGGGATTATGGAACTGTTAAGCCGCGGCGCCAGGATGGGGCTCCTGTTATTCGGGACAGCAGCCGCGGCGGCCTACGGAGTGCTGCAGGCAGGGTACAGCGTCTATGCAAAGCTGCGTCAGGTACGGGGAACCGTGTATGAAGTCAAGCTCTCTCTGGGCGGCAGTGATTACCAACTGAGAGGGCTGCTGGATACAGGAAACCGGCTGTCCGATCCCATCTACCACCGGCCGGTACATATTATGGATATGGATGTGTTCGGAGAGCCAGATGAAGAGAAACTCTCTTCCATGGGATTTCACCTGATACCCTATCACAGCATTGCACGCCAGGAGGGGATCCTCTGGGCCGTTATCGGAGAATCCATGGAAATCCGTACGGAACAGGGGAACCGGACAGTGGAGAAGCCAATCATCGGCCTGAGCAGGATTCCAGTATCAAGCAGGGGAGACTATCAGCTCATTCTTCATGAGGAGGGCATCACCGGGCAATAGAGAGCGCCGGGTGACAGAGAACAAAGCGGCGACAATGCGTTGGAATACGGAAGTCGTCTTCTCGGACGTATTGGAAGATGGAACAGCGAACGACATTTATCAGGAGGAGTTATCTATGTTAATGAAAGTATCCATGCCCGGGCATTTTAAATTCAAATCTGTTGCAAATTTACATAATATGTTGTTTTCCAGAAGCGGGGATATTCACTATATCGGAGGAGCAGAGGTACTGCCAGCACCGCTGGAACCAGTGAGAGAACAGAGCGTGATCAATGAACTGGGAACAGAGCGGGATAAGGAGGCAAAATCCCTGCTCATTGAGCATAACCTGCGTCTGGTGGTGTATATTGCGAAGAGGTTCGACAATACCGGGGTGGGGGTCGAGGATTTGATCTCTATCGGGACAATTGGGCTGATTAAGGCGATCAACACATTCAATCCGGATAAACGCATTAAGCTTGCCACATATGCGTCCAGGTGCATCGAGAATGAGATACTGATGTATTTGAGAAGGAACAGCAAGACGAAGCTGGAAGTGTCGATTGATGAGCCGCTGAATGTGGACTGGGATGGAAATGAGCTGTTGCTGTCCGACATACTTGGCACCGATGAAGACGTGATATATCGGGATATGGAAAATGAGGTGGAGCATAAGCTTCTGAACCGTGCGATACGCAAATTGACAGACAGAGAGCGGACGATTGTAGAGCTGCGGTTTGGGCTGAATCATCCTGACGGGGAAGAGAAGACTCAGAAGGAAGTGGCAGACATGCTCGGCATCTCCCAGTCTTATATTTCCAGGCTGGAGAAGAAGATTATGAAACGTCTGAAGAAGGAAATTGTCCGATTTGAATAGACAATATTGGAGAAGCGGCGCTGCAGGGCAGAAAGGTTGGGCGGCTCTTGGAGCCGTCTGCAATTTTTCAGCGGGAATCGCCGCTTACTCCTTGTCTGTTTTATAGTAAGATGCTACAATACGGTTAGAGAAAACCGTTAAATACGGATATTAGAGCCGGGAAGGGGAGATACGGATGAAGCTGACATTTATCGGCGCCGATCATGAGGTCACAGGCAGCTGTCACTATGTGGAGGCGTGCGGGAAACATATACTGGTGGATTTCGGTATGGAGCAGGGAAGGGATGTCTTTGAGAATCAGGAACTGCCGATACCAGCCTCACAGGTGGACTATGTGCTGCTGACTCATGCGCATATTGATCATTCAGGGCTGCTGCCGCTGCTGTACAAGAACGGATTCCGCGGAGAAGTCGTCTGTACCTTTGCCACAAGCGATCTATGCCAGATTATGCTGAGAGACAGCGCCCATATCCAGGAATTTGAGGCGGAATGGCGCAACCGGAAGGGAAGAAGGGCAGGCAAAGAAGAGTATATCCCACTCTATACGATGGAAGATGCCGAAGGTGTGATTGGACAGTTTCATCCATGTGATTACAGCCAGAGAATTGTTCTGTGTCCTGGAATAGAGGTGCGGTTCACAGATGTGGGACATTTGCTGGGTTCCGCATCCATTGAAATGTGGATCGAGGAGAAAGGGGTACAGAAGAAGCTGGTTTTCTCCGGGGATATTGGCAACAAGAATCAGCCTTTGATCAAAGATCCCACCTACTTGGAAGAGGCTGATTACGTCGTGATGGAATCCACTTACGGCGATCGGTACCACGAGACGCCGCCGGATTTCGTAACGGAGCTGGCAAACGTGATAGAGGAGACGTTTGCTCGGGGAGGCAACCTGGTGATTCCGGCATTTGCAGTGGGAAGAACCCAGGAAATGCTTTATTTTATCAGGGAGATCAAGGAGCGCGACCTTGTCAGGGGGTTCCGAGATTTCCAGGTCTTTGTGGACAGCCCCCTGGCGATTGAGGCCACCAATGTATTTAACAAGAACTTCCAGTCCTGCTTTGATGAGGAAGCGATGGCGCTCATCCGTGAAGGGATTAACCCTATCAAATTTCAGGGGCTGAACTTGGCGGTAACATCCGATGAATCCAAAGCCATTAATTTCGATATGAGGCCGAAGGTCATTATTTCCGCATCGGGCATGTGCGACGCTGGGAGAATCAAGCACCACCTTAAGCATAACTTGTGGAGGGAAGAGTGCACAGTTCTGTTCGTAGGCTATCAGGCATACGGAACACTGGGAAGGTCGCTGGTGGAAGGGGCATCCTATGTGAAGCTGTTCGGGGAAACCATTGAAGTGAAGGCTGAGATCCGTCAGCTGGCAGGGGTCAGCGGCCATGCCGATAAGAATGGGCTGCTGGAGTGGATTCATGCCTTTCAGAACAAACCGAAGGAGGTATTTGTTGTTCACGGAGAGGATCAGGTATGCGAGAGTTTTACGGCCTGCCTGAGAGAAGAGTACGGATACGCAGCAGAGGCGCCGTTCAGCGGGGCTGTGTTCGATTTGGCGAAGGGAGCCTGGGAGAAGGCTGGACTGAAGGTATATGTCAAGAGTGAGAAACCCATACAGCGGCATAAGTCGGAGGTATTTCTCCGCCTTGTGGAGGCTGGCAAGCGGCTGATGACTGTGATATCCCATAACGAAGGAGGAGCGAATAAGGATCTCACAAAGTTTGCGAATCAGATTCATGCCCTCTGTGACAAATGGGACAGATAGCGCTGTCCGACAGACTGAAATTGACGGGGCCGCTGTCCGGCAGATCATAAATGATCTGCCGGGCAGCGGCCCCTGTTTGTTATGTGTCACGCAACGACTACGCGGTTATGCCTAGACAATGCGATCGGAATCCTGCACAGCTCGACAGAAGCACACAGCTTATCTGCCAGAGTGATGATCCACGCTTCCCGGCTGTTGGGAAGCGGACCTAGAGGAAACATATGTGCTAATATGGCATCCTGCTCTTTTTGGCTGATGACAAAATACTGAAGGCTGGTTTTTACCGCCGCCTTTGGGTGATAGAATGCCTGATGTTCACCGGTCGGCGTCCCGCCGGCAAAGTCATAGAGGCAGAAATCATGCAGGAGTCCTGCCCTTGCGGCGGAACGCCTGTCGCAGCCCAGCTTTCCAGCAATCAGCCAAGACAGATAGGACACGTTGATGCTGTGCATCAGCCGGTTCGTCCACTGGTGATGGGTATAGTCACTCAGCCGGAGAAAATCCTTGTTGTTGAGAATATCCCCCACATCTGCCAGATAATCCGAAGCGACTTCCTCTGACACGGTAATGTGCATCGGCAATCCCTCCTTTCCTTGTTCTAAAGATGCAAAAGGCCCAATAAATATATGGAAGAGAAACACGGATGATGCTGAATCGGAAACCTTCTCATCTTAGGAACTTCTATAATTATATTATGGAACATAATTGAGAAAATACAATGGATTTTAGAGAAAATTAATAGACTTATCACAATTTCTTTTTGACATGTTTTTCCATATGTCCAAAAAAGTAACAAATTTTCTATTTGTCAAATTTTGTCACACGAAGGAATACTTGTCCGGTGAAATTTTCTGGAAGTAAAAATATAATACAATTGTAAGGAGATGCAAGGGACAAAAATCTGAGCCCGCATGAGCTTGCTCCTAGCCGGAGCCGTTGTTCCCAGCATCATACAGAGAAAAATGCTTCATATCTGATGATTTACACAAGGAAGGCAGGTAACACGTATGAGTATTATGAAAAAGACAAAGACAGCGGCGATGAACGCGGCAATCGCGCAGGCGCTGCACTATCTGGAGAAAGATCCGGAAGCCAACATTCCGAAAGTTATGGATTTGGTAGATAAATTTTCACCTGATGGCTGGTATGAGGGACAGAGAAACGCGTTCCGCCGTTCCATTGAGAAGAAGGACAACTGGTATGAGCTGATTATGAAAGTCTATCAGCTAGATCCGGGTGTGCGGGAGACGTTCTTCCGCAACTTTATCCTGAATGCAAGCTTGATCGGCAGCGCCACACAGGAGGAGACTTCTGAGAGAGAGAACTGCAATGTGCCGTGGGCGATCCTGCTGGATCCCACCTCCGCCTGCAATATGCACTGTACCGGCTGCTGGGCGGCGGAGTACGGCAACCGCCTGAACCTGTCCCTGGAGGAGCTGGATTCCATCGTCACCCAGGGCAAGGAACTGGGCACTTATATGTACATATTTACCGGCGGAGAGCCGCTGGTGAGGAAGAAGGACATCATCGCTCTGTGTGAGAAACATTCCGACTGTGAATTCCTGTCCTTCACGAACGGCACGCTGATTGACGAGGAATTCTGCAAGGAGATGCTGCGTGTCCGCAATTTTGTCCCGGCTATCAGTCTGGAAGGGTTCGAGGAGGCCAACGACGGGCGCCGGGGAGACGGTGTATATCAGAAAGTGACAAATGCCATGAGGCTGCTGAAAGAGCATAAGCTGCCGTTCGGCATCTCGACTTGCTATACGAGCAAAAATTATCAGGATGTGAGCAGCGAAGAATTCTATGACATGATTATTGAGGCCGGAGCGCTGTTTATTTGGTTTTTCCATTATATGCCGGTGGGGAGCGGGGCTGCCGCAGAGCTTCTTCCTACGCCCGAGCAGCGTACGAAGATGTATGAGCGTATTCGGGCAATGCGCTCCACGAAGTCCATCTTCGCGATGGATTTCCAGAATGACGCTGAATATGTGGGCGGATGCATCGCGGGGGGCAGGCGCTACCTGCACATCAATGCCAGGGGCGATGTGGAGCCCTGTGTGTTCATCCACTACTCCAACGCGAATATCAGGGAATGTACGCTGCTGGAGGCGCTGAAATCTCCGATTTTCATGGCTTACCATAAGCAGCAGCCTTTCAATGACAATATGCTGCGGCCATGTCCGATGCTGGAGAATCCTGAGAAGCTGCGGGCAATGGTGCGGGAGACCCGCGCGAATTCCACGGACTATGAATCGCCGGAATCGGCGGATACTCTCTGTGACCGGACAGCGGAATACGCTGAACGCTGGGCGCCTACGGCAAAGAAACTGTGGGAGGCCAGCCAGAAGGACAAAGAAGAGAAAAGGAAACAGAATATGCCGGGCACCAAGAAAGCAGGCTGAGCCGGCGGCAGAGATAGGCAGGAACCTTATGCCTGAGAAGATCAGGAAGAGGGCTCCTGCCTTTTTTCGCGTTTCTGCAGATCCTGGCGGAGCAGCTGATAGAGGATTGTTGTGACCGGCACGGCCAGCAGGACGCCTAAAATGCCGGCAAGCCCTCCGCCGACACATACGCCCAGCAAGACCCAAATGCCTGGGAGGCCTATTTTGCGGCCGACGACTTTGGGATAGATGATATTTCCTTCCACCTGCTGGAGGATAAGGAGGAAGACGAAGAAGACAGCCGCCTGCCTGGGGGAGACGAACAAGAGGAGGAGGATGGCAATGGCTCCTCCAATATAGGCTCCCACAACAGGAAGGAGGGCTGTGACGGCGATAACCACGCTGATTAGGGCCGCGTAGCTAAGCCCCAGAGCCGACATGCCCGCGAAGCATAGGAGGCCGAGGATGGCGGCTTCTTTGCACTGGCCCGCCACATAATCATCAAATACTTGTATGACAATGTGGGCAAGACGGCAGGCAGCGTGCTGCGCCCGGCCGCTCATATAGGCATGGACTATCCGCTTAACCTGCAGAAGCAGAGAATCTTTGCCGCTGAGCAGATAGACCGACAGAGCCAGGCCGATGAAGAAATTGGCAGCGCCGGCAATGAACCCGATCGTTATGTCCATCAGCTGAGGGAGCATAGCGTTCAGCCTTCCAGACAGAGAACCGAGGGATTCCATCGCATATTCTGTTATGGCCGAGAAATCGAGGCCCCGGACGCCCAAACGGGCAGAGGCATCCAGGAGAAACCCTTCGATTTCCGCTGCGTACTGCCCTGCGTTTTGGGAGAACAGCTGCAGATTGCACAGGAGCTGGGGGACAATGAGGCGAAGAAGCAGGGCGGCTGCTCCGAAGGAGAGAAGATATACCGCGGCGACGGCAGTTGCTTTTGCCGCCTTCGGGTTCATGCCCCAGCGCCCGCAGAAGACAGAACGGAACAGTTCAAAGGGACGGTTCAGGACGAAGGCGATGGCAAGTCCTAAGAAAAACGGAAAACAGATTTTTAAAAGTCTGGCAATGCTGCGGCAAATGGAATCAAAATAGAGGACAAACAGAATCAGGCCGATCACAGAGACAGCAGCAATCACATAAGGTTTCCAGTCGGGATGTTTCATAGGGGCACCTCTTTCTGACAGACAGTATGTCCCGATGTGGGAATTTTCATTCTCCGGCATCTTGGAGGCCAAACTGCTGCAACAGACAGTTCAGCCTCCCGGCTTCACTGTCACAGATGATTACATCCGGTTACCTATTGTTGCCTCTAAGGATATATGGATATATTGACAATATCTCTGAACATTAGGGAAACGCTGATGAAAGCGTTTCCCGCGCCGGATTTGCCCGCGAAGCGGTATTTTCCGCTGCAAATCCGTGCGCATCCTGCGGAGCACTTGGGGAAATGCTGATGAAATCAGCATTTCCTTAGGTATATTGTAAAAATTTAGAAATTATGCTATGATGGATAGAAATTTGAGAAAGGAGAAAAGCATTGGCAGATTCAAATATCACAAAGCGAGTATTGGCCATGGCTTTGAAAGAGGCAATGGAGAGCCGGCCTTTCTCGAAAATTACGGTCGGGGATATCTGTGGGATGTGCGGGATGAACCGCAAGAGTTTCTATTACCATTTCAAGGACAAGTATGAGCTGGTGAACTGGATTTACTATACGGAATTTATCTCGGTGATCCAGAAGAAGCACTATAAGGATCATTGGGAGCTTGTGGAAGATCTGTGCGGCTATCTGTATGAGAATCGGGATTTCTACAGGAAGACGCTGAAGATAGAGGGTCAGAATTCCTTCTCGGAATATTTTGAGGAAGTGATGTCCTTTTTCCTGATGGAATCCTTCAAGGATGCCTTTGACGGCGAGGAAGAGAAGGAATTTTTCGTGGACTTTTACAAAGACGCTTTCCTC
>CALWRT010000072.1 GCA_944384015.1 uncultured Lachnospiraceae bacterium | reverse complement strand
GGAAAAACAGGCCAAAACCGTTGCATTTACCTATGCCATGGTGCAGTTACAACTTCATAAAATTTTCAATGTGCATTTACAATTTCAATGTTGCATTTAGGATTTCAACTAACCTGCTCCCATTATAACAGCTCATGTTATGCCTGTAAAGCAATTCATAATTTTTGAATTAGGCATTTGCTATTTCTGGACGGTGGAAATATAATAGAAAAGCGAAGGGGGTGATCCGATGGGCGAGATACCGGAATTGACACGGCTACTGCGGAATCTGAAGGATGCTGGCTGCGTACAGGCGGTTATTGAGCGCTTTTTGGAGTTGGAGCAGGAAGGAAAGAGCCAGGAACAACTGCGTCTTTTATCCTTACACCGTGCCCATTTACTGGATCAGCTTCATATTAGTCAGCAGCAGATCGATTGCCTGGACTACTTAATCTACAATATTAAAAACAAGCAATGAAGCAGGAGGTATTCATTATGAAAGAAAATTTAGTTTTGACCCAGGAATGGGATAAGACTTTCCCCAAGAGCGATAAGGTGGAGCACAGCAAAGCAACCTTCCACAACCGTTATGGCATTACCTTGGCCGCTGATGTGTATAAACCCAAGAATGCCGAGGGCAAGTTGGCGGCCATCGCCGTTTGCGGCCCTTTTGGCGCTGTAAAGGAGCAGGCCGCGGGCCTCTACGCTCAAACCATGGCAGAGCGGGGCTTCCTGACCCTGGCTTTCGACCCATCCTTTACCGGCGAGAGCGGCGGTCAGCCAAGGTATATGGCATCCCCGGACATTAATACGGAGGACTTTCAGGCGGCGGTGGACTACCTCTCTCTGCGGGAAGAGGTAGACCCGGAGAAAATCGGGATTATCGGCATCTGCGGCTGGGGTGGGCTGGCCCTGAACGCCGCCGCCATCGACACTCGAATTAAGGTTACTGTTGCCTCCACCATGTACGACATGACCCGTGTAAACGCCAACGGCTATTTTGACGCGGAGGATAACGAAGCTGCCCGGTACGAGAAGAAAAGAGCGCTTAACGCTCAGCGGATCGAGGATTACAAAAATGGTTCCTACGCTCTTGGCGGCGGCGTGGCGGAACAGATTCCGGAGGATGCGCCATTCTTTGTGAAGGACTACCACGACTATTACAAGACCCCGCGGGGCTATCACGTCCGTTCGCTGAACTCCAACGGTGGCTGGAATGTGACCGGTACCATGTCTTTTATGAACCAGCCCATCCTTCAGTTCAGTAACGAGATCCGCTCCGCCGTGCTGATCATCCACGGCGAAAAGGCCCACTCCTGCTACTTCAGCCGGGACGCCTATGCTGCCATAATGGAGGGCAACCCCAGGCCGGAGAACAAGGAGCTGCTCATCATCCCCGGCGCGGTACATACCGACCTGTATGACAAGTTGGATGTGATCCCCTTTGGCAAGATGGTGGATTTCTTCCGTGCGGCCATGTAAAGGAGGTAAATCACAAGGAAGGTTTTGGCCATCAATGGCAGCGCGAGAAAAGACGGAAATACTGCCATTCTTATCAATACAGTGTTTGAAGAACTGAATAAAGCGGGAATGGAAACCGAAATGATACAGTTTGCCGGAAAGATGATAGAACCCTGCAAAGCGTGCTGAGCGTGCGGCGGGCAAAAGAATTGTGTTCACCGCAAGGATATGTTTCGGGAAGTGTTTGATAAAATGATGGAAGCAGACGGGATCATTCCTTGTGCTGGAGAGGTTCCAACACCGGATGAGTGGCTGAGTTATGTGATAAAGAAGATAAAAGATGATGGCCAAGAAGGTTTATTACGGATATATAAGAAAAGTCTCGTGTATTGTCATGTAAGATACACGAGACTCTTTTTTATTCTTCTGTCCGAATCAGATTGCTTACATACGGACGAGCGCCGGAAAGCACCTCATCATAAAAATTTTGCTTCCAGTCGATATAGTCTACGCTGTCCTCTAATTCTTTGATGGAGCCGAGCAATGCTTCACGTTTTTTCGACAACATTTCTTTTCGCTGCATAATTGAAGACTCTCCCTGTAAGCATAGCTCCAAGTATTCCTTCATTTCCAGAATACTCATGCCGCATTTTTTTAGACAGGTGAGGTCTTTGATCCATTTTACATCCTTTTCATCAAAGATCCGGCGATTATTCCCGTCTCTTTTGACATTGGGGATCAGCCCCTCATTACAATAGTATTTTAAGGTCTGATAGGTCATATCCAGTTCCCGGCAGACCTGCATCATCGTATACATGGTGATTGCCTCCTGTATTGTTTACAAAAAATTCATTGAGAAATTCGGAAATGCGTATTGACCGGTAGTAACTACCGTAAATTATAATCGGTTATGACAAGCGGTTGAGACAAACGCATTATAGCACAGGAATTTTTGAAGTGCAAGAGTAAGGAGTGAAAATTGCAGATGAAAGTATTGCTTGTAAATGGTAGTTCCCGAAAGAACGGCTGTACAAATGCAGCACTGTATGAGGTAGAACGCGCCTTAAAAGAAGAAGGGATTGAAGCGGAACAATTCTTTATTGGAAATGAGGCGTTACCGGATTGTATTGCCTGCCGTAAATGCAGGGAGACGGGACGCTGCATATTCCATGATTGTGTCAACGAATTTGTGGAGAAGGCGAGATCTGCCGATGGTTTTGTATTCGGCTCCCCGGTCTATTTTGCCCATCCCAGCGGCAGGCTCCTGACATTTATGGACAGAGCCTTCTATTCCGGCGGGGCGGCATTTCAATTTAAGCCGGCGGCGGCAGTTTTATCTGCAAGACGGGCAGGAACCACGGCATCCTTCGATGTCATCAACAAATATTTTACGATCTGCTCCATGCCGGTTGTTTCTTCCACCTATTGGAATCATGTTTATGGCGCACAGCCGGAGGATGTGGCAGAGGATAAGGAGGGACTGATGACGATGTACAACATCGGGAAAAATATGGCGTGGCTTCTGAAATGTATTACTCTCGGAAAAAATAACGGGCTGCTACACCCGGATAATGAAAAAGTCTTAACGAATTTTACGAGATAAGGAGGCTCTTAGGGACATGGATACAGAAAAAAGAATTCACAAATTATTTGCAGGAGTTTCATCCCCCTTAAAACGGACTGATCCGGAATTTGCCGAGATTATTACAAATTTCTCTCAGGGCGAAGCAGCAGAAGCAAACAAGCTGACAGAAAAAGAGCAAATGCTCTGCATTTTATCTGCCTTGCTTGGCTGTCAGGGCATGGGAGAATTTCAGAATATGCTCCATGCAGCTCTTAACTGAACGCAGGGGTCGATCCTATCACAATAAAAGAGGTTATCTATTAGGCGATGGCCTATCTTGGAATTGGGCGTACCTATGATTTCCTTATGGCTGCAAATCAGATTATGGGGCAGCATGGTATCGAGCTGCCGCTTGCGCTGCAGGCGACAACCGATGGCCCTGCCCTTCGTCGAAATATCAACCGCTGGCTGGCGGACCACTGCTTTGGCGACTACTACACAAGAAACGGCCTGAACGATCAGGAACGGGAGATGAAGTATCAAGGGCAATGGGGCATCAATAACCTTCTTCGATACAAAATCGAAGGCACAGAAAGTTCATAAAAATTTTTTCAAAAAGCCATTGACCGATAGTAACAACCGTATAATATAATCGGTTATAACAAGCGGTTCATACAATCGCATTGAAAATTAAAATAACAGGAGGAATTTTACAATGAACAAATTTATATTTTCTTATCCTACAAGAGTTTATTTTGGAGAAGGAAGCGCGGCGCAGGCATTTTCCGCAGAGCTTGGTAAAGTTGGCGAGACGGTTATGCTGGCCTATGGCGGCGGCTCTGTAAAAAAGAACGGTGTTTATGATGAAATGAAAGCGTTACTTACGCAGGCGGGCAAAAAAGTGGTGGATTTCTCCGGGATTATGTCAAACCCTACCTATGCCAAAGTGCAGGAGGGCGCGGCGCTGGCCCGTGAACATCATGTGGATTTTATTCTGGCAGTAGGCGGCGGCAGCGTAATCGACTGCTGTAAGGTGATTTCCGCACAGGCGCGGCTTTCGGAAGATATTTTTAACCTGGAGTATGGCAAAGGGAAATTCCCCACAGCCGGGATTCCCATGGGTGCGGTAGTGACAGCTTCTGGCACCGGCGCGGAAATGAATTCCGGCGCAGTGATTACTTATGAAGAAAAGAAATGGAAAGGCCCGATTGTAGGTACTGCGGCATCTTTTGCAGTTCTTGACCCGGCCTATACCATGTCGGTGCCGCCCATGCAGGTGCTTTCCGGAGCTTTTGATACTCTGAGCCATGCGATGGAAACCTATCTTGGCGTTTCCGATGAGGACAATGTATCGGATGACGTGGCGCTTGCAATCATGCGCAATACGGTAGTCAATATGCGTCGCCTGCTGAAAGACATCAACGATATGCAGGCTCGGGGCAATCTCATGTGGGATTCCGCCATGGCAGAAAACGGTATTCTTAAGGTGGGTCGCATGACAGATTTCCAGGTACACCAGATGGAACACCAGCTTGGAGCTTATACAGACTGCAATCATGGACAGGGGCTTGCAGTGATTCAACCAGCCTATTACCGCCACATTGTGAAGGATGCACCGGAGAAATTTACCCGGTTTGCACAGGTAGTATTCGATGTGGATACCGCAGAGGCTGGTGTGGATGCTTTGGAAGATTTTATCAGAGAATGCGGACTGCCTACAAAAATGAATCAGCTTAAATCCACCGTGGAGATTACGCCGGAAATACTACGTCAGGTGGCGGATACCTGCAACATTATCAAATGTAATCCTCGTGAGCTTAGCAGGGACGAAGTTTATGAAATTTTGACGGAGTGTCTGTAAGGAGGACAATTATGAAGCGAAAAAAGGGGTGGATTATGGGAATTGTGGTCATAGCGGTCATTGCCCTTCTCTTTGTGGGGTATAACATTTATCGCTATCCCGCTATGTTTCGGAATTTATCAGACAATTCTCTTAACGATTCGCAGGTAGAAGATTTGCGGGAAGAAATTCTCTCACAGTCTGATGTAAACATGCTGGTTGCTTATTTTTCATATTCCGGCACGACAAGAAATGTGGCGACTGCTCTAAGCGAAAAAACAGGCGGAGATTTGTTTGAGATTACCCCGCAGGACGGTTATTCCAATGTATATATGCAATCCAACAGCGAGATCCGCAATAATGAGAGGCCTGTTCTCTCTGATACAGTGGAGAATATGGACGAATACGAGATTGTATTTGTGGGTTATCCCGTTTGGTGGCACGCAACACCGGCTCCCATCAATACGTTTTTGGAAAGTTATGATCTGACCGGAAAACTTATCGTTCCGTTCTGCACCAGCGGAGGGAGCGATATTGATGAAACAATGCCGACCTTTTTGAATTCCTGCGAGGGATTGGCTGTTTACGGCGAACGGAGAATATCAAACACCAGTCAGATAGACGCATGGCTTTCTGAATTAGGGTTGACCGAGGGACAAGGACAAAACCTGACCGGGCAAGACTCAACCGTATCGCAGTCAATGCCAGAAGTCATTCAGGAGGCAGGCACAGATATTTTAGAGTTCGAAAATCTTCCAACTTATAGTTACCGGCAACAGGAAATCGAATTGGAAAATCAGGGACAGCGGATTTATGGAGTTGCCTATATTCCTGACACTGAGGAGAACAAGGTTCCTTTGGTCATTTGCTCTCACGGGCTTGGCGGTTCTTATAGCACGAATGCTGCTTATGCTGAACAACTGGCGAGTCACGGAATTGCTGCCTACTGCTTTGACTTTCGGGGCGGCGGCGGTTCAAGAAGTGAAGGTGATACCACAGAAATGTCTGTAATGACAGAAGTTTCCGATTTGGAAGTCATTATTGAAGCAGTATCAGGATGGGATTTTGTAGATGAAAGCAGAATTGTGCTGCTGGGTACAAGTCAGGGCGGGATTGTCTCCGCTATTACGGCGGCAAGGCATACCGACAGAATTGCTGGGCTTGTGCTGATGTATCCGGCATTTTTGATCAGTGATGCCATTCATGAACAATTCGATTCTCTTGAGGAGGTGCCCGACAGTTATCGGTTTAACTGGATTATAGCAGGCCGCCCCTATGCAGAGGATATGTGGAATTATGATGTGTATGGAGAAATAGGAAATTACACAGACAAAGTCCTTCTCCTGCATGGCAGTGCAGACAGTATTGTGCCGGTTTCTTATTCAGACCATGCAACAGAAGTTTATGAGGATGTAGAATACCATGTTATTGACGGAGCGGGCCACGGATTCAGCGGCAGCGCCTTTGACGAAGCCGTAGGATACATTTTTGATTATTTGCAGCAAATCGAGATTATCTGAGAAAGGAGAAAGTCTATGAATCGTCCGTATACGATTTGTCATATTCTCAGCGCATTAGACGGTAAAATCACGGGAGAGTTTATGGGAATGGAGATTACTTGAACCGTCAGCGAGGAGTACGGCCGCATCCGCACAGAATATCAGGCGGACGCATGGCTTTATGGAACTGTAACTACAAAGGAATTTACAGGATGGCGGAAACCGGAGCTTGATTTTGGAACAGAGGTTCCTGACGGTGATTTTGCTGCAGAAACGCAGGCCTCCCTCTACTATATTTCTGTTGATACGCAGGGGGAAATCGGCTGGGAATCCGGTACTTTCCGTAAAGCAGCACTTAGCGTGGGATTACTTTCCTTTTGAGAGGAACAACTTTGCGAAGGGCATGACTTTGCCAGAGCGTCTTTCCTCCTCCGAGACAACCACAAGGGAATATGAAATCGGAGATTTTGGCTACTGGAATGCCGGGCCTGACCTTGCGATCTTCTATGACGATATTTACGAGCAGACCATTGTTGAGGTAATTCCATTGGGCCATGCGGAAGCAGGGGCCGAGACAATGAGAAATGAAACAGGGACAGTACGCTTAGAATTACTAATTGAGGAAGGAGAACAGACGGAAAATGAGTAAGAATGTATTGAT
>CALWRT010000071.1 GCA_944384015.1 uncultured Lachnospiraceae bacterium | reverse complement strand
CTTACGATGAAAGCGTGAGGGATTTTTCATCAGGTTCAGCAGTATATTGGGGGCTCTCTGTTCGTCTGCATCCGCTCGTATGCCCTCATTATGAGCATTACCTTTGTGGAGCTTGCATTAGGACTGACAATCATTGGAGTGCCTTATTCTGTGTTGGTTGCTTTGTGCATCGCCATCTTTGATATTCTTCCTGTTCTGGGAACCGGCGGCATTATGATCCCTTGGGCAGTGATTACCTTTGTGCTGGGAGATTATGGAATGGCAATAAAGCTATTGATGGTGTATGTGATTATTACCGTTGTGCGCAATATTCTGGAGCCGAAAATTGTGGGAGGACAGCTGGGGCTCCATCCGATTGTCACGCTGGCGAGCATGTTTGCAGGAGTACAGCTTTTGGGGGTTGTCGGCCTGTTTGGGTTTCCGATTCTTTTGTCGCTTCTGAGATATCTGAATGATACGGGAACGATTCATATATTCCGTATGAAAGAAGAGGAAAAGAAAGAGGCAGAAGAACAAATAGAAGAGGAAGAAGAACCGGCAGAGAAGGAAGAGGAAGGAGCAGGAGCCGCAGAAGAACGGACAGAGGGACAAGAAGAAAATAGGTAGGAGAGGAACAAGGGCAGGGACAAGATACATATTACATATGCCTGGAAAAGCCGTAAATTTCTGACAGCCTGGCAGAGGTGAACACCTGCCAGGCTGTCTTGTGTATACGGACGCTGGTGATTTCTCTGTTTTCCTGTTAAAAACGTCAGGAATAGGAGAAGAGAAGCAGGAAATTAGAGAAATGCTGATTGAATCGGTATTTCTTTAGAGCAAATCTTCCAAGGTAATGCTGTCCAGATAATTTTGGATCAAACGATCTAGTTTCTGCCAAACCGGGAAGGTAGGGCAGATATCCTTTCTCGGGCAGGCTTCCGATGTGCCTTCCAGGCAGCTTACCGGTGCCAGATCGCCTTCTGTAAGCCTGAGAATACTGCCGATGGTGTATTCTTTTGCGGGTTTTGCGAGACGATATCCTCCTCCTTTGCCGCGAAGCCCTATTAGAAGATGACTGCGCACCAAAATGCGGAGGATGCTTTCCAAATATTTCTCAGATATTTGCTGGCGCACGGCAATTTCATGAAGAGGGAGATAACCGTCTGTCTGATTCTGAGCAAGATCGATCATAACCCTCAAAGCATAGCGGCCTTTGCTTGATATCATCATAAGAGCTTCCTCCTTTACGACGCTGCTCCGAGAGAAGGCTGGCGGCAGACTACCGCGCTTTCCATCCGGCGGTCCTTGATGCTGGTTACCTTAATCTGAAGTCCGTAGCCTTCTACTTCTGGGGTACTGCCATCCGTGGGGATGGTGCCAAGCAATCCGAAGACAAGCCCTCCAAATGTCTCATAATCGTCCTCAGGCAAGTCAATGCCAAGCTGCTCCGATACCTCTTCCAGGGAAGCGCTTCCGCGTATCTTCCATGTGGAAGAGTCGACTGCTTCAATGAGAGGAGCATCCTCCACCATTGTGACATCATCTTCCAGATCCCCTACCAGTTCTTCCAGCAGGTCATTGATTGTAATGATACCGCTCATTCCGCCGTATTCATCGATGACCACAGCAAAATGTTTTCTGGAATTTTTCATATTGCGAAATAGAACGTCTGCCCTGACTGTTTCAGGGATGAACCAGGCCGGGTGGACGGCATGCTGCATAACATTGTCCCGGCTCTTGTCCTTCAGACGGAAATAATCCTTCGCGGAAAGGACGCCAACGACATCGTCCGGACTGTCGGAACAGATTGGATATACGGAGTGGCGGCTGTTATAGATGGTTTCTTCCCACTGTTCATCGGACTCTTCCAGCCAGAGCAGACTTACATCAATGCGGTGGGTCATGATTTCAGAGGCACAGGTGTCATCCAACTCGAATATGTTCTGTATCATATCCTTCTCATCTGCCTGAATGGTGCCTTTCTGCTTGCCGGCATCGAGGATCATACAGATCTCTTCCTCAGCGTCTTCTTCCTCCTCTTTGTTTGGATCAATCCCCATGAGGCGGAGAAGACCATTGGTGGATACGGTAAACAGCCAGACCGCAGGACGGAAAATTTTCGATACAATATAGATAAGTCCGGACATGCCGAGGGCGATCTGCTCAGCCTTCTTCATGGCTAGCCGTTTCGGGATTAATTCGCCTAGGAGTACGGTAAAATAAGTCAGAAGGATCGTAATGACTGCCACGGAACAGACATTGATGACTGCTTGGGGAATCGGCATTCCTATCTGAGTAAACCAGCTGGTCAGCCTGTCTGAAAAATTCTCAGTGGCCACAGCACTGCTGAGCAGATTGACAAGAGTAATGCCGACTTGGATCGTGGCCAGAAAACCAGCAGGTTGTTTCGTAAGCTTCTCTAGCCGGATTGCCCGCTTGTTTCCCTGGGAAGAGAGCATGGAGAGCCTGTTCTCATTAAAGGAGAGAACAGCGATCTCCGCGCATGCGAAAATTGCATTGAGACAGATAAAGATAAGCTGCAGCAGAAGCAGCCATATGAGTGGTGTGTTGTCCAAGTGATAACCTCCTAAAAATATAATATCATGGTTCGTCCGTCTCTGCTTTGAGACTGGGCTTCGGGATAAGTATAAAAGCCCCGAATGGCTGCGTACTGCGTACTCCCGCCATTCGTACCCGCATTCGCAATCCGGCCTGCCGGCCTTCTTGCTCATGTGTGTAAGCGTCTCGAAAGCATAGTCGTGTCGGTCTGCGGGCAGCCCGCCCGTCTCTGCTTTGAGACTGGGCTTCGTGATAAAAATAAAAGCACACAACAAGAAGGACATAGTGCTATGTCCCTTGAAGCGTGCAGTGAATATATAAAGCATATTGGATTTGTCCGATTTGCAGAACCGCTTCCGTGTAAGTATGGCTGGGAGGCTCTGAATCTGCGTCAGAACAATTGTTCACGTAAGTACACCTCATTTCTGGAAATATTATAACGTAGTATAGAAAATATCAGACGATTTGTCAATACCCAATCTCAAATCTGGACAAGTATATCTTGACAAAGTATCACATTCGTTCTATAATCCCAATAAACATACTAGATTAGTAGGTTAATAATACGGAGATTACATATAGGCACGAAGAGAAGTGCAGAAACGGAGGAAGCAATGGAAGAGCGTGCATTACTGAGAACAAAAGGACTGAAGGTGGAGATAGAGGATAAGGAGATCCTCCATGGAGTCGATCTTACCATTCGAGCTGGGGAAACGCATGTGCTCATGGGCCCAAACGGAGCGGGAAAATCCACATTGGGGTATACGCTGATGGGAAGCCCGGCATATAAGGTGACAGGAGGACAGATTTGTCTTGACGGGAAGCAGATCCAGGGAGAATCGGCAGACAAGCGAGCCAAGGAAGGAATTTTTCTGTCTTTCCAGAATCCGTTAGAAGTACCAGGGTTATCCCTTGCCTCTTTTGTAAAAAATTCCGTGGAACATCGAAGAGGGGAGCGGGTGCGGTATTGGGATTTCCGCAAAGAGCTGGAGCGGGTGATGGAAGTGCTGCAGATGGATACGGCCTATGCAGACAGAGACTTGAACGTGGGATTTTCCGGAGGAGAGAAGAAGAAAGCTGAGATACTGCAGATGCTGATGCTGAAGCCGAGATTGGCTATCCTGGATGAGACCGATTCAGGACTGGACGTGGATGCAGTGCGAACAGTGTCTGAGGGAGTGCGGGAGTTTCAGAAGGAGAAGGGGCGTGCTCTGCTGATTATCACGCACAGCACGAAAATATTAGAGTCGCTGAAGGTAGACTATACTCATGTGATGATTGAGGGGCGGATTGTAAGAGACGGGGACGCTTCTCTTGTCTCGAAGATCAATGCTTGTGGATTTGAAGAGATCAGAAAGGCGGAAGGACAATGACAGAAGAAAGGACTTACGTGGAGGATATCGACCGGAGCATCTACGACAAAAAAAATGACGAGAAGGATGCATATCGGATAGAAGAAGGACTGACAGAAGAGATTGTCGCCCAGCTGTCCAAGGAGAAGCATGATCCCAAGTGGATGGCCGATTTCAGGAAGAAATCCTTGGAGATATACAGAGAACTGCAAGTGCCGGATTGGGGACCGTCCATAGAAGGACTGGATATGGATCATATCGCGACCTATGTACGCCCGAAGGCATCCATGACGGCAGTGTGGTCACAAGTGCCGGAAGAGATCAAGAACACTTTTGAGCAGCTCGGTATACCCAAGGCAGAGAGAGAATCCCTGGCTGGGGTGGGAGCCCAGTATGATTCCGAGCTGGTATACCACAATATCCGGGAAGAGGTGGCTGCCCAGGGAGTGGTCTATACCGATATGGAGAGTGCCTTGAAGGGTGAGTATGCGGATATGATAAAAGAACATTTTATGAAGCTGGTTACCCCAAAGGATCACAAGTTTGCCGCTCTGCACGGAGCAGTGTGGTCCGGAGGCTCCTTCGTGTATGTTCCGAAAGGCGTGACTGTGACGATACCGCTTCAGTCCTATTTCCGGTTTAACGCGCCGGGAGCAGGGCAGTTCGAGCACACGCTCATCGTTGTGGAGGAGGGAGCAAAGCTGCATTTTATCGAAGGGTGTTCTGCACCGAAATATAACGTTGCCAATCTCCATGCAGGGTGTGTGGAACTGTATGTGGGCAAGAATGCCAGGCTTCGGTACTCTACAATCGAGAATTGGTCCAAGAATATGTACAACTTGAATACGAAGAGAGCCCTTGTAGAGGAAGGCGGCACAATCGAATGGGTGTCAGGATCTTTTGGGTCCCACGTCTCCTGTTTGTATCCGATGAGCATTCTTAGAGGAAAGGGAGCGAGAATGGAATATACGGGCATTACGTTCGCGGGAAATGGACAGAACTTAGATACAGGGGCGAAGGTGGTCCATGCCGCGCCTGACACGTCCTCTTTTATGAATGCCAGATCGATCTCGAAGGACGGGGGCATCAGCACGTTCCGAAGTCTGGTAAGCGTTGCCAAACAGGCAGAGGGGAGCAAGTCGGCTGTTTCCTGCCAGTCACTCATGCTGGATTCCATCTCCAGGTCTGATACGATACCAGCGATGGATATTCGGACGAAGAAGGCTGATATTGGGCATGAGGCGAAAATCGGGAGGATCAGTGATGAAGCGGTCTTCTATCTGATGTCCAGAGGGATGAGCGAAGAGGAGGCAAAAGCTGCCATTGTAAGCGGCTTCGCAGATAACGTGTCCAAAGAGCTTCCGCTGGAATACGCGCTGGAGATGAATAATCTGATCCGGCTGGAAATGGTCGGAAGCATCGGATAAAGAATCGAAGGAATGATCCGGCGGAGAGAAGCCCGTGATGGGACAGCAAGGAGGAGAGATGAAGAAGATGAAACAGGGAAATCCGATGATAATCAACAAGCTCCCCAGCAGGACATGGAACCGATTGGATATGAATGAGGCGGTGCTGGAGAGCGTGGATCTGGA
>CALWRT010000070.1 GCA_944384015.1 uncultured Lachnospiraceae bacterium | reverse complement strand
AAGCAAGCGACAAACTTCCATTACAAAGGAAACCTGTCGCTTGCTGTATTCCTATTCTCTTAGATTTAATATCTCTATTGTATTACCCATACAGACCATTCTATTTTGTTACTTCCATATGTACCGTACTTTTACTTATCCCGAACCGTTTGGCTGTCTGACGAACGGTCGCGTCATGCTCAATAATATAATTGGCGATATCAATGGCCCGCTCTTCGATATATTCCTTCAAAAGGCTCCCCCGTCAATCTTTTTTTACAAATATATGCGGGACTGTCCGTAAACATTCCCCGCAAGGAGGCTGCTTCCACGCGGCGCTGGACGTCCTCCTGCTATCTCCCCGCAGTCTTCAGCCCCATCTGTCACCGTGCCCCTGATATTATGTTCCCCTATGGCCGCACTTCCTGAGATAATCCCCAGGGTCGCCGCACCGCATCAGGCCGCTCATGATGCAGGCGCCGTCTGCGCCTGCCTGGCGAGCCAGGCCGATGTTGTCCGGGCTGATTCCTCCGATAGCATAGACCGGGATGGACACGCTCCGGCACACCTCCCTCAGAAACGCGATTCCCCGTCCTGGAAGCCCCTTCTTACAGTCCGTATCGAACACATGCCCTGCCGTGATGTACGTGCAGCCAAGCCGTTCTGCTTCCTTTGCCTCCGCCGCACTGTGGCAGGACGCCCCCAGCAGGGCGAAGGCTGTTCGCTGCCTATCGTCCATTTCCCGCAGAAGGGGAAGCGGCATATGAAGGGCGCTCGCCCCAACTTCCTTCGCCACATCCGCAAAGCTGTGCAAAATGCAGGGGACGCCGTACTCTCGGCACAATGCCAGTGCCTGCCGCGCCAATTCCCGGTATTCCTCCTGGGTCATATCCTTTTCCCGCAGAAGGATTCCAGAGGGATGCGCAGCCGCAACTTTCTCAATTCTTGCCGCCAAATCTTCCCTGCACAGTTTTCTGTTGGTCACGCAGATGATGTCAAACTTGCCTGTATCAGACATACAAATAGTCATTCAGGACAGGCTGCAGGCCCTCCCCGGAGATATCCTCATACATTTTTTGGAGGCTTCTGCTGTCATTGATCTCAAACTGTTCGTCGCCCTGCGCGCTGTCCGCCTCCTTTCCGGTATATTTGCTCTCATGATCGCCGATGCCCGTGGAGACGCCCGCCGAGACTTTCGTGGCCGCAATTTTCACGATCCCGTCCCGGAAGGAAGCGCTCTCCCTGGAAGACACCGTAATTCCGGCAAAGGGCAGGAACAGCCGGTAGGCGCAGAGAATCTGGCACAGCTGTCTCTCCCCCACGTCCGTCGGCCGGATGGTGTCATTGTTGATAATCGGCCGCAGCCTCGGACAGGACAGAGACATTTCCGCCCGTGGATACTTCCTCTGCAGGTAGTATGCGTGCAGCGCCGTAGCCAGCGCGTCTTTGCGAAAATCAGACAGTCCCAGCAGGGCAGAGAAGGCCACGCCCCGCATCCCCGCCATCAGAGCCCGCTCCTGAGCTTCAAAGCGGTACGGCCAGACCCGCTTATGTCCCATCAGGTGAAGCGTCTCATATTTATCCGCATCATACGTCTCCTGAAATACTGTCACATAATCGGCTCCGCATTCGTGCAGATAACGGTACTCATCCGTATTTACCGGATAGATCTCCAGACCAATCATGCGAAAATATTTCCGCGCCAGCTTACATGCCTCTCCGATATAGGCCACATCGCTCATCGCCCGGCTCTCTCCCGTCAGGATCAGGATTTCCTCCATACCCGATTCCGCAATCACCTGCATCTCATGTTCAATCTGTTCCATTGTCAGCTTCATCCGGTGAATATGATTGTAACAGTTGAACCCGCAGTATACACAGTAGTTTTCGCAATAATTCGCGATATACAGCGGGGTGAATAGGTAGACCGTGTTGCCGAAGTGCTTGCCTGTCTCTTCTCTTGCCCGCTCTGCCATCTGCTCCAGGAATGGTTCTGCCGCCGGGGAGAGCAGAGCCTTGAAATCCTCTATAGAACAGACCTCATGTTCCAGCGCTGCCTGCACGTCAGCCGCTGTGTAGCTGGCATAGTTATAAGCCTCCACCTGCTCCATGACACGTTCTCTGACATCGGAAGAAATCTGCTCCATACCGGGCATGTATTCCATATGGCTGGCCCTGGAGGTCGGATCCGACTCCAGGCGGTGCTTTTTGGCAAGCACCTCCTCGCTCAAATACTGTGAGTCCACAAAAAATTGATTGTCCATACTTCCGCCCCCTTAGTCATGTAAAAACCCGGTAAGCGGATCGGAGGCAGACGCCCCTCTGGTCAGTACCCGTCCCAGGCCAGACAGGTAAGCTTTTCGTCCTGCCTCAATAGCCTGCCGGAAAGCAGAGGCCATCATCGACAGATCTCCTGCCGTCGCAAGGGCCGTGTTCGCCATAATTGCCGCAGCGCCCATCTCCATCGCCTCGCACGCCTGAGACGGACGCCCGATTCCGGCGTCCACGATTACCGGCACGTCGATTTCATCAATCAGAATCTGGATAAAATCCTTCGTGGCCAGCCCCTTGTTGGAGCCGATAGGCGACGCCAGCGGCATGACCGCTGCCGCTCCGGCCTCCACCAGATCCCTGGCGGTATTCAGGTCTGGATACATATAAGGCATGACAATGAACCCTTCATCCGCCAGTATCTTCGTCGCCTTCACCGTCTCCTCATTGTCCGGAAGCAAATACTTCGTATCCCGCATAATTTCGATTTTGACAAAATCTCCGCAGCCCAGTTCTCTCGCAAGCCGCGCGATGCTGACCGCCTCCTGGGCCGTCCTGGCTCCCGATGTGTTGGGAAGCAGCGTCACCCCTTCCGGGATATAGTCCAGGATATTTTCCTGCTCCTTTGTATTGGCCCGCCGGACAGCCAGCGTAATCATCTGTGCCCCCGCGTCTCTGACTGCCGCTTCAATCAGCCTCATGGAATACTTTCCTGATCCCAGTATAAAGCGGGACTCAAATTCTCTTCCTCCAATTACCAATTTATCATTGCCGCTCATGTATAATCCCTTCCTTTTCTCATTGTCTGATCCATTTCCTGATTCCCTGTCTGCTCTGCCGTCAATTCCTGCCGGCAGTTTTGCCGATGGACTTCCCAGTTGTACTTAGGCCTCATATTCCCCGGCCAATATCCGAAGTACCATATGCGCCTGGTGAGCCGCGCACAGCATCACTCGCGAAGCCACCAGTCCGATGTCATCCGCTGCGTCACTCACCTCATCCCCGCACAGATAGAAATGATCTGTCAGCCTCCTGGTTCTCACTGCATTCGCCGATCCCAGGCCCGCCATTCCCGAAGCCGCAATATAATATTTATCCGGCATCCCAGACAGCACGCAGTCAGCCAGCATAGCTTTTTCTTCCGCTTGGTCGAACGCCTCGCAGATAATATCCGCATCCGCCAGCAGTTCTCTGCAGTTTGCCTCCGTAACGCGGGCATCATGTATCCTCAGCTGCACATAGGGAGCCATCTCCTTTAGATTCTCCCCAAGGGCCTGCGCCTTGGGCTGCCCAACCTGGTTTGCTTTATACTGCTGCCGATGCAGATTCGAGACCTCCACGCGATCAAAATCTATCAATATCAGCTTGCCGATACCGGCCCTCGCAAGAGCCGCCGCGATATGCGATCCGAGCCCCCCTAACCCACAGACCGCTACGGTCGCTTTGTCAAATCGCTGCTGAAGCTCTCTTCCATGGCGTGCTTCCCAAGCCTTTCTCATTTCTTCCCGTGTGGGAATCTCTCTGTCCTCAGCCTCCGCCCACAAAGCAGACCACCTCCACACGATCTCCGTCCTTCAGCACAGTCTCCCCGTACATCGCTTTGGGGATAATCTGGCCGTTGCATTCTACCGCAACCCGGCCATGAACATAATTGACCTCCTCTAGATACTGGGCTAATGTCTTTCCTGCCGCGTCAGTATCCGTTCCGTTAATTTTTACCATTGCGCACCTCCTGCCGTCATTTGGGGAACTTTAGCTGCCTCCTGAAATAAAAAACGGGAAGCCGCCGACTTGGCAGCTCCCCGCTTACTATACGAGAATAAAAGTTCTCAGACTTCCCTACGTTGGCATTATCCAAATCAGGTTTATGGGTCGAAGGTGATACCTTCCTCTCAGCCTGTCCTACAAGCTCCCCGCTGTTCTATTGTCCTCTTTATTATACTGCTGTGGATTTTAGAATGCAAGTAAATTTCTCTATCCTGTCTCTGTCAAGTATTCGTTGGCATTTTTTTTATGCAGATGATTTTTCGACTGTAGTTTTATTCATCTTCCTTCATCTAGATATAGTTCAATCTCTTTTAGTATCCTGCCATCGTCAGAAGACGTCT
>CALWRT010000069.1 GCA_944384015.1 uncultured Lachnospiraceae bacterium | reverse complement strand
GTGCGCTTTGCGGAATACCAACATATTCCCGGCAACTGACGTATGCCATCACGTCGCGGAATACTGAGCATTCGCTGTTCCCCGCGCCCTCCGTGGTCCATTTGGCAGCCTGCATCTCCGCCCGGCTCTCACCTGCCCGGACTCTCTGTGCGCGCATAACTGCTTTGATCTCCACTTCAACGGTTTATCAAAATGAAATTTTTATCTATGCTAACATATTTTTTCCGATCTGTCAACTTTTCCTCTGCGGAAAAGTCCCCATTTCCCCTTCTGCTTCTTCTGCAGCTTCTTCAACCGCTTCTCTTCTACCCGCGCGGCGGCGGCTTCCTTTCTTGAGCGCTGGGTCAGGCGGATGGTCTCATCCAGCTTCTTAAATCGCTCTTCCTCCCGTTCTTCCTGCAGCCGCATCAGGTAGTCCATCTCCTTGAGCACGCTGTCGCTCACCCGTTCGCTGATCCCCCGGCTCAGCTCCTGATTGTTCTCTTTCAATGCCTGGAGGATAATATCTCCCAAGATTGCCTGGAACTGCTCCATCTTCGTCTCATTGCGGGTCAGCACCTCTTCTGCCGCCTTCTCCCCTGCCGCCGCAGGCCTCTTCATCTCATCATCTGTTATAAGCCCCGGCGACGGCGGCGTATGTACCAGCTCTGCATCTTTTTGCCGTCCGCTGTCTTTGTCAGCCTCGAGCATCTCTTGCCTGCCGTCCGAATGCGCATTCTCCTGGCGCAGTGCCGCCTCATTCCATTTCTCACGCTGTTTCAGAAGCTTGTCCATGTTCCCTCCCTTATAATGCCTCAGCTCTGGAAGCAGCATTTTGATCGCCTTCAGCTGGAAGCCCTGCTCCTTTAATTCCTTGATATTCTTAAAGAGTGTGATGTCATCTTCTGTATAGTACCGGTGCCCCATCTCGTTCCTGTCGATGGTAAGCTCCAGCTCCTCCTCCCAGTACCGCAGCACGTGGGCTTCCACGTCTACCTTCCTGGCCGTCTCTGAAATCATATACCGAATTTCACCCATGACTTCTCCTCCTGAATATTCAATTTTCCAATGAAACGCCGTCATCCGCGTTTTCCTAAAGCCATTATAACCCATCCGAAATATTGAAACAATAAAACTTTCCAGGTTTTTCCAATTTTCGTTCGACAAGATTGTCCCTTTTTCGAGTCAAATGAGGCATGTCAATTCTTGACTTTTCCTTTTTGTCATGATATTTTTAAGTTGTCTTAGTTAAATTTTTTCGTGTTTCCTATATTTTTTTGCTTTTCAGAAATATAGGCAAAAAAAGAGACAGGTAACATGACACGGCTCATAGGCTCTTTGTCTGTCATGAAACGAGTCTCTTCTACTTAGATTTGCTCTATTCATATATAGTATATCTCCAGGATGGCTATAAGTCAAGAGGCTGAAAATTTAAAGATTTTTAAGATACACAGGACACATGATTTACATAATTTTTCGCAATATTTTTTTTTTTTTTTGGGAGGGGTACGAATGATTAAAGGATGCAACAATACAAATTTGGATGCATTTGGCATTGATCAAAAATATTATTTGCTTTATCAGATATGGAAAGAATTAACGGATTAAAAATGAAATTGCATATTCTCCAGAAAGCAGCCTGGAGCATATTTTTGAAATCCTGAAGGATAATTATGAAGAATTTTCCAGTCTCAAAAATGCTAAAAAGAGGGCTGATTCGTCACTGCTGTTACAAGGTCTGCGCAATACCGGCATCATATCATTGATATAATACATTTATCTTCCCTGTCCATAATACGCTGTCTCCCCATGTTTCCTGAGATAATGTCTGTCCAGTAAAGCCTTCTGCATCGTTTTTACTTCAGGATTCATAACCTGCGCATGCCAATTCATGAACGCAATCTCTTCCAACACTACCGCATTATGCACAGCATCTTCCGGGGATAATCCCCAGACAAACGGTCCATGGCTATGCACTAGTGCCGCGGGTATTTCCATTGGATTTTTATTCCGGAATGTTTCAATAATGACCCTGCCGGTCTCCCGCTCATACTCGCCGCCGATCTCTCCCTCTGTCATGGGTCTTGTACACGGAATCGATCCGTAGAAGTAATCGCCCTGGGTCGTCCCAAGCGGAGTAATATCCCTTCCGGCCTGGGCATAGGAAGTTGCCCAGCGGCTATGTGTATGTACAATGCCTCCGCATTCCGGGAACGCCTTATATAATTCCAGATGGGTCGGCGTATCGCTGGAGGGCTTCCATTTGCCTTCAGCAACCCTTCCATCCAAATTTACTACAACCATATCTTCTGCAGACATCTTCTCATAGCTTATCCCGGAAGGTTTAATGACCACCAATCCACTTGCCCTGTCTATCCCTGATACATTCCCCCAGGTAAATGTTACCAGGCGGTGCTTCGGCAATAACAAATTGGCCTCAAACACTTGCGCCTTCAATCTCTCCAGCATTTCTTCTCTCCCCCCTCCGCTAGTATCTGCATGTCATCCCACAGGGAATCCAGGCAGCGAATGGTCTTCTTATATAGCTCGTACTTTTTTCTATAGAACTCCGCATATTTCCCAGACGGCCTCACCGTCGATGAAACACTGCACATATGAGAAGACGCCTCCTTTAAATCGGCGTACTCCCCGACAGCGGCCGCCGCCGCAATCGCGCTCCCCAGCGTCCCCGTCTCATTCACTGCCACCGTCTCCACAGGCATCTCCAGTATATCTGCGAACATTTGAGCCCATACTTTACTTCGCGCTGCTCCCCCCGCCAGTCGGACGCAGCGCAGAGAATGCCTTCTGCTGCGTAACAGCCGTTCCAGATGCATCTTGTGGCAGAACACGATCCCTTCATACACGCTCCTGACCATATGCTTTCTCGTGTGGTTGACGTTGATTCCCACAAATGCCGCTCTTGCCTTGGGATGTACATTACTTGCCATCAAAAAAGGCAGAAAGATCGGTGTGAATTCCTCAACCCCCACTGACTCCACCCATTCATTCATGACATCATAAATACTTTCCCCGTTTTTCTTCCTCTGCTCTTTTATCTCCGGCAGCAGCTGCCGGATAAACCATTCGTTATTTCCTGCCGATGTGGGACTTGACTCCTCGATCAGAAAATATTCGGGCAGGCAGAACAGGCTATTCATTTTCACACTTCCGTCCAGAACCGCTTCCCTTCTCAGATATTCATTGATTGACCATGTTCCCGCAATCATGCACATATCCTTCTCATCGGTCAGGCCCACTGCCAGCGCACACGCGTCTATGTCGAACATTCCTCCGGCAACCGGAGTCCCAGGCCGCAGACCGCAGCGCTGCGCGGAATCCTCTGTCACATATCCGCATACCTTTGCCGACTCGCACAGCGGCGGCAGCGTCTCCTTGATATCTGCTATTCCAAACAGCCGAAGCAGCTCTTCATCGTACTGTCTTGTATGCAGGTTCAATAAATTTGTCCCGGAATAGTCCGTCAGCTCCGCCTTGGCTTCTCCCGTCAGGCGATACCGCACATAGTCTTTGCATTCAAACACATATTGTATATTTCGGTAGGTTTCTGGCTCATGATCACGCAGCCAGGCCAGCAGCGCCGCCGGCTGGCACGCCATGATATGCTGGCAGGATATGGGGAATATCTTCTCTTCTGTCCCGTCCGCCTTCCATTTCTCCACGTAAGAATACGCCCGGTTATCTGATGAAACAATTCCATTTCGCGCCGGCTTTCCATCTTTCCCCCACAGATACAGCCCCTTCCCATGTCCGCATATTCCTATTCCCGCTATCTCCTTTCCATCAATCCCAGCGCTTTTTATCACATCTCTTATTACCCGGCAATTTGCCTCCCACATTTCCTCCATATCACGTTCTACATAGCCAGGCTTCGGCGTAATCATTTCCGCAGATATGCCTGCCACTCCTATTTCCTTGCCGTCTGGCGCAAACAGCCCAGCTTTCGTCATCGTCCCACCGTTATCGATTCCAAGGTAATATCTCATATGCGCTCCTTCGCCTTCTCAAACTGCTCTTCCATCCACTGTTTTGCTCTCCTTATTTCTGCCACATCATCCGTTCCTTGCGCATACCACATCTCCATCATATACGGCCCGGTATATCCCGCCTGTTCCAGCTGCGCGAACCGTCTCACAAAATCTACACAGCCTTCTCCAAATGGGACACCTTTGAATTTTCCCCGGAAAATATCACTGACAGCCAGCGTATCTTTTAAATGAACAGCAACAATACTCCCGACGCCTCTATCAAATTCAAAATCCGGATCATTCTCCGGCCATGCGCTCAAATTTCCCATATCCGGATACATCCGATACCAAGGGGAATGGAGCATCCCTTCATAAGACATATGCTTGGATATCGAATTCATAAAAGGGGTATCCATAACTTCCATGGCAAGCATCACCTGCTTCTGTTCTGCTTTCTTGGCTGCCCAGATGATCCCCTCTCTAAACCGTCTGACAGACTGATAGGTAGAAGGCTCGTAATATACATCATAGCCCGCGAGCTGTATAACCCGTATCCCCATTGCTACTGAAAAATCAATTGCCTTCTCCATTATTTCATAAGCTTTTTCCCGAACCTGAGGGTTACTGCTTCCAAAGGGATACTTGCGGTGCCCGCTCAGGCACATAGACTGAAAGCCAATCCCCTCCTCATAGCAGAGCCTTCTGAGATTTTCCACTTTCTCACTGTTCCAGTCTAACCGGGACAGACGCTCCTTTGATTCATCTATGCTGATCTCTACGAAGTCAAATCCCAGCCTTTTTGCCTTTTTCAACCGTTCCTTCCAGCTGCTCTGCGCGTCAAAGGCCTTTTCATATATTCCTAACAGATGTGTCCCCAGCATCGTTCCTCTCCTTGTGCCCGCCACCCTTATGATGAGTTATAGTTGCTCTCTCATTAGTAAAAACGTTTCTAACCGTCCGATCTTCCTCGATGCCAGCACGCAGATCACCACCACCGAGAGTACGGAAAGCAAGATGCTTGCCAGAATAAAAAATATGATTTCTCCCGTTGTCGCCGATATGTAAGGAAGGCTTAAGGATGCGATGATCAAATTCTGGAAGGAGAGTATTAACATCGCGCCGATAAAAATGCCTATTGCGCTTCCTGCGATGCTGATTAGCAATCCCTCCGCCAAAATGAGCCTTTTCAACTTGACCTTTGAATACCCAAGCGCTCTATATAATCCAAATTCTCCCCTGCGCTCATGTATGGTGATATGGAATATAATACCTATCACGATCACAGCAATGATCCATATAAAAAAGATGAGAACATATAGAAATTTGGCAATCATATCCAATTGTTCGGCCAGAGAACCAATAAAATTTTTCGTAATGATAACATCAATTCCTTCGATTCGATCCTCTATATCTCTGGCCGTCTCATCTAGCGAATACCCAGGCTGTACTTCAACCATTACACACGAAATATTCTCTCCATCCTGCGCAATTCTGTGCAGCGACTCCTGGGAAGAGTTCATACACATTTTATGAGCTGTGTCGAAAGTCATATATACAGAAGAATCCAGCCCCATTCCGGTTTCGGCCAGCTTCGCCGCCACCTCAAACTCCTGGTCATAAAAGACCAGTATGTCTCCCACCTCCGCGATAATTTGAGATCCGATGACGATCTCTCCATCCTCCAGCTGCCCATCGTAATTTTCTTCCAGCCAAGGCACAACTGTCAGATCCCTCTCCATATCAAACCCGATCAGCTGTACCGGCACTGTACAGCAGTCAGCATTCAGAGACTGCAAAAACAGCTGGGAAGACGTGGCCTCTACCCCGTCTATCTCCGCCACTTGCTGTTCCACATCCTCATTCATATAGAATGTGCTTGGTTCACTTCTCAGCAAGATGTCCTCAAAATCTGTCTCATAGTCCAGCGGCACTACCATCAAATCAGCGCCCATCCTCTGGGAAGTAGTGGATATTCCTCGCTGGATATTCGTAATTAGGATGGAGGCATCAAACAGCACAAACGCAAATATAGCTACAATGGCAATCAGACCGAAACTTCTTATATTCTTTCTCTTTATATTTTTAGCAGCTAAAAATATAGTCCCATATTTCTTCATACTATTCAAATGCCTCCGCCAAATCATTTTGCTTTTTTCCAATGTAACGCCAAATCTGCTACACTGATCACAATGGTTATCGCTCCCAATATATTAACGGCCGGCCTAGTGCCCATATGGCATGCCATCCTGGTCCCTGAGCACACCCCTATCACGAAATCCGTCCCGAGAAGAATCGTTGCCATTCCAGTAATAATTAGGAACAAATCACAGCTTTTGCCTGCTCCATTGCATTTGTCCCACAGTTTTATCACCGCCTGCAAAAGCAGTATCACCCCCATGAGACATACGCCATTCGCATACCAATGACATTTCATCGGCACTGTATTGCCGGATACCAATTCCAGAGTTTTGCTACACACCGGCAGCAGATATACCGGAACCAGGATCTGCAATATTCCCACTATTATGAGAAGCAATGCGCTGATACGATTCTTGTTCATATTAGATCTCCGACTTTAAGCATGTACTGTAATTATCCTGCCAGATAAACCGCGCGTAGAAGGCAGTTCTTCCTGTATTGTTAAAATTGAATCCTCCGTCTGTATATGTCGTAATTCCATTCACGGCCTGGACAACATCCACAGCCAGCGGATGGATATTAGAGATTTTCACCACTTCATCCTCATACAGCCCTGGGATGGCCTTTACATTTGCTTCACAAATATCATCGATCGTCAGACGCATTCCTCTGTCCAGTCTCACTAATGACACTTTTGCTCTGCGGAATGCGGTAATCCTCTCATGATATGCATACAGTCCCACCGGGCATCCCCCAGCTTCTCCCTTGAGAATTTTTTCCAGGGCGGCATACTGCTCATCCGTTGCCCGGTCATCAATGTAGTATCCCATGCTCCAATTAGGGACACTCATCAGCGGGCCTGCGGAATATGAGACAATAGAGAATGTCAGGTCTGACAGGTCAATCTCTTCAAAATGCCCCTTCTCTATGTGGAAGGCAAGAATTAAGTCACAATGGCCCTCTGTCGCCGGGATTGTATTATTCCCTGTGCTGTTTACTGCGCAAGGACAAGTCACATTACAATTACAGCTTTCTAAGAAATCTCCTTCCAGTCTCCACACTTTCTCTGCCTGGTACTTCATAAAATAACACCTCGCTATTCATATTGTGTATGGCAGCACATCTTCTTGTCCAAGAAGCGCACTGCCATGATCATATAGTTTAGTTCACATTGTTATCGATTACTTCATCGAATACGAAAGTTCCATCTACAATCTGTCCCACCGATGCACAGTTAAGCATTTCAATTTCTCCAAATTTCGTATAGGTGCCATTTAAGCCTTTAAATCCTTCTGTCTCATTTAATGCTTGGATAAAGGCATCTGTATCAGTGGAGCCGGCACGCTCATAAGCGTCTTTAATTAAATATGCCCAGGAGTAGGCATAGGCTGCCGCAAAGTTTAAAGTGTCTGTCCCATATTCCGCCGTATAATTTTCCACAAATGCCTGAATGTCTTCATCCGGGTTGTCCATACAGCAGTCTGCCAAGGAGTACCAGCCGTTCATCCACGGGTCACAAGTATCAATTACAGACTGCATGGAAGCAGATGACGCGGCAAACACAGGGCACTCAACCCCTTGTTCATAGATAGCTCTGGACGCCACCGGGAAGCCGTTTACAGAAGACCATACGATCAGGACATCCGGATTTGCATTGTTCAGCTGCAATACCTGGGATGTCACGTCGGAATCATCCACATTGTAAGCCTCGCTCACCAACGTAATATTCTCCGCCGCGCACACTTCCTCCAGAGTAGTCAGCGCCCCGATTCCAAAATCGTTGTTGTTATAGAGCATGGCGATGGTTCCACCCTCACTAACGCCAAGATTATTCTGGATATAGGTCATTGCAACGTCAATCATATAGGCGTCGCCTGTACGGCCCCTGAACACATACGGATTGTCAATATCCGCGAGCAGAGGGCTTGTCCCGCCTGTAATAGTAGGAAGGGCAGCCGCTTCTACCGCTTCCTCGACGGCCAGGGCACTGCTGGAATAGTTAATGCCCACATGGACATTGGCATTTCCTTCCGCAATAATCTTATTGACCGCATTGAGGGCAACATCCGCCGTCGTCCCCATATCTTCCCATTGAATCGTAACTGTATTGCCCAGAATCCCGCCGTCCGCATTGATCTCATCGGCGGCTAGCTGCAGACCCTGAATGGTCGCGTATGAAACGACTGGTTCACCCGTCATAGGTACCGTGGCTGCGATTACAATTCCCTCGCCTCCAGCCGCGGCCGCGGGTTCTTCTTCGCTGTCCGCCGCCTCTGTTTCTTCTGCTGCCGTCTCCTCATCTGCCGCCTCGGTATTATCGGCCGCTGTAGTATCAGCATTTGAACTTGCGCATCCAGCTAGCAAGCCCACCACAAGCGTCAGTGATAACAACACGCTGCATACTTTCTTTTTCATTCTTTTCTCTCCTTTTCTTTTTTATTTTTAAGGGTTTCCCCTCAAGGGACAACATTATTTCACGCTGGCGAAGCCAAGATTCTCTTTCCACAGCCTAGGATGTATCTCGTTGCCGATGCCAGGCCTGTCAGAAGGTTTGCAGCGCCCGTTTACCGGCAGGTTGTTATAGATGGACATCTCTAGGTTGCGGTTGCTCTCATGGCAGATATGATGTTCATGAATCTGGAAATTGGGGATACTGCATTCTAAATGCATAGCCACATCTGCCGACAGCGGCGTCGCGCACACATGGGCTTGTACAGAAATATCATAGGCATGTGCCATATCACAGATTTTTTTGAATTCCGAAATTCCTCCGCAATTTCCCGCATCCGGCTGTATCATCTGCAGAGAGCCGTCTTCAAAGTACGGCGCGTACTGCCATCTGGAATAAATCCGTTCGCCTGATGCCTGAGGAACTTTGATCCTGTCAGACACATACTTCACCATTTTAGGAGAAGGTGTCGGCCCTTCCTCAAAGCAGAAAATATTGTATTTCTCCGCCAGATGTCCCATCTGGACCGATGACTGGGCATCCAGCCAGCAATGATTCTCCATGATAATATCCACATCAGGCCCCGCCGCTTCTCTCGCGGCGGCAATCCTCTCTTCCACGAAATGCAGTTCTGCCGCCGGAAGGAGGCCTGTCCGATTCTCCTTTGTGAACGGCTCATCTCGATAATTCCCGCACAGGAAATCAATTTTCACACAATCATAGCCGTCTTCGATTGCCCTCTTCGTAGCGTCAAAATATTCTTGCGGCTCCTGCAGAATTTCCCAGTTGTCAGTGTATTTCCTCCATCCGGTCAGCTGCAGCTGAGAAGCGTAGCATCGCAGATCCTCCCTGACCTTTCCTCCCAGCAGCTGATACAATGGCGCGTTGAAATACTTTCCTTTAATATCCCACAGGGCCATATCAATCGCCGACATTCCGGAAAATGTCATAGGGCCGCCATTTTGGCACCAGAACGTATTCCTGTACATCATGTCCCAGATAGCTTCTGTATTTAAAGGATCCTTTCCGATAATCATCGGCGCCAGCTCTTTTATCATAGAAAATGCCGCCAGAGACCCTGTCTCATAGGCAACCGCCGCCTCCCCGTCCCCGTAAATACCCTCATCGGTATAAACTCTGCAGACGACAGGCTTCCAAGGACTGATCGTTACATTTGTTTTGCATTTCGCGACAATTACATCTACTTGTGTGATTTTCATTTTTAATCTTTCCCTCCGCTTTTATGATTTCATTAGCCTGCTAGATAGGCTTTTCTCACATTATCATCATTGATCAGCTTTGCGCTCTCTCCCGAAAGTGTAACTTTCCCGTTTTCCAATATGTAGCACCGATTGGAAATGCTGAGCGCCTTATATGCGTTTTGCTCTACCAGCACAATCGGAATCTGCATCTCCTCTTTGATTTTCAAAATAGTGTCAAAAACCTCACTGACAATGATCGGAGCAAGGCCAAGGGACGGCTCATCAAACATAATAAGTTTCGGCCTGCTCATCATTCCCCTGGCAATGGCCAGCATCTGCTGTTCTCCTCCGGACAAGGTTCCGCCCAACTGCTTCTTTCTCTCCCGGAGTCTCGGAAACATTTCATACATCTCTTCCATAAGGTCATTCAATTCCTTGGCGGAAAATCGCTGGCTGTACGCCCCCATCATCAGATTGTCAGCCACACTCAAATCCGGGAAAATGTATCTTCCCTCCGGTACATATACAATCCCATTTTTCACTATCTTAGCGGTACTGGCACTTGTGATATCTTCCCCCATGAACTCTACCGTTCCTGTTTTCGGCTTAACAATCCCCATAATCGTTTTCATCAGCGTTGATTTTCCCGCCCCGTTTGCTCCGATGACAGATACGATTTCGCCCTCATTTACTTCCACATCTATATCGTGAATCGCGTGAATTGCTCCATAATAGGTATTAACATTTCTAATCTTAAGCATGAAATTCTCTCCTTATATTACCGGCTTATATTCCGACCCCAGATATGCCTTAATAACTTCTGGATTTTTCTGGATTTCTTTTGGCGCGCCCTCTGCAATCTTTCTGCCGAAGCTAAGAACTGTAATCATATTGCTGATATTCATGACAACATCCATGTTATGCTCAATGAGCATCAAATCAGTTCCCCCATCATAGACCTTCATCATAATGTCGATAAATTCCGCTCTCTCGGTAGGATTCAGTCCGGCTGCCGGCTCATCCAGCAAAATTAATTTGGGGTCAAGCATCAGCGCCCTGCCCAATTCTGTCATCTTCTGCCTTCCATAGGGCAGATCACTGACCACCTTATCCTTCATCGCATATACGCCGACAAAGTCTGCTAATGCCTCTGCCTTTTCCCTCATCTCATGCTCATACCGGCTAGACTCACGGAAATTAATCAAAAACCTGAGCAAGCCGCCTTTTGTATAGTTGCAAAATCCTCCCAGCATGATATTTTCGATGACTGTCAGTGTGGAAAACAGCTTAATATTCTGAAATGTCCTTCCCATTCCCATCTTGGCAACCTGATCAGTGGATCTTGCCGATATATCTTCTCCGTCAAATAAAATGGTTCCTTCCGAAGGGTTTAATGTGCCATTAATCATACTTAATGTAGTCGTCTTCCCTGCCCCGTTAGGGCCGATAAGGGAATGTATTTCCCTTTTCTTCACAGTCATATCTACGTTGTCAACAGCAACCAGGCCGCCAAATCTCTTCGTAAGCCCTCTGACCTCAAGAATATTCTCACTGCCCGTATACTTGCTCTCTGTCACGGCTGCATCCTCCCTCTTCTAAGCTTCTGCCTTATGAAATATTTTTACAAATAGATGCTTAATCTTAGGCCCGAGCGCCACCAATCCATTAGGGTTAAAGATCAGCGCTAGCATGATAATCAAAGCATACGTAAACTGATAATATGTCCCCAAAAATCTCAGCAGCTCCGGCGCAAAGGAAATAACGAACGCCCCGATAATACATCCTGCTATTGAGCATCTGCCTCCAATAATCAGCATAACCGCAAATGACATCGACAAATTCATGGTAAAGGTCGTAGGGCTGACATATCCCATAAAGCTCGCGTAGAGTCCCCCTGCAATCGCCCCATAAATGGTAGACAGGGTGAACGCCTGTACCTTGATCCTGGATAATTTAATGCCGCAGGTCTCCACCGCATCCACATTATCTCTAACCGCGATAAACGCGCGTCCATATTTTGAATGAATAATTCTGTATGTAATAAAAATAACGAAAACCAAAATAATCAGGATAAAATAATAATTTCGTACGGGAGTATTTATCAAGAATCCAAATATATGAAACCTCGGGATACTTCTGACCCCGCCAACGCCACCTGTCCACTCCATATTCTGCAGGCACAGTCTCACAATTTCGTTAAAAGCGATGGTTGTCAGAGTTAAGTACACACCCTTTACCCTCAGACTAGGGTATCCCAGCACCAGACCGATAAGCCAGCCCATCAACGCGACCAATATCATTGCCAGCCATGGGGAAATCCCCAGCTTCGTCGTGCTCAGCGCCGCTGTATAGGCGCCTAATCCAAATACCGCCGCGTTGCCCAAATTCATCTGTCCTGTCATTCCCGTTATAAAATTAAGCCCCAGGACAATGATGCTGTAGAGCAGCCCTTGTACAAAAATTGTCATAATATAATCATTGAATCCCAATTGAGGGACAATGAGAGCCACGATCAATACAGCCGCAATCGATATGGCTTTACTTGTCCTTAAATTTTTCATACATAGTCCCTTTCTTTATTCCATTCAATCTTTCTTCACAGAAATCAAACCGTTCGGCTTCACAAGCAAGAATAGGATAAGCAGCGTAAAAGCAATCACGTCCTTATACATAGATGGCACGACCATACAAGCTAGATTCTCTACAACGCCGAGAAGAAGGCCGCCCGCAATCGCACCTGTGGTATTCCCAAATCCACCGATAACGCCTGCTGCAAATCCTTTCAGCCCTACCATGTCAACCATTGTCTGCTGTACCCTGAAAAGCGGGGCGCACAGACACCCGAGCAGCCCGCATATGGCAAAACTGATCGCAACTGACAGCGCCATGCTCCTTTTCACCTCAACCCCCATCAAGGAAGCCGCCACCTTATCCTGGGCTACACAGATCATCGCGCGTCCGGGCTTCGTTTTCTTCATGAACAATCTCAGTCCTATCGTGACAAGTACGGAGATTACAATAATGTAAATATTCGCCAGGGACGTCACAACCCCTCCAATCTCCACTCGCCCATCCAGGAATCCTCCCGCAGACATCGGCGCCGATCCCCAGATCAAGACAGCCCCTTCATTCAAAACCGTCCCGAGCATAACCGTGGCCATAACAGCAATCAGTCTGGTAAAGTTCCGCAAAGGGATAAAGATTATCAGAGCAATCAGAACTCCAAACAACGCAATGCAGATAATCGTGCAGATAACTGCCGGCAGATAGGCGTTTGCCATAATTGCCAAAAATGTGCCGACAAACAGATAGGCACTGAACATAATCGTCTTCGTATGAGCAAAATTCAAGAGCCCGCACGAATTCCAGATTAGGGTATACTCTATGGCTGTTAATCCATAAATAAACCCGGTAGCCACACCGCTAACTATTAATTGAGTCACCATAGCAAACACAAGCTTTTCTCTCCCATCTTATATTTTTGTAAACGTTTTCTTATATAGCATTTAATCATATTTTTCTTCCCTTGTCAAGCTCTTTTGGTGATATTGTTTAACTGATATCAAATCTTCCTATTTTTTTAGTCGTATTTACCCATCGCCCAAATTCCATATAATGGTAATTATCATAATAAGATGTTCCATAAATTTATTTTATTTGTCATATTGACATACCCCTTATTCTGTGATTTAATATTTTTGAAAACGTTTACTATTTTGGAGGTGCCGTCTGATGAGACTATTGGAAGTTCAAGCTGTGAAAAAATTCTTTCATTCAGAGTCCGGTGATATCCCGGCAGTAACCTCGGCAGACTTTTCCGTTGCCAAAGGGGAATTTGCCTGTATTATCGGCAGATCCGGAAGCGGGAAATCCACCCTGCTTAATATGTGCGCGGGAATCTTGTCGGTATCTGCGGGTGATATTTATTTCAGCGGCCAGAATATCACAAAGATGCGCGACCAAGAACTTTCCCTGCTCCGGAATCAGTCAATCGGCTATATTATGCAAGGGTATGCTTTGCTTCCGAACTTAACGATAGAGGCGAACATTCAGCTCCCCTACTACATGTATCATCACGAAGGCGATATCACTTCCTACACACATGAATTGTTAGAGGCAGTGGGGCTCAGTGACAAGGCCCATAAATTTCCGGGTGAGCTGTCCGGCGGAGAAATCCGCCGGACGGAAATCGCAAGGTCTCTCATTAACAGACCGGAACTCATCATCGCAGATGAGCCGACCGGCGATCTGGATAAACTTACCGCTCAGACGATTATGGATTTATTTGGCCAAATACACAAAGATGGCACGACCATACTCATGGTAACCCATGATCTAGACGCGATCGGTTATTGTCAGAAGACATACACCATGGAGCAGGGCGTCCTCTATGACGGCGACCATATCAGCAGGCAAATAGAAGGGTTGAAATAAATGAAAGAACAAATTTTCAAGAAATACTCAAAATCTCAGATTATCATTTTTTTATTTATTATCATTGTCACAATGCTATGCTGGTTCTACATTGCTTCCAGCAGCGATGGTTCCGGAGGAATGGTTATGGACATGACTGGCTCTGATCCTGAGATGGAGGCCCTCATGCAAAACAGGCTCCTTTCTTCCGCTCTCTTAGTATCGATCCCGCCAATCGGAATGTTTGTTCCAATGTGGGCGGGAATGTGCATTGCCATGATGCTGCCGACAGCCATTCCTATGATTATGTGCATGCAGCGAGTGTGCGAGCGCACCACCGTTAAGAAGAATAAATTTTCTGTATGGTTCTTCATTTTAGGCTACATAATGATCTGGCTCTTATTTGGGGTGATATGCTGGGCAGCTTCTACCCTCCTTCTGCGTTTGCTGGAAGGTTTTTTATCAGCCGCTTCGACGCTATGTCTCGCTCTCGGCATACTTTTCCTCTTATGCGGCATCTACCAAATAAGCCCTCTCAAGAACGCCTGCCTGAAGGGCTGCCAGCATCCTTTAGATTTCATTATGCAAAATTGGCATGATGGCTGTATTGGCGGTTTGATTATGGGCCTGAAGCACGGTTTTTATTGTGCTGGCTGCTGCGCCGCATTGATGATTGTCATGTTTCCGCTGGGGATGATGAATCTTGTCTGGATGGGACTGTTTACTTTACTGATGTTCTTTGAAAAGAACGCCGCATTTGGAACTCTTTTGAGCAAAATAGCCGGCTGGGCCCTTATAATCGTCGGCGTCCTCGCTTCGGCTATGGGACTTTTTATGCTCGCAATGAACATCCATTAATCCACAGCAGACCAAATCATATCTTATAAAAATGAAGGAGGAATAGAAATGGGAAATTACTTAATAGGTACCGATGTTGGGACAGGCGGCACGAAGTCCGTCCTGATTGACGAAGGCGGAAATGTTTTGGGAAGCGCGTACATCGAATATGGCCTGATCACAAAACGTCCCGGTTGGGCCGAACAGGATCCGGAATGGTATTGGAATGCGGTTGCTGACACAATTAAGCAGTGCATTGATCAATCTGGGGTTGATAACTCTGAAATCAGAGGGGTCTCCATCAGCGCCCTGGCTCCAGCCTGCATACTTGTAGACAAGGATCTGAAGCCGTTACAATACTCCCATATATGGATGGACCGCAGAGGGACAGCAGAAGCCCAGTGGGTCAAAGACAACATCGGCGAAGAGCGGGCCGCAGAGAAAAGCGGTAACCCTGTGGATCCTTATTTTGCGACCATTAAGCTTCTGTGGGAAAAAAATAACCGTCCAGAGCTCTACAAAAAGGCGTATAAAATTCAGACTGCCGCCGATTATCCGGTCATGAAACTGACCGGCAGGGCTGTAACCGATTATTCCAATGCCAGCCTATTCGGTGTTGGGTACGATATTATCAACAAAACATGGGATGAAGAAATGGTCGAGCGGCTCGGTCTGGATATGGAGAAGCTGCCGGAAAGCTATCCCTGTGACGAGATTATCGGAGAGGTCACAGCTCAAGCTGCGCAGAGAACCGGCCTTAAAAAGGGCACTCCCGTTGTAGCCGGAACCGTTGACGCCAATGCTGCTTATGTTGCCGGAGGAGTCATTTCCCCGGGCGAAATGTCTATCACAATGGGAACTGCCGGATGTATGGGAATTATCCATGACCAGCCTAAGTTTACGAAAAATATGATCACTATCGCCCATACCGCTAACTCCAAAGCCATGTATTCCACACTGGGCTGCATCGTATCCTGCGGCGCATTGACAAGGTATTTTCGCGACAACTTTGCCCTAGAAGAGCGGCGGTTTGCGAAAGACTTGAATTTGGACGTCTACGACATTATGAACATGGAAGCTGAAAAAGCTCCCATTGGCAGCGACGGGCTTATCACTCTTCCGTATTTTATGGGGGAACGGACTCCTATCTGGGATCCGGTAGCCAGAGGGGTACTCTTTGGCCTCTCCCTGGCGCACAGCCGGGGCCATATCATCCGCTCCTTTATGGAGGCCGCTGTTTACGCGCTTTATCAGAATTTCTTATATATTGAAGCCAGCGGTCTTGAGATGAAGCTTCCCATGGTTCTTGTAGAAGGCGGAGCCAAAAGTGCCCTGTGGCGTCAAATCGTATCCGACGTTTTCAACATTCCTGTTGTATTTATGGCAGATTCCAAAGGTGCTCCTGTCGGCAATGCCATTAACGCGGGCGTGGGTGTCGGAGTGTTTCAGAATTATGATGTGGCAAAAGAATGGGTGAATTTTTCTAATCATCATGCCCCAAGAGAACAAGCCCACGAGGAATATATGAAATACTACAAAATATTCGATCGGTTATACGGTAAAGTAGCAGACGAATATCAGGAGCTTGCAAAAGCGACCGGATATAAATAATTTATGAAAACGAAAGGAGTCTTTGCAATGTCAAAAAAAATGATTATCGGTTCTGATCCCAGCGGCTTTCATCTGAAAGAAGCAGTCCGCCTTCACTTGGAAGAACTCGGATACGAAGTCACAGATGTCGGCACACGCACTTTAGAGGAGCCCGTTCTATTTGACGCGGTAGCTACTAACCTCGCAACGGCTGTCTCCAACGGGGAATTCGACCGGGGAATTATTATGTGCGGCACAGGAATGGGTGTTACGCTGATCGCCAACAAATACAAAGGGGTCTACGCCGGTCTCTGCGAATCCCTGTATGCGGTAAACCGCGCGCGGGTATTCAATAATATCAACGTTCTGGGAATGGGCGGATTTATTATTGGGCCAGAAATGGGCATCCGGATGGTCGACGAATTTTTGAACACTCCTTGGAAAGAGGATGTGGACGATGAAACAAGGACAGTTCTGGAAAATGCCTACGCGGTAATGGAATCTCTGTAACATTTTTACAAAAGGCTGTCTTGGCTGTATAGATATACAATACTTGGCCGGAGACAGCCTTTTCACCACCATCACCATATATCCGGCAGTGTACATCGGTAACCTGTCTGCCGGATTCTAACATGGCATCTTTAAGAGATGCCGTGAAAGGAGGGCCTATGTTCACTGATTTGTTATCCTCTATCACAGTGCCGCCCCTGCAAAAAATTCTCTATCGCCCGCCGCTGCCCCAGTCAGTTGATGCAGCTTCTGAATTAAGCACTCAGCTAGATTCCTCTCATCTTCTAAGCCGTGACTGCCAAGGCAAAACGGTAGCCATGACATGCGGAAGCCGTGACATTACAGATATTGTTCCTGTATTGCGTACACTGGCGGATAAACTACACGCGGTCGGTGCCCACCCATTCATTGTCCCTGCGATGGGCAGTCATGGCGGTGCTACCGCAGAGGGCCAGCTGGAAATATTGAACAGCCTTGGCGTTACAGAAGCCTCGGTCCATGCCCCGATCTATTCTTCCATGGATACAGAATTCATTGCTTTTACCCCAGAACATCTCCCTGTCTATATGGATAAACACGCTCTCCATGCCGACTATATCATTCCTGTCGGGCGCATCAAGCCCCACACGGAGTTCCACGGCGATATCGAGAGCGGCATTCTGAAGATGATTGCTGTTGGCCTAGGGAAGCAAAAAGGAGCTTCTGTCGTTCACAGCCTAGGCCCCCAAAACTTATCAAAAACCATTATTTCCATAGCTTCCACCGCTCTTGCCCATGTTTCTGTTCCTTTGGGCATTGGCATTATCGAAAACCGTCTCCACCAAACCCATTCTATCCACGTTGTCCCGGCCTCTCAGATTGTGGAACGTGAAAAAGCCCTCCTGCTGCTTGCTAAAGAGCAGCTTCCAAGAATACCTTTTGAAAATCTGGATGTGCTGGCTGTATACGAAATGGGAAAAGACATCAGCGGAACAGGCATGGATTCTAACGTTACGGGGCGTTCCCTCTACCTGCCCCCGTCTCGCCCATACGCCAAAATATTGTCTGTGCTCCGCTTGACAGAAAAGTCTCATCATAACGCTAATGGAATCGGCTGTGCCGATGTCACTACCCAGAAGCTCGTAGATGCTATGAATCCCAAGGATACCTTCCCAAACGCCATTACCTCCGCTGACCCCAAAGGCTGCAAAATCCCTGTCTATATGCCCAATGATCTCCAGGCGTTACAGCTTGCCGTCCTTTTCAGCCAGAATACCGGTCTCCTCTGCCGCTTCCTTCTCATAAAAAATACTCTGCAGCTTGACAGGATGTATGCCTCACCGGCCCTGCTGTCCGGGCAGGCGCTCCCTCCCTTCTGTTCCGTCTCTCCTAATGAAAACGCTTTTTTCAATACAGAGGGCAATTTGTATGAGGATATATGGGAAAGCTCTCACAGTTCTTCTCCTTTGTGATTCCATAGTATACCTTGTAAAATTTACACATCAATCAATAGGGATACCCCTACCTACTAGGTGTCCCTGTTGATTGTCTAATGACCAGTTCCGGGTCTAATATATACTGTTTTCTATCAGGATCTTTCATATTGCCATACTGTATAATACAATCCACTGCCATCTGGGAAATTTCCTTAAATGGATAGGTAATTGTCGTAAGCCCTGGAGACAGCATATAAGAAATATCCAAATTATCCATCCCCATAATGGAGATATCATCAGGTATACGATATCCCGCATTGATAAAGGCCTGCATAACTCCTGCCGCCACCGTATCCTCCAGAGCCCACAGTGCCGTCGGAAAATCTTTCGCATATCTATAATTCAATAATATCTCTGCCCCCGTCACACCGGAATGGAATTGGAAATCCGCAACCTCCACGATATATTTGTCTAATATATCAATCTTATTATCCTGCAAAGCCTTTTTAAAGCCCAGCAGTCTCTGATAACACTGCCACCTTGTAACCGGCATCGTAATACAGCCGATTTTCTTATGACCCAACTCCGCCAAATATTGCCCTGCAATATATCCCGCCCGGAAATTATCCACAGAAATAGATGTGAATTTATTGGATGTAAATACGCGATCAATGATAACGGTTGGGACATCATGGCCTTCAATTAGTTTCAAAACAAAATTCTCCTCAGATCCTGTCGATAGAATGATTCCATCTATATTCCTTCTATAAAAGCTATCCAGCAGATCTGCCTCCGTCTCTGGATTATCATGGTTGAGCCCGATTAGAAGGCTATAGTTGTTTCTCTGGCAGAAATCCGCAATATAGGATGTATTCATACCAAAAGTCGCATGCGTTCGTCCGGGGACAATAAGCCCAATGATTTTGCTGTCCCTGGCCCGCAAGGTGCTTGCAGTTAAATTGGGCCTGTAATTCAGCTTCTCGATTGCCGCCTCTACAGCCTGCCTTTTCTGGTCCGATACGGCTGCCGATCTATTGACTACCCTTGAGACAGTGGCAATAGATACCCCTGCCAATTTTGCCACATCTTTTAATCCATTCATAAATGCAATCCATCCTGCTATAATTAATTCTAAAAACCCTCAATTTTAGGCTTTTCGCTAATAGTTTAGCATAACGATATATAGAAAGCCATTACATTTTCTACTTATTTCCATATCTTTTAATCTCCTCCTCCGTACTATTCTCTGTCTAAAAGCATAAAACAAAAGCGAAGAATACTGACTCAAGCCCAGTCTCTCCGCTTCCGTTTGCCATATTCCCTATTCCCTGTCCCATCCCGCGGCAGTATATGTTACCTCTCCGGATTTGCGAACTTTGTATACTGGGGCAGCCACGCCAGTTCTACCGTTCCCACCGGGCCGTTTCTCTGCTTCGCGATGATAATCTCCGCGATGCCCCTTTTCTCCGAATCTTTATTATAATACTCATCCCGGTATATGAACATCACCACGTCGGCATCCTGCTCTATGGCCCCGGACTCTCTCAAGTCTGAGAGCATCGGGCGCTTGTCAGGCCGCTGCTCCACCGCCCGGCTCAGCTGAGACAGCGCCACCACCGGGACATTCAGCTCTCTGGCCAGGGCTTTCAGCGATCTGGAGATATCCGATATCTCCTGCTGCCTGGAATCGCTTGCCCTACCCTGCCCCGACATGAGCTGCAAGTAGTCGATGATAATCAGCCCCAGGTTCTGCTCCAGCTTATATTTCCTGCACTTGGAGCGCAACTCCGCGATGGAGATGCCGGGAACGTCATCGATAATCAGGTTGGATTTGCCGATGATGCCCGCTCCTTCAATCAGCTTCTCCCAATCCGTATCCTCCAAATTTCCTGTGCGGATCGCCTGGGAGTCCACATGGGATTCCAGCGCCAGAAGGCGGTTCACCAGCTGTTCCTTAGACATCTCCAGACTGAAAATCGCCGTGGTGATGTTGCTGCGAAACGCCACATACTGGGCAATGTTCAGGACAAAGGCCGTCTTCCCCATGGACGGGCGGGCCGCTATCAGCACCAGATCCGACGGCTGCAGGCCGGCAGTCCTGTAGTCCAAGTCTATAAAGCCGGTGGCGATGCCCGTCACATTCCCCTTCGTACGGGAAGCCGCCTCAATCTTGTCCAGCGCCTGGATGACAATCTGTCTGATCGGCACAAAATCACCGCTGTCCCCTTTGGACACCAGTTCAAACACTTTGCGCTCCGTCATCTCCAGGACATCTTCCAGCCGTTCCTTCCCTCCGTAGCATACATTGGATATCTCTTCTGTCAGATGGATGAGCCGGCGCAGAATCGCCTTCTCCCGCACAATCTGGGCATAGTACTTCACATTGGCCGAGATGGTCGCCGAGTCCATCAGCTCTCTGACGAACTCCAGCCGGCTGATCTCCGGCGGCACATCCTTCTCCCTCAGCCGTTCCTGCAGGGTTATGAGGTCAACCGGGCTCCCTTCGTTAAAAAGTTCCACCATGGCATCGAAAATGACCCCATACTGCTTTGTATAGAAATCCTCTCCGGTCAGTATTTCCGAAGCAGTCATAATTGCCTCTTTATCCATCAGCATCGCGCCTGTCACAGACCGCTCCGCCTCCAGACTGTGGGGCATCACGCGTTTGATGATCGCCTCTTCCATTTGAAACCCCCGTCCAGTATCAGGCCTCCGTCACAGTTACCTTCAGCTCCACTGTCACCTTCGGGTGCAGCTTCACCGGCACCATGTGGGTTCCCAATGTCTTCAGCGGCCCGGACAGCTGCAGTTTCTTCTTGTCGACTTCCAGCCCGGTCTGTTCCTGCAGGGCCTGGGCGATCTCCTTAGAGGCCACAGAGCCGAAGATCTTCCCTCCCTCGCCGGTCTTGATGGCGATGGTCACCTGGCTGGCCGCTATCTTGGCTCCCAGCTCCCGGGCCGCTTCCAGCTGCTCCTGCGCCACCTTCGCCTCATGGGCCTTCTGCAGCTTCAAGTCATTCATATTCTTGCTGTTGGCTTCCACCCCCAGCTTCTTGGGCAGGATATAATTCCTCGCATATCCGTCATTTACATTTACCATCTCTCCCTTTTTCCCGAGAGACTTCACATCTTCCAGCAGTATGATCTTCATATCTCACAACGCTCCTTCTTCCAGCATCTTATCCAGTGTGTTCTTAAGCATCTCATAAGCCTCCGGCAGCGACACATCCTTCAGCTGCGCTCCCGCGATCGTCATATGTCCTCCGCCTCCCAGGCGCTCCATGATAATCTGCACATTAATCTCATCAATCGAGCGGGCGCTCACATATACCGTATCCTTAAAAGAGGTGAGCACAAAGGACGCCTTCACCCCCACAATATTCAGCAGCTCATTGGCCGCCTGGGCGCCGATGATTGTCGGGCTGAGCAGCCCTTCTCCGTCGCACTCAGAGACGGCAAATACGTCTCTGTAGAGCTGGGCTCTGCGCACCACTTCCGCTCTCGCTTTATATTCCGTCATGTTGTCCCGGAACATTTTGCGGATTCTTGTAATATCAGCTCCGCTTCGCTTCAGAAACGCCGCCGCCTCAAAAGTCCGCACACCGGTCTTATTCATGAAATTATCGGTGTCAATCATAATTCCGGCGTACAGGCTGTCAGCCTCCAGCGCCCGGATCTTCAGGCCGTCGTCAAAGTATTGAAGCACCTCTGCCACCATCTCACAAGCCGAGGAAGCATAGGGTTCTACGTACGACAGTGTGGCGTTGTCAATCACTTCGCTTCCCCTTCTGTGATGATCCAGCACGACAATCGTTTTGCATCTGGACAGCAGTTCCTGGCATTCGGTTATGCTCGGCCGGTTCGTGTCCACCACGACCACAACGGTATTATTGTCCGCCCGCTCCAGAGCCTGGGCGCTGCGCACAATCAAGTCCTCCGGATATTCCGGGTTGTCGGTGAAGCAGTCCACCAGCGGCCGCAGGGACGTGGTGATGTCGTTCAGCACAATGTTGACTTTCTTATTGAGGAAAGCCGCCGCCCGGTAGATGCCTACCGCGGCTCCAAAGGCGTCTACGTCAGACAGCTTGTGCCCCATGACGATCACCCGGTCCTTCGTCTGGATAATCTCCCGCAGCGCCTGGGCCTTCACCCGGGCCTTCACCCTCGTGCTCTTCTCTACATAATTGCTCTTACCGCCATAATAAGAGATCTGGGAGCCCTCCTTCAGGACCGCCTGGTCTCCCCCTCTTCCCAGGGCTAAGTCAATGGCAGTACGGGCGTACTCATAATTCTGCACATAGGTGCCTCCGCCGATGCCGATACCAATGCTGAGCGTAATCGGCATATCATTGCCGATGTTCACCGTCTTGACATCGTTCATAATATCGAACCGGTTGGCCTTCAGCTGCTCCAGATATTTGTATTTAAAGGCAATAAAGTACTTATCCTTCTCCAGCTTCTTCACAATGCCGTCCACCGTATTGATGTATTTATTGATCTTCCTCTCAATCAAAGCTCCCAGCAGAGACTGGCGGACTTCCTCCACGCTCTCCAGGGCCTCGTCAAAATTGTCCATGTAAATGAGCCCGCATACCATCCGCTCATCCTGGCTCTCCCTTCTCGCCTCATTCAGTTCTGTCTCATCGAATAGATACAGCGCTACAAGATAGCCCTCATAGCCCCTCGTGTCCACAAGCCCATTGTCCTCCAGCATGCCTTCCAGCTCCACTTTGCGCATATCCAGCCGGTAGTCCCTGTCATTGTAGCGGATGTGGAAGCTGTGCACCTGGGCGTCCTTGGGAATGTTCTCTTTGTGTATATCCGGCAGAATACCAAAAACAGACTTCTTCCGGGAGCTCTCCGGCCCGATCACCTCTATGAACGCCTGATTCATCCAGATCATCTTGCCCCCGTCATCCAGCAAGGCATAGGGAACAGCCAGCTCCTTGAGCAGGCTCTTCTGCACCTGTCCATACTGAGTCGCGAAAGAAATCAGCTCATTCAATATGAGCGGCTTATTATAGACATACAGAATCACGATCGTTATGAGATATACAGCAATAAAGCCGCTCATCAGCAGGCCGATCTTCACGTCCAGAACATAAATCCAAATATTCATGGCTGCAAGCAGCGCCGTCAAAAGGATCGGCCACTGCATATAGGAACGGAGCTGTCCTTTTAACCTCAATTTCTTCTTCATTCTCTTATCCCTCAAAACATTGCACCACATTCATAACAGCTCAGCCTTCTGGCTTCATTGTCACGAACAGTATACCACTTTTCCGCCCATGCCACAAGAAAAACAAGGCAAGGAGCCCGATATGGCAGCGCAAAAAAGACGGCGGGGAATGATCCGAAGATCTCCCCCCGCCGTATCTGAACCAGCTCCCTCCGGAGCCGGTCCTCTGAACCGCTTAATCCTGTACGTAAGGCATCAGCGCAATATGTCTCGCCCTCTTAATTGCCACCGTGAGAGCTCTCTGATGCTTCGCGCAGTTGCCTGTGATTCTTCTTGGAAGAATCTTTCCTCTCTCGGATACGTATCTCTTCAGTTTGTTCACGTCCTTGTAGTCGATCTCATTGTTCTCTTTGCCGCAGAATACGCAGACTTTCTTCCTTCTGCGTCCGCCTCTTCTCTTCATCGGAGAATCGCCTCTATCATTCTTGAATGCCATGATTCTTACCTCCTAATCAAATATCTTCCGGAACACCTGTCTTAGTTAAATGGGAGCTCTTCATCAATCCCATCCGGGATATTCATAAATCCGTCCCCGACAGCTGCCGCCGGCGACGGGCGCTCCGCCTGATAGCCCTGTCCCGCAAATCCGCTGTTCTCTGCGCTTGCCGCCTTGCTCTCCGCGAACTCCAGCTCTTCTACGATCACCTGAACGCTGTATACCTTTTGTCCTTCCCGATTCGTATAATTATCATTCTGGATCCTGCCGGTCACGAGCATCTTCGTGCCTCTCTTCAGGTAACGCTCTGCAAATTCAGCTTGTCTGCCGAAAGCCGTACAGTTAAAGAAATCTGCTTCTGCGTCCCCGGCTCTCTTGAACCTGCGGTCGACGGCTAGGGAAAACCTTGCCACCGTAGTGCCTCCCTCACCCTGGCTATATCGAACTTCGGGATCTCTTGTGAGACGCCCCATCAAAATTACTTTGTTCATTCGGATTCCTTCTTTTCTTCCTGTGGGCTTATGCTTCCTGTTTCACGCATAAGTATCTGATTACGTTTTCCATGATGCGAACGTGTCTCTCGATTTCAGCCGGCGCCGTTGCCTCGGCATCGAACTGGATGAAGTAGTAGAATCCCTCTCTCATCTTCTGGATCTCATAAGCCAGCCTCTTCTTGCCCCAGTCATCTACATTGGTAATCGTACCTCCAAAACGGGTAATGTACTCTTTTACCTTCTCGATGGTTGCAAGTCTTGCTTCATCTTCGATTTTTGCATTCACAACAACTGCTAATTCGTACTTGTTCATGCTTTTACCTCCTTATGGTCTTCTGGCTCCCTTACGGGAACAAGGATACCCGCCCTAATGGCAGGCTTCATATATCACGAGAATTTATGATAGCATAAATATGGCTTGTTTTCAAGCGTTTTCTTCCTTTTTCCGCAGACTCTTCGTGTTTTTTTCCACCAACGTCCTGGGAACCATGATTTGATGTCCGCATCCCAGGCACTTCAGTCGGAAATCCGCCCCCACTCTCAGGATTTCCCATTCGCTGCTTCCGCAGGGATGGGGCTTTTTCAGCCGGACAATATCACCCACCTCATAGATTCTCTTCTCCAATCTCCTCACTCCTTCGGCGTCTGTCCTTACGCCTTCTGCTCTTGTGCTGCCTGCTCCGGCGCCTCCTGTTCCATGCCCTCGACCTTGATCTGTCCCATCACCTTTCCGATGCTGTCATGGATGACAAGCTGGGCAATCTGTTCCATTCCCGTCGGATCCCTGTTAATCAGAACACGCTTCAATCCTTTGTAATATCTCACCAGCCTTGCCGCCGGGTATACCGCCAGGGAGGTACCCGCAATAATAATCATATCCGCCTCCCGAATATACCGCTCCGCCTCCCGCATCAGCTCTGTCTTGAGACGCTCTTCGTACAGTACCACATCCGGCTTAATTTCCCCGCCGCAGGAACAGACAGGCACCCCCGATGTGTGCTTCATATAAGCCGCGTCATATACCTTCCCGCAGATCCGGCAGTAATTCCGGTGCACAGAGCCGTGGATCTCCAGCACATTTTTGCTTCCTGCCTTCTGATGCAGTCCGTCAATATTCTGGGTGATCACAGCTGTCAGCTTTCCAGCCGCTTCCATCTCAGCCAGTTTTCTGTGGGCGATATTCGGCTGGGCATCCAGATACAGCATCCTCTCCCGGTAAAAGTCATAGAAAATATCCGGATGCCGGTTATAAAATGTCCTGCTCAAAATCCTCTGCGGGCGGTATTTATACTTCTGCTGGAACAGTCCGTCCCTGCTGCGAAAATCTGGTATCCCACTCTCTGTGGATACCCCTGCCCCTCCAAAAAAGACGATTCTGCTGCTGGAATCCACCATTTCCTGCAGTTTCTCGCGCCACTGCTTTTCTTCCAAATTATCCGCCATCCATACCTGCTTTCTCCCCTTCTGCGTATTCTTACTTCGACCGTCCAGCGTCCGGCCGCCTTACATCCTTCCTCTATAGCCTATATGTCAGTTCCCTACCCGAATATCTCCGAGCACTTCTCCGATGTTCCCCTGTATAAACAAATTAGCCCGGTGATCCATATATGACGGCGTCCGGTTAATAACGACCAGTTTATTCCCCTCATAGTAATTGACAAGGGCCGCGGCCGGATACACCACCAGAGACGTCCCCCCAATGATCAGCATATCCGCGTCTGTAATATAGGCCAGCGCCTCGTCCAACAACTGATCATCTAATGCCTCTTCGTAGAGCACCACATCCGGCTTAATGATCCCCCCGCACTCACACCGGGGCACTCCTTCTGTACGCAGAATATATTCTGCTTCGTAAAACGTACCGCAGTCAGAACAGTAATTGCGCAGCACGGAACCGTGAAGCTCCAGCACCTTCCTGCTTCCTGCCTTCTGATGCAGCCCGTCAATGTTCTGGGTAATCACAGCCGTCAGTTTTCCTGCCGCTTCCAGTTCAGCCAACTTCCTGTGGGCCGCGTTGGGTTTTGCGTCCAGGTACAGCATCTTATCTCTGTAGAACCGGTAGAACTCCTCTGTCTTCGACCAGAAAAAAGAACGGCTTAGAATTTGTTCTGGCTCATATGCATACTTCTGATGATACAGACCGTCCACACTGCGAAAATCTGGTATTCCACTCTCTGTGGACACTCCCGCCCCGCCGAAAAATACGATTTTGCTGCTGGAATCTACCATCTCCTGCAGTTTCTTAATATCTGACATACGGATTCCTCCCATCTCATTGTTCTGCATGGATGCACGCCTCCCGCACATTTGAAACAACAGGCGCGCAGCCGCTGCGTCAATTCACCTGCTCTCCCCTCACGGCCTGTACGATCAGCCGATTCTCATCACTGCTCGTACAAGTAGATAAGGTAACCATCGTATCCCCCGCCTGAGGCACGACCCCAGTGTCATACATGGAGGTGCGCACGGCATTGTCAATATAGTTCGTAAAGTCTTCCGCCGACGCAAAAGAAATCTGGTAGCTGTCCCCCGTTGCGCTGACAACCCGCACAGAGAAGATATCATATCCCCATGCCCCTTCTTCTGTATACAGGTAGAAGCTGGGGTTCTCCTGGAAAAATTCTTCTTCCCCATAGTCCTTCAGCCGTCCGAACATGGAACCATTTCTCATATTATGGCCGTAGAGAATCGTATTGGAATCCAGGAAATCGGGACCATTCGCAGCCTCTACGAAAATAGAGCCGGCAGTATTATCCGTTCCGTCCGCCATCCGATACAGATAGTAATTATTGTCCGCTGCCTGCACTACCGGATAGCTCACGTCCAGGCCAGGCATCTGAATCCAGCCATAGACGTCCGGATTCGCTTCCTTCAGCGCCGCAAAGTCGATATTTAGCGGCGAAAACGTCTCCTGGACGCCTGTATCCTCCGAAGGAGTACCGTCCTCTTCTTCTGACGGATCCATTACGAACTGAGCAGCGATTTTATCGTACGTATCCGTACCCTTCTTATATTCCAGAAAGATTTGTATAAGGGATACAGCAGAATAGCAGAACACCGCCAATGCTGTCACCAGGATTATGATCTGCAGCGGATGCGGCTTCCGTCTTCTGCGCCTGTGCCTTACTGTCCTTTCTGAGTCCCTGGGTCTGCCGGCATCCCTTGCTGTCCCACGCCTCTTGCTGTCCTCTGGCGGACGTTTCTTCTTTCCAGCCCTCGTATTCTTCCGCCCTTCTGCCGTCCCCTTCTGTCTAGCATTCTCCTGCCTGCCAGCACTTCTCTTCTGCTTAGGCATCCTGGAAGCGGCCGGGGTCTTCCCCGCGTCTGTCAGCCTGCGCCCATCTTCCGTCTGTCTTCCGCTCTTTTTTTTCTTATCTTTCTCTTCCGCAGTTTTTCCATCTGCCGGCTTGCCTGTCTGCCTCTGTATAGAATCTGTCTTGCGTATCCCTTCCATATCACTCATAATTTCTTGTGCAGGACTTCCTTTCTCTATTCATCCATTACCTTTGATAGACCTGATTTCATAGTATCACAACTGCCTTTTGTCTTCAAGAAAAGAAGGAGAAAAGTATAGCCTTCGCCGCTCCTTTTCTTGACCCGGCTCCTTTGCAGTGTTATACTGATCCTGCACGGCTTAACTGAAGAGCAGACGCTGTCATATGCAGCGGGTGCCTAACAGAAACTGTAGAATATCGCACGATTAGAGGGTGATAGAATGGCAGAACCAACAATCAAAAAGGAATTGCCGACCTGCCCGGTGGAAACGACGCTTACACTCATCGGTGATAAGTGGAAGGTTTTAATCCTGCGCGATCTGCTGACCGGCACCAAGCGGTTCGGGGAGTTGAAGAAGTCCATCGGCGGCGTCTCACAAAAGGTATTAACCGCGCAGCTTCGGGACATGGAAAGCAGCGGACTGCTTATCCGTACCGTATATCCTGAAGTACCTCCGAGAGTAGAATATTCTCTCACCGCGCTAGGAAAGAGCCTGAAGCCGATTCTGGATGCCATGAAAAGCTGGGGAGAAGGTTATAAAGCTTCTTTAGGAGAAATATAAAAAGAACTCTAGCAAGGGGATGGATGTCCTAAGGAAATCCATCCCCTTGCTTTCTTCTATTATGTCACGGCAGCACATTAGACAGCAGCTGCCAGTCATCGCTTTGGATATCGCCGCAGTAATGTTCCATGCAGATACACAGTTCATCACTCTTGTCATCATTGCGGACGATGCCGCCTTTCAGCCCGTAGCGCTCAAGATAATCCTTGAGCACCTGGAATTTTTTCGGCGTGAACAGGTCGATATCCTGACTATTCCCGCTTCGGTCAAATCCGCCTTTTGTCTCGATCACCCACACTTCGCCCCTTGCCCCGATGAGATAATCCGGATAAAAATTCTTCTGTCTGTCCGAATTGTCGGCATAGACGATGGATAAATATTCGCTGCCCTTATCCCCATTTTTATATACCCACTCTACGCTGTCTGAATTCTCGCAGAACTTCTCAAACTTGCGTTCAGACGAAGAACGAGGTTCTGCAGAAGAGAGATATCCCTGATAGACATTTTTCTTCATCACTTTCTGTGTTTTCGCCGTCCCGTCAAATGTGAACAGGCATGTCTGGGGAATGTGAAACTGGACTTTCGACACATTCTTGAAATCCATCTGCATCTGTACCGGTTCAGATGCCATCGCCGCCCTGGCAATCTGTTTCAGCATTTCCGCATTGTTCAGCACAAAAGCGTAGACTGCCCGCGGCTCTAGGGCAAGGATTTTGCGGGAGTAATGAAAATTTTTGTCAAATAATTTGCGGATAATCGTATTCATATAGGAATACTCCATACCGATTTCCAGGCCGATCCTACCGATCCTCTGATGGTAGTCGCGGCCATGGGTATGGGTACTCAGACGTTCCGTAACGTCAATCCTGTTCATGTTCTCACTGTCAAAGGCCAGCGTCGCCGTCTCCCCTGAGATGGTGTGGCGGATTATATCCCCGCTCATAACAAACCCCTGCGCCTGCAGCCGTGTCGCGTTCTCCTTCTTATTTGAGCCGGTACCATATTCTGTCTCAAAATACCGGGCAATGGCCTGCAGCGCCTTCTGCGGATTCCGGCTGCTGGACACCATTGTCCGCTGCTCACTTATAAGCGTAATCGGTTTGTGCTCATTTTTCAGGAACAGGGTACAGGCATCCAAGGCATTCTTGCCGAGAGACTGCTTCACGCCTGCGGTAAACTTCTCATCCAGCGTATAGAGATAGCAGCTGTCCAGCAGATCACTGCCATAGTGGATCGCCTCCGGCATACGTCGGATACGTCCGATTGTCTGGATTTCAAAGGTTTCATCCATGTTGTCCCTCAGCTTCACAAGAATATGCGCCCTGGGACAGTCCCAGCCCGTGGCCACAGCCTGTTTGATTATAACGGCCACCGGCTCGCCGTCATTCGCATCAATTCCTTCCAGATTTTCATGCCGGTCAGACAGCCAGACAGCCAGCTGCCTGTTTTCACAGGTAACTCCTTGCCGCGCGAACCATCTCTCAATCCCGCCCTGCAATGCCTCCGATTTGTTCGGGATCTGCACGACGATCAACGGATTAATCCGCTTCCCAAGCCCAAGAAAGGCAGACCGAAGGGCACGCTGTTTTGCGTAGGCCCTCTCCAGCAGAAAATCGATCTGATTCTCTGTGTTTACGACACGCGGGAAATCTTCATTAATCATCAGCATTTTCTTTATGAGACCTTCCGCGATCACATCTTTCTCTGAAATTTCAATGATTTCTGCATTTCTGATCCCCTTGGGCGTGGCGGAACAGCGGATGATTTTCCGCGTATGGAAATACTGGATAATCTCATCAGCTTTCACGGTATTGTTCTGGTGGCTCTCATCCACAATCACAACAAAACGCAGCCCCTCGTCCAGCGCCCTGCGGATATATTCTAAGAAGTTCGTGCGTTCGCTCTCCTTGAGGGCGTTATTGCCCTTCTTCGTCAGCTTCTCCCAGTTGATAAAGCAGCTGTCGTTCTCCTCAAAACCTTCTGTCATCACGTCAGGCAGGAGCTTCGTCTGGGCGGCATGGATATACTTGTCCATTTTTCCTTTGCTCTGTTCTTCCAAATTCCCTTTGCCCGGCGTGAGCCAGATGAAGACCGTCCGAGGATAGGACTGTATGTACTGATTCATAAAATAGGTTAATATGATGGTTTTGCCGCTTCCTGTAGGACTTTTGAGAATGATGTCCCGGGCAGGCTTCTCCATCGCTTCAAACAGGGATTTGACTGCTTTTTGCTGAAAATTCTTCAATTCCATTCTTCGTATTCATTCCTTTCGCTCCGCTGCCCGGCACACGATCCCTCTTGCAAATCCTGATAATAATAATCCGGGATGATTTGGATCTCTGTACCATTCTGGGCTATCTCCGTCTCCTGCTCCTCGCTGGGGAGCAGGTCCATCCCCATATACAGCCTTTTGCATTGACGGAAGGACTCTGTATCTTCTATCCATTCTTCCAATTCTTCTTCCGTAAGGGCGATCGCAGCCCCCCCCTCCTCCTCATAATGGACACCGGTTTCCAGCTCAATCAGTTCCCTCATATGTCTCAGCAGTTCATCGGCATATTCGTAATAGAGGCGGCCAGAGACCGGCACATAGTCTATTTTATAGTATTTGAGGCTTTCCTGGTAGCCTTGCCGGTCAATCGCCCGCTTAATCCGCTCATAGGTCACGTCCCGGCATATATTGTTTTCGTTATTGGTGCACAGAATAAACCGGTGATGGGCTCCCGCCGCATTTAGCTGCATGACAGCCTCCCCCGTCGTCCCTGAACCCGCGAAGAAATCCAGAATCACGCCGGAATCCCCCACATAGCCCAGGTTAATTAAAGATTTGATCAAGCGGGTGGGCTTCGGATTATCGAAGGGACATACTCCGTCGAACAGCGCCTTCAGCTCATCGGTTGCATCCTGGTTACAGCCAAACAAATCGCTGGGCCACCAGTTCGTCGCGCACTGGCCTTCCTCTTCCCGCTCGAATTGAAAGTACTTCTTTCTCGGGCTGCCGTTGCCCCCTCTCGGGAAAACAATCCGGTGATCCTTCTCCAGCGCCCGAAAGGTGTCTTCATCTCCCAGCCATTCTTCGTGAAATACCTTTCCTGTAGGCGAGGTGATCGTATAGGTGCATCCCGACTGGTTGCTGCCGGATTTCCACGGCTTAGAAGCCCACGGCCCCCGGGGGTCGTTATCGGGATTGGTAAATTTCCCGGTCACCCTAACCTTTCCCACTCCATATTTTTTATGTTCTTCTCGGTTTTTCGAGTATACCAATATGTGTTCTGTCACGAGGGCGATCAATTTTGTCTTATCATTCGGCTGATTGTGACGCCTGCGCCAGTGAATATGGCCCTGGAAATTTTGCTCCCCGAATATTTCATCGCACAGCAGCCTCAGGGCGGCGACTTCATTGTCATCACAGGAAATAAAAATGCACCCATGCTTCTGCATCAGTCTCCTGGCAATGACCAGGCGCGGCCGCATAAAGGAAATCCACTTGGAGTGTCTGAAAGCATCCTCAGGCTCTATATAGTCGTCATCATAAATAAAGTCTCTCTTGCCGCGATTATACGGCGGGTCTATATAGATGAGATCGACTTTTCCCAGGTGGGTCTTCTCCAACAGTTTCAACGCTGCCAGGTTGTCCCCCTCCATAAGGACATGCATTTGTCCTCCATTGCGGATGAAAAGGTCAGGCTCCTCTGTCAGTACCGGGACATGTTCCTCTAAGATCCTGTCAATCTCCTCCCGATGTTCTTCATACACAAGGCCGTACTTTTTGCCGTTAACCTCTCTCTCCAGCTGAGACAGAGAGACCAGCAGTCTGGCGGTCTGCCCGTCCTGCGGGGCTGCCGCTATATAGGCGCGGATTTCTTTGATTTTGTCCAGCAAATCCTCCCTCTTTTGTCGTGATATATTCGTACTCATTTCCTATTTCCTCCATGGCAGATCGTGGTATCTTCAGCCGAAGGCGCTGTACAGAGCTGCACAGCCTGTTATGCGCTGGTACCATGACTGCTCTGCAGTCATTATACCATGTCTGCGGTTCCTTTGAAACCTCAACTGCCGCGCACGCAGAAAAAGGTCTCTGTCAAGTATTCGTTGGCATTTTTTTTATGCAGATGATTTTTCGACTGTAGTTTTATTCATCTTCCTTCATCTAGATATAGTTCAATCTCTTTTAGTATCCTGCCATCGTCAGAAGACGTCT
>CALWRT010000068.1 GCA_944384015.1 uncultured Lachnospiraceae bacterium | reverse complement strand
AGATAGGCAGCAACGTGTGGATTGGGGGAGGAGTCCATATCAATCAAGGAGTCACAATCGGGGACAATACGATTATCGGATCGGGCAGCGTTGTCACAGGAGATATCCCAGGCGGCGTAGTTGCGGCCGGCAATCCGTGTAGGGTAATTCGCCAGATCCGGAAACGGGAATAGACAGAGAGAATTTCCGAAAGAATGGCACATCCTAAGAGAATCGCCATAGGAAAGAAGGGCTGATATCGGAAGAAAAGGGTATGTGCCGGGAACTTTCACAGCAGTTCCCGGCACATACCCTTTTGTCTTCCTGAATCGGGTTTACTGGATTTAGAAGCATTTGACGGATTGCTTATTGATCCTTCGGACGCGGGTTCAGCGATTCGCTCTGCTCCATTACGTGCCTTTTCAGAGCGGCGAAACTCTCCGCGCTGATGACGTGCTCAATCCGGCAGGCATCCTCGGCCGCCGTCTTCTCATTGACGCCGAGATACATAAGCCAGTCTGACAGCAGCGTGTGGCGTTCATAGATCATCTCGGCAATCTGACGGCCGGCATCTGTGAGGAAGATATGGCCGTCCTCATTCATCGTGATATAGCCGTTCAGGCGAAGATTCTTCATGGCCACGCTGATACTTGGCTTTGAGAAATGCATCTCATTGACAATGTCAATCGAACGGACCTCTGGCTTACGCTGGCTGAGTATGAGAATGGTTTCCAGATAATTTTCTGCAGATTCCTGTATTTTCAATGTTGTCCCTCCCTTTGCGCACCTATGATCCTAGAAAATATTTGGGATTCGCAGGACCCCATACCCCGCTGGTCCCCTTGTGCTGGCGGATCAATAAGCCTTTCAGCTTCTGACTGCAGGCATGGCGCATCCCAAGGCTTATGACTTGGATATCTTATTTTATAGAATAGCATATTTACACAATCCAGACAAGCGGTTGTTTCGGGAGACACAGCTTCCCATAGGAAGTCTGTGATTAGGGTTCCGCGCGGCAGATCATGGAATTCTTGACATTTGCAGCCCGGTCTGTTTATGATAGACTTGAAGAATGAGAATGAAGGAAGACAGAGGTTATAAGGAGTGGCAGAATTGAATAAGCAGGACATTTTGGTGATCCATGGGGAAGATGGCAAGAAGATGGCACGCCGACTGTGTGAGGAAGCGGCGCTGAGCAGCCTGATCGGGGATCGGGGAGCTGCAATCGGGATCAAACCGAACCTTGTGAGCGCTTATCCTGCCGAGATGGGAGGGACAACCCACCCAGAGGTTGTGGAGGGAATTGTGGAATATCTCCTAGCGGAAGGGTTTGGGAATATAACGATTATGGAGGGCTCCTGGGTGGGAGACGAGACGAAGGAGGCCTTTCGGGTATGCGGTTATGAGAGCCTGGCCGAGAGGTATCCGGTGCGGCTTCTAGATACGAAGACGGAGAAAGCCTTCACAGCAGACTGCGCTGGGATGCGGCTGCAGCTGTGCAACTGCGTAAGAGATGTGAATTTCTTGATTAATGTGCCGGTGATGAAGGGACATTGCCAGACACGGATGACCTGTGCTTTGAAGAATATGAAGGGGCTCATACCAGACAGGGAGAAGCGAAGGTTCCACACTATGGGGCTTCACAAGCCGATCGCCCACTTGAGTGTGGGAATCCGGCAGGATTTCATTCTTGTGGACGGAATATGCGGGGATCTGGAATTTGAGGACGGGGGCAATCCGGTGGTGATGAACAGGATGTTTGCCGGCAGGGATCCGGTGCTGGTGGATGCGTTCTGCTGTTCGCTGATGGGGATAGATGTGGCAGACGTGCCGTACATTACGCTTGCCCAGTCCCTTGGAACTGGCTGCGCTGATATAAGCAAGGCAAATGTGCGCAGGCTGAACCGTGCTGGGGCAGATATTCCTGTGATGCGCACTGGAAAGGCGCTGAGACTGTCGGAGAAAACACAAGAGGTGGAATCCTGCAGCGCCTGTTATGGATACTTGATACCAGCTTTGGCAAGGCTGGAGGAAGAAGGCCTGCTGGAGAAACTTACCGAGAAGGTATGTATCGGGCAGGGATTCCGGGGACAGACAGGAGAACTTGGAGTGGGGGACTGTACTTCCTGTTTCCGTCACTTTCTGGAGGGCTGTCCGCCGCTGGAGACCCAGATGTATGAATTCTTGAAGAAATATATCGAGGAGACAGAAATGAGAATATAGAACCTCCGATATCTTGTTCTATAGTTTCGATTCATTGTGAATTTGAGGAATGCGCTTGTCTTATCAAGACAAGATATGCTATGATAGACAGCGTGGTTCCTGTGCAGTGCCGCAGGCAATGCGCAGGGACATAGGAACTGGAAGGAACGTTTACACAGACAGTATAGAACGCTGCGCAATGCGCGGTATGACGAAAAGAGAGATATTATTATGGGTGGAATATTCGGCGTAGCATCAAAGAAAAATTGTACATGGGATTTGTTTTTTGGCATTGACTATCATTCCCATCTGGGAACGAAGAGGGGAGGCATGGCCGTCTGCGGTCCGGAGGGTTTTAACCGGAGCATTCATAATATTGAGAACTCCCCCTTCCGTACGAAGTTTGAGCGGGATGTGGAGGAGCTGGAGGGGAATATCGGAATCGGCTGTATCTCAGACACAGATCCTCAGCCCCTGCTCATTCAGTCTCATCTTGGCAGCTATGCCATCACGACAGTGGGAAAAATCAATAACGAGGATGAGCTGATCAAATATGTGTACGACAAGGGTCATACTCATTTTCTGGAAATGAGCAGCGGCCGGATTAACACGACGGAGCTAGTGGCTACTCTTATTGATCAGGAGGCCACCTTCGCGGATGGCTTGACATTTGCCCAAGATGTTATCGACGGTTCTATGACCATCCTTCTGATGACCCAGGAGGGACTCTTAGCGGCCAGAGATAAGTATGGGCGGACACCTGTGGCTATCGGGAAAAAAGAAGATGGGTACTGCGTTTCCTTTGAGAGTTTTGCATATATTAACCTGGGATATAAAGACTGTATGGAGCTTGGTCCAGGCGAGATTGTGTTTATCAGTCCAGAGGGAATCGAACAGCTGAAAAAGCCGGAACAAGATATGCAGATCTGTTCCTTTCTGTGGGTGTATTACGGGTATCCCACATCCTCCTATGAAGGAGTCAATGTGGAAGTTATGCGTTATCGCTGCGGAGAAATGCTTGCCCGTCATGATATGGCTCAGGGGGAGGCCATCCATCCGGACATTATCGCAGGCGTCCCTGATTCGGGAATTGCCCATGCTGTCGGCTATGCCAATGAATCCGGGATTCCTTTTGCCCGGCCGTTTATAAAATATACGCCCACTTGGCCCCGCTCGTTTATGCCTCAGAAGCAGGAGCAGCGCAACCTGATTGCCCGTATGAAGCTGATCCCCGTCGATGCCCTCATCCATGGGAAAAGCCTGCTCCTCATTGATGATTCCATTGTCCGGGGCACACAGCTTGGAAAGATAACCGATTTTCTGTATCAAAGCGGAGCCAGAGAGGTACACATTCGTCCAGCCTGCCCGCCTCTGCTGTTCGGCTGTCCGTTCCTGAATTTTTCCCGGTCATCCTCCGATCTGGATTTGATCACGCGCCGGATTATCCGCGAACGGGAAGGGGATCAGGTGTCTGAGGAGACACTGTCTGACTATGCAGACCCCAACAGCGGCAACTACCATGAGATGGTGGAGGAGATTCGCCGGTACCTGAATTTTACCACGCTGCGTTTTCACCGGCTGGATGACCTTGTGGCATCCATCGGTCTCCCTGAAGACAAAGTATGCACATACTGCTGGAGCGGCAGAGGAAGAGGATGCACTGGATGCGCCCATAAATGTGCTCAATAGTGCTCGACAGATAAGCCCAAGACCACCGGAATCGGTGGTCTTTATTTTATAGAATAAAATAGGCCTATCGCCTATAGAGGTCGTTCCTCTGGAATGTTTGGATGGCCTGAATATTTTCTTAAGGATTTCTTTCATTTTTTCTGAGGGGAAGCTTTTGTTTTCCAACCTATTATATTTTCAGACAAGAAAGGAAGGAGGAAGAAAAAGATGAGAGATTGGCCGAGGAAATGTTTAGATAGGCTGAAAAACTTTTCCATAAAAAGAAAAAAATATATAAGGATTGACTATCGTCATCCTGATAGCCAGAAGCCAAATTCCATGCTATAATCCTTAAGGGCGGAAGCGCTCTATATCGAGTATGGAAAGTTGAGGAAGATTAGGATGAATAGTTATCATGTGCTGGTAGTTGAGGATGATCAGGAAATTCGGGACGGGATAGGCATTTATCTGGTAAGCCAGGGATATAAAGTATTTAAGGCGGCTGATGGTGTGGAAGGTCTGGAGATTATCGATAAGGAAGAAATCCATTTGGCCATTGTTGATGTGATGATGCCGAGAATGGATGGGATTACAATGGTAATCAAACTGCGTGAGAAGCATGATTTTCCCGTTATTATGCTCTCTGCCAAATCAGAAGAAGTGGATAAGATTATGGGTCTGAATATGGGGGCAGATGACTATGTGACGAAGCCTTTCACACCGCTGGAGCTGCTGGCGCGGGTAAATTCCCAGCTGCGCAGGTACTCCAGATTCCTGGAAATGTGCGGGAATCAGAAGGAGAAAGACAACGAACATATTTACCGCATCGGGGGACTGGAACTGAATGAGGAGACTGTGGAGCTGAAGGTAGACGGCGTACCGGTGAAGATGACCCCGATGGAATTTAAGATCCTGCAGCTTCTGATGAAGAATCCGGGCAGAGTCTTCTCTGCAGACGAGATATACGAGCGGGTATGGAATGAGCGTGCTGTCAATACCGATACAATCATGGTACATGTGCGGAACATCCGGGAGAAGATTGAGATCAATCCAAAGGAGCCGAAATATTTAAAGGTGGTGTGGGGAGTTGGATATAAAATGGAAAAACAGCCTTAAAGGCGGCGTTGGGTACATTGTGGCAGCAGGAGTAATCGCGGCGGCAATCGCCATGTTCTGCTACCGGGGAATCGGCGGCCAAGCCGAGAAATACATGGAATATTATCGGGAAGAGGCCGAGCAGGCAGAAGCTGACGGGACAGAGTATTTCTCCATGGAGGATTACCTGGGGAGCGGATACCGCAATGATATTTACAGAAGCAGCTATGTACTCTACAGGGACTTGATGGAGCGCCGGGAAGACTACAGCGGGGACAGCGCATCTATTTTCCTGCCGTCGGTCACGGACGGGACGATGAACGCCGATGACTCCGAGGAATACCGAAGTGCCCTGGAAACGCTGATGAGCAGCTGGACAGAAAATTTTCTGGATTTTTCCAGTCAGGTGGGCTATTACGCCGTGGATGGACAGACTGGGAATACAGTGAGCAATATACTGGAGAACAAGGAAGAGGTGCAGGCTGTCGTGGACGGACAGGAGGGAGCAGATGGGAGTGCGCTGCAGTCCATCTATGGTTCCTGGGTTATCCTGTCCTATGACGGGAATGGAGATGTCGCCATTGAGTCATCCTGGAATCTGGACGCAGACGGGCTGTACCGGCAGCTTCAGGAGATGCGGTATGAGAACTATCTGGAAGAATACGTCTATAATGAGACCGCAGGCAGCGTAAACCTGCAGCCGCCTATGAATATCAAGCTCTTCTTCGGGATGGAGCCGATCCCTATGTATACATGGACGGAGGACAATTACTGGACGATGTATCAGGCTTATTCCAACGGAGGCTTTTCCGCCCTGTACCCGTCTCTGTTCATCCTGACCATGTTGGGGGCGGCGGCGGTGGCCGGAAGGAAGAGAGAGGCTCTTGCTAAGGTGAAGCTGTACCATCTGCCGGTGGAGATAAGCTTCTGGGGAATTGTGTTCACCATGTCCATGTATGAGCCGCTGCTGAATATGTGCATGAGCTATATGCAGGGAGAGCGGCTGGACATCATGATCCTGAACAGCCGGGCGGAGACTGTGCTGACCTGGCTGGCCAATTTCCTTGTGTGGGCTTTTTCCTTTGGACTGCTGTTCTGGGCAGCCGCCTGTATCGCGCCGCTGTTCTATATGGGGCCGAGAAAATTTTTGAGAACCCACAGTATTATTTATCGGTTCTTCCCGTTTATCAAGAAGAAATGGAAGCAGTTCCAATCATATGTGATGGACGTGGATCTGACTGTTGGGATGGAGAAGTCTATCCGCAAGATTACGCTGATCAACGGCATCATTGTGATGATTCTGTGCGTGATGTGGATAGGAGGAATCTTCGGGGCGATTATCTATTCCGTGGTACTGTACATTTTTCTGCGGAAGTATTTCACGAAGATACGGAATCACTACCAGAAAATTCTGGGGTGGGTACAGCGGATGGCCCAGGGGGATCTGAATACGGCAATGGAGGAAGATACCGGAATATTCAACCCACTGAAGGAGGAATTGTCGGATATTCAGACAGGCTTTAAGAGAGCCGTGGATGAGGAAGTAAAAAGCCAGAAGATGAAGACAGAGCTCATCACCAACGTGTCTCATGACTTGAAGACTCCGCTGACCGCAATCATTACTTATGTTGATCTGCTGAAGAGAGAAGACCTCACAGAGGAAGAAAGAGACTCTTATATACGTATTTTGGAGAAGAAGTCTCTCCGGCTGAAGGCGCTGATTGAAGATCTCTTCGAAATCAGCAAGGCGACGACCCACAATGTCCAGATGCATATTGAGGATGTGGATCTGGTGAACCTGATGAAGCAGGTGCGTTTTGAGATGGAAGATAAAATTCAGGACTCCGGTCTGGACTTCCGCTTCCAGCTTCCCGATGAGAAGGTGATCCTGCCGTTAGACAGCCAGAAGATGTACCGTGTCATTGAGAACTTGATGAACAATATTGTGAAATACGGACTGAAAGGTTCCCGTGTCTATATTGATCTGAAGAGGCAGGAGAACGGGCGGGTGATTGTGACCATGAAGAATATCTCCGCCACGGAGCTGAACTTTGATCCCAGCGAGATAACAGAGCGGTTCGTGAGAGGCGACTTATCCAGGAATACAGAAGGAAGCGGGCTGGGGCTTGCCATTGCTCAGAGCTTTGTAGAACTTCAGGGAGGGACGCTGACCATTGATATTGACGGGGATCTGTTCAAGGCGATTATCATTTTTGAACCCTATGAAGGATAAGAGATGAAGAAAAGACTGGAAGCTGTGATCGGAAAATCAGAAGAGGGGATGACCGTAAGGGAATATTTGCGCTCCCGCTTCGGCCTGACAGACCGGGAGATTGGAAGGGCAAAGTTCCGGGAAGACGGGATCCTAAGAAACGGCGGAAAAGCATACGCCAACGTGTTGCTTCAAGAAGGAGATTTGCTCCAGGTACTCTTGGCAGACGGGAAAGAAGCCGGCAGACGGTTAAAGCCGTCTGCCGGCCCCCTGCAGATATTGTATGAAGATGAAGACCTGCTGGCTGTAGATAAGCCGTCAGGTCTTCCGTCGCATCCA
>CALWRT010000067.1 GCA_944384015.1 uncultured Lachnospiraceae bacterium | reverse complement strand
ATAGAATTCATCATGCAGACTCCTTATGTTTTTTGTCGCAAACTAAACTATAAGCCAAATCTGCATGATTGGGAAGGGGTTTCGGCCCCTTCCTTTTTATTTTTGCCAATGATAATTATACTCTAAGATGGATCGTCCCATTGAGTTCGAATAATAACCGCGACGGACAACTATGAGACGGCCGGCAGGCGTCTATGCAGATGAGGAGAGGACATAAAATGATCATCCTTTTTTCAAAGGGTATTCAATCTTTTCTAGTATAATCACTGCAAAAGACAGGGGAGTATGATCGCGGCATTCCCTATTCCTGTTTCTCTTAGAGAAGGCTGACAAAAATATGGAAAGGACAGTGAGCATGATGTATAAAAACAATTTTTATGATAATTCTGAATATCAGGGCAGCCCAAAATCGCGCCTAGATCTTCCGGCTGTTGTTGAAGAGACGGCATCATCCTCTCATAAGAGGAGAAGGACAAGCAAGAAGGGAAGAAAGAAGACGATTCATAAGATGGTGGTACTGGCGCTGTGCTGTTCAGCAATCGGAGGGGCATTTGGAACCGGTATCACTCAACTGGCCCAAGCAGCATCGGGAAATGCGGCGTCAACCATCTATGAGGGTACGAGATCTTCTTCCCTGATCAATGTGGCCCAGGTGAATACAGAGGAGGAAATGACGGCTGCAGAGATCTACGCATTGTATGTGAACGCGACGGTGGGCATCACGACAGAGGCGACGACGAATTATTTCGGACATGTGACGGCCGCGGCAACTTCAGGCTCTGGCTTTATTATCACGGAAGATGGCTACATTGTCACGAACTACCACGTGATAGAGGGAGCTGACACCATTACGGTTACGGACTTTGACGGTAATGCTTATGAGGCCGCGCTGGTAGGATATGACGAGAGCAATGATCTGGCCATATTAAAAATAGAAGCAGAGGGATTAACGACGGTTGTCATCGGGGACTCTGACAATATGAATGTGGGAGACGAGGTGATTGCCATCGGCAATCCCCTTGGAGAACTCACATTCTCCCTTACATCCGGATCCATCAGCGCGCTGAACCGTGAAGTGACTCTGTCGGACGGAGTGACAATGGAGCTGATCCAGACAGACTGCGCCATCAATTCCGGCAACTCTGGAGGGGCGTTGTTCAACATGTACGGTGAAGTGATCGGCATTACGAACGCCAAATATTCCAGCGGAAGCTCCGGCGAGGCGTCTGTGGATAATATAGGGTTCGCGATTCCAATCAACAGCGTGATGGACGTGATTGAGAGCATTATAGAGACTGGATATATCAGCAGCCCTTATATCGGGGTGTCTGTCAGCGATGTGGGAGACCAGTATCAGTCACTGGGACTTCCCTCCGGCGCCGCCGTGGAGTATGTCAGTGAGGACAGCCCGGCGGAAGCGGCAGGAATTCAGGCGAACGATATCATTACTGCGGTGAATGGTGAAGAGATTGAGGGCAGCAGCGGGCTGAAGAAAGCAGTAGAAAATGCGGAAATCGGAGATACACTGGCACTGACGGTCTATCGGCAGGGAGAAATATTAGAAATAAGCGTGACGGTAGAAGAGCAGTTGTCTTCTGCCGCAGGGCAGGAGACCCAATCCGTGCCTGGAGCCGCGCGGGCAGAAAACGGCGCCCCTAGCAATTAGGGGAGCCGTTTTCTGCTGTAATGGTCTCCACCCCGGCCTTCTCAAAGGCATCCAGATAGCGGGGCGGAACTTGTCCGTCTGTTACGAGAGTATCCACATCTGCGACAGAACAGCAGCGAAAGAGAGACTTTTTGCCAAATTTGCTGTGGTCTGCCAGAAGTATCGTGCGGGCGGACAGGGAGACAAGATATTTTTTGATATCGGCGATCGCCTCGCTGAATTCCGTGATGCCGGTGTCTAAGGAAATGCCGTCTGCGCCGCACAGGAACAGATCGATTGACGCAAAATTGTCCAGAAAACTTCTGGCAAAGGAACCCATGGTTACCTGTTCTCCTTTCTGCAGACGCCCGCCTATCACGTAAATGCAGTGGTCAGTATTGCGGGAGAGCTCACTGGCAATTCGCAGAGAACAGGTGATTACAGTAAGATCCTGTCTGGCTGACAGAAGCCTGGATAAGGCGTAGGTAGTGGTACCGATGTCAAGAACAATGGTGGAGCGGTCTGGAATGAGCTCCAGTGTCTGTTGGGCGATGGACTGCTTTTCCGCCAGGCAGTTGTCCATGCGGTTGTTCCAGCTTTGCAGGTCGGAAACAAGAAGATCATCTGACGCAAGCTGAATACCGCCGTATACTTTTTTGACCATTCCTAAATTTTCTAATTCATGGATGTCTCGGCGGATGGTCTCAATAGAGACTCCAAAATGCTGTACAAGCCAGTCTGTGCGCAGTGACCGCTTTGCGGCCAGCAGCTTCATGATATCATTCTGTCTTTTCGTTTTCACACGGCACCCCTTCTCTGACAATGCACTTCCCCTGCGGCAGTACGGGAAAATATTGCTGTACGATACCGGCCGTGCCGGATATATCGAGCTGTGCATATATGCGGTCTTATTCTGCCTGAGAATTCGTGGTTCACAGACAACTCTATTATAACATGGGCGGCAAGACGGTACAAGAATAGAACGGGAAGCATAGAATGAAAATGCAGGAGGACAAGCATAGAAAAGGGGCAGGGACGGGTAAGGTGTTCGGTGATCCCATTGTGATATTGCACAGTTTGAGTGATGAATTGTTATTTATTTTTCCTCTATTGACAATTTATACACAATAAACATATAATAAACTTATCAAAATATTTTAATAAATTATTACAATATTTTGACTGAATCGAAGAAGTGATGAAAAGTTGTCACGGCATGGTGCCGGAGGCAGAGGAAAAGGAGCGTGGTTGGATTGAGAAAGTACTTTTTAGGAGTAGATCAGGGGACGACGGGGACGACAGCCCTTTTGATCAATGAAGAGTGGAATGTGGCGGCTGTCAAGAACGTAGAACATTGTCAGATCTTTCCAAAGCCTGGCTGGGTAGAGCATGATCCCATTGAGATTTGGGCGGCAATGCAGTCTGCCGTTGCATCTGTCATTGCCCAGGAACAAATCCGGCCCTCCCAGATCGTGTCCATCGGAATTGATAACCAGGGCGAGACGTGCATGATATGGGACAAAAATACCGGAGAACCTCTGCACAATGCCCTTGTGTGGCAGGACCGCAGGACGGCAGAATATGCTGATGAGCTTGGTGAGAAGTACGGGGATTATATCCGGGAGACGACAGGACTGACTGCAGACGCCTATTTCTCCGGCACCAAATTGCGGTGGCTGTTGGACAACGTGGAGGGGGCCAGGGAGAAAGCCGAGCGAGGGGAGTTGTTGGCTGGAACATTAGATTCCTATTTGATTTGGAAACTGACAGGAGGAGAAGTCTTTATCACAGATCCGAGTACCGCATCCAGGACGATGATGATGAATCTGAAAAAAGGGCAGTGGGATGAGAAAATGTTAGACATCCTCGATATTCCTCGCAGTATCCTGCCCCGGATTGTGGACTCCAGCTCGGTATACGGCTATACGAAGCCGGAGAACTTCTTCGGGCAGAGAACTCCCGTATCCGCCTGCATTACCGACGCGCTGGCAGCGATGCTCGCTCAGGGCTGTCTGGATGTGGGGGATATCAAGACGACTTATGGAACCGGCTGTTTCATGTATATTAATTTGGGACATGAGGTGAAATTATCGAATAACGGTCTGATTTCTGTCTGTTCTTGGAGTGTAGACGGTGAACGCACCTATGCCTATGACGGCGGCGTGTACATCGCAGGGGCGGCCATCCAATGGCTGAGGGATAAGCTGCGGGTTATAGAGAATTCTGCCCAGACAGAGGCGATTGCAAAGTCTGTGGAGGACACCGGAGGGGTCTATTTTGTGCCGGCGTTTTCCGGTCTCGCAGCTCCCCACTGGGATCAGTACGCCAGAGGAATGATCATTGGCATTACCGGAGGAACTACGAGAGAACAGATCATCCGGGCGACCTTGGAGAGCATTGCATTTCAGGTATATGACAACGCCCAGGTAATGAAACTGGATTCCGGCCATGATTTCTCTGTGATGAAAGTGGACGGGGGCCCGACGGTTAACAGCTTTCTGATGCAGTTTCAGGCAGATATTCTTGGATGTCCGGTGGAAGTGCCGGTGGTAACGGAGATGACTGCCTATGGGGCAGCCTTCCTCTCAGCGCTGGCGGTGGGAGAATTCGGCAGCGTGGCAGATGTGAAGGACTGCTGGAAGCTTCAGCGCCGGTATGAGCCTCAGATGAGCGCGCAGGAGAGAGAATTCCGGCTGGAAGAATGGCACCGCGCGGTGGAGCGGTGTAAAAATTGGGAGAGAGCCGGCAGGAGGTAGAGACAGATATGTATCACACAGATATTGTAATCGTTGGAGCTGGGGCAGTCGGAACGGCAATCGCCAGAGAACTGTCTAAATACGAAGTGAAGGTTCTGGTAGTGGATAAGAGAGATGATGTGGGAGGAGATGCATCCAAATCCAATAGTTCCATTATCTGCAGCGGATTCGACTGCCCGCCGGATACGCTGGAATCGATGCTGTGCCTGGCCCAGAGATCAATGATTGAGCAGCTGGTGAAGGAGCTGGATATTCCGTTTCGTGTGTGCGGGGCGATTATGCCAGCTGTGACGAAGGAACAGTATGATTTGCTTCCCGGGATTTACCGGGAAGCATATCGGAACCATGTCTATGATGTGGAATATGTAAGCCCGAAGCAGATATTGGAGATGGAACCGGAAGTCAATCCAGACGTGCTTGGAGGGCTGTATATCCCGAGAGACGCAGTGATCGACCCCTTCCTGTTTGTGGTGGCCCAGGCGGAGAACGCGGCATGCAACGGCGTGGAGTTTTTGCTGAACTGTCAAGTGACGGGGATCGGCCGCGGGAATGGAAAGATTGAGACGGTGGAGACGACGAGGGGGACAATCTATACGAAGTATGTGATCAACGCTGCAGGACTGTTCTGTGATGATATCGCGGAGATGGCGGGGGAACGGGACTTTGTAGTCAAGCCAAGAAAGGGACAGTTTTTTATATTGGATAAAAATACGCCCTGCAAAATTTCCCATATTATCTATCCGATACCTACGCCTGAGACAAGAGGAAAGCTGCTGCTTCCAACAATTCATGGGAATATTCTGCTGGGGCCTACAGCAGAAGACCTGGACGATAAGGAAGATCACAGTGTGACTGCCCAGGAACTGGAGGGAGTGGCAAGAGACTGCCGCAGGCTGGTGCCCAATATACGCGTGCAGGATGCGGTCACCCAATACTGCGGGCTGCGGCCGAACCGGATACCGGCAGGCTTCCATATTGGCCTGTCAGAACAGACGAAGGGATATCTAGGTATTTCAGGCGTACGCTCCACAGGCATTTCCACTTCCCTGGGAATCGCGAAATATGTGGTGAATATGCTGCAGGAAGCTGGGGCGAACCTGCCGTTTAAATTCGATTATGTACGTACAAGAAAGGGAATCCCTTGTTTTCGCGAGGCGGATATGAAGACCCGCATGGCGCTCCAGAAGGAGAATCCGCTGTATGGGAAGGTGATCTGCCGGTGCGAGACCGTAACAGAGGCGGAAATATTGGAAGCCATTCATCGCCCAGTGGGAGCGACAACAGTTGACGGCATTAAACGCCGGGTACGGGCAGGCATGGGGAGATGCCAGGGCGGCTTCTGCGGTCCCCAGGTGATCGAGATACTGGCCCGGGAACTGCACATTCCAGTGGAAGAAGTAAATAAGAATCTGGAAGGTTCCTATATGGTAGAAGGGCTTCTTCGGGGAGCCGGCACCGGGAAGGGAGGCAGGTAGTGAATATGGAAGGAATTGCGGCTTATATGGAGAGGCCTGTATCTAATACAGAGTCGGGAACAGAAGAGACAGAACAGAAGGAAGTATATGATGTGGTGATGATCGGGGCCGGTCCTGCCGGACTTGCCGCTGCTGCCGCCGCGAAGGAAGAGGGGGCCGGACGAGTGCTGGTGATAGACCGGGACAGCGCCGGGGGAGGGATTCTTCAGCAGTGTATCCATCCGGGATTCGGACTGACCTATTATAGAGAAGAACTGACAGGGCCGGAATATGCGGGGAGATTCCTAACCAAGGCGGCAGACGAGCAGGCAGAATTTCTGCTGAATACGATGGTGCTGGAGATCAATCCCGCCAAGAGAACTCTCCTGTGCTCCAGCCAGGAACATGGCATGATGCAGATCCAGGCGAAAGCGATTGTGCTGGCCATGGGATGCCGGGAACGGACGAGGGCGAATATCAGAATCCCGGGAACAAGGCCTTCAGGCATTTATACAGCCGGGGCGGCCCAGAGGCTTATCAACCGCCAGAATATTATGCCAGGGAAGAAGGCTGTCATTCTTGGCTCCGGAGATATCGGGATGATTATGGCGAGAAGGATGACTCTGGAAGGAGCTGAAGTGACTGCTGTTGTAGAAATTATGGATTATCTAGCTGGGCTGACACGCAACCGCGTTCAGTGCCTGGACGATTTCGGGATTCCGCTGCTTTTGTCCCATACGGTGACAAAGATTGTGGGGAACAGGCGGATAGAAGGAGTATGGGTATCTCAGGTAGATGAAAAGAGAGAGCCCATATCAGGCACGGAACGTTACTATCCATGCGACACCCTTCTGCTGTCAGTGGGACTGATACCGGAAAATGAGCTGAGCCGAACGGCTGGCGTGGAGACGGACCCGGTAACCGGGGGACCTGTGGTAGATCAGCATATGCAGACATCGGCGGAGGGAATCTTTGCCTGCGGGAACGTGGTGCACGTGAACGATCTGGCTGACAACGTATCGCTGGAAAGCGAACGGGCAGGCCGTGCGGCGGCAAGGTATGCCGCAGGAAAACTATGCCGGGGGCTGCGAGAACGGGCAGATGGACAGATACCCTGTATAGCGGGAGAGAATATCCGGTATATTTGTCCACAGAGAATTGCGGCGCCGGCAGGGGATGAAGACGTCTCCGTCTATTTCAGAGTCAGCCGCCCAGATCGGGATGTGCGGATCATCGCCCGGTTAAATGGAGAGATCATTGCGTCCCGCAGGGAGATGAGAGTGAATCCAGGAGAAATGCTTTCGCTGCTGCTGCCTGGCAGCAGGATTGCCGCCGGAGAGCTGACGATTTGTGTGATGAAGGAGTGAAGATCCATGCAGGAGAAAAGAATCACATGTATTGTCTGTCCAAGGGGATGTGAAATCACGGTCATCGGGGAGGGAAAAGAGATCCATTCCATACAGGGGCAGCAGTGCAGACGCGGAGAGGATTATGCAGGAGAAGAATTTATCTGTCCTTCCAGAATACTAACTTCCACTGTGCTTGTACATAACGAGGGCAGAAAGATACTGATGCCGGTGAGATCAAATCGGCCGATTCCGAGGGAACAGATGAGGCCATGTATGGAAGAAATCAAAAAGGCACAGGTACAAGGAGAGATTCATCGATACGATGTCCTGATCCCTAATATCTGTCAGACAGGGGCTGACATGATCGCCGCGGCAGATATGGATTGGATGTAGAAAAATTGGGCGCAGGAGGTATGATATGTCGTTTGATCAGATGATTTTATGGGTGGTTGCAGTAGGAGCGATTGTTGGAGGCGCAGACAAGCTGCTGGGCAACAAATTTGGATTGGGGGAGAAATTTGACGATGGATTCCAGGCTATGGGAGCGCTGGCAGCTTCTGTGGCCGGGGTGGTTGTGCTGGCCCCGGTGCTCGCAGATCTCCTTGCCCCCGTCTTGATTCCAGTATTCGGTCTGGTGGGGGCTGACCCGGCCATGTTCGCGTCATTGATCGCCAATGATATGGGGGGATACTCCTTGGCGGTATCACTGGCAGTAAATGAGCAGGCGGGGCTGATGGCAGGGCTGATTACCGCTTCTATGCTTGGATGCACACTGGTTTTTTCCATCCCGGTGGGCCTTGGGCTGATAGAAGAGGAGGATCGTCCGTACTTTGCCCAAGGGCTGTTGCTTGGACTGATTACAGTGCCGATAGGAAGTATTGTCGGGGGATTGGCTGCAGGTTTTGACAGCGGAATGGTACTCAGGAATAATATTCCCATTGCTGTCTTCGCTTTGCTGCTGGCTCTGGGCTTGAAATTTTTCCCGCAGGCGATGACGAAAGGGGCTATCGGATTCGGCAAGGTCATCACATGGATCGCCATTATTGGGGCGGTGATCGGAACTTTTACTTATTTGACTGGGATTACCGTTCTCCCCAATGCGGCCGGAATTATGGACGGCCTGGACATCGTCTGCGCCGTAACGGTGGTGCTGATCGGTATCTTCCCGGCTCTGGAATTGATCATACGTCTGTTGAGAAGGGCGCTGGGCGCTGTCGGGAATCTGATGGGGATTGATGCGGTGAGCACAGGAGGACTGATTTTTACCCTGGCCAATTCCGTACCGGTCTACAGCCTGATGAAAGATATGAATAAGAAAGGGAAAATTATCAATGTAGCATGGCTTGTGCCGGCAACAGCCGCCTTGGGAGACCATCTTGGATTTACGGCGGGCGTTGATCCGTCGATGATTACGCCTATGATTATAGGGAAATTGAGCGCGGGCGTCTGTGCCCTGGTGATCGCGCTCATTTATACAAGCAGGCTGAAGGAAGAAGCACCGACGAAGTGATGACAAAACCGGCCTGTCCCAGATAGAGCATATCTTGGGACAGGCCAGATTAAATTTTGTTCCGCGGAAGGAAAACCTACAGATGCATCCGGCGGCGGACCGCCTCCCGCAGCCTTGTGCGCACAGTAATTGTGATGAGGGAAGCGGCAATGATTGTGCAGCAGGCCAAGACAATGGAAGACCAGGTTATATAGAGCCTGGCGTCGAAATATCTTCGGATTAAGAGTTCTAGGCCTGCGCAGAAGATGCCGGAGGCAATCACCAGGGCGGTTGCGCCTGTAAGGATAGAACGGCAGATTTTGCGTATGGTAAATACGAGTATCAAAAGGACACAGAGGGCCAGCAGAAGAATCGGAAGGAATAATCCGGCATACCATCGATTGCCCGGCCGGTCATAGGAGATGATCCCCACATAGAGGGCTGCCGCAGCCATATCCAGTACAATGGACAGATAGATGCTTAAGCGGCTGTAGATCATCATGGGCGTACAGAAGACCCATAAGACAATACAGGCGCCGATTACATAGAAAGACCAGTGGCCGAACCGGTAGACGAACAGATTTAGAAGGCCGCAGGTGATGGAAGTACCGATGAGAATGACCGATATGAGAATAGCCAGGTCAGTCCTCTTCACCGCGTCCACCTGCCCGCGTTTCTTCGGATAAGGGAAAGGGGCCTGAAGATTTGGCTCCATTTCATTTGGGTTTATCACCGGAGTGTTGCACAAAGGACAGCGGGTCAGGGACGGATCCAGCTTGACGCCGCAGTTGACACAGTAGGACATTTAAAGCACCTCCATTGTTCGATTGGATTTGATTTCAACAGGAATATGATCCTGAACGAGCCTGCGGAAGAAGAGTTTTTCCACATCCGTCTCGACAATACAACTGGCAAAGTTAATAACCGTCTGGCCGCCGAATGTGCAGACAGCACAGTTCGTGCGGGCGGAGAAGGGCTGCCCCATGAGGATTTCAAAATGATCTACATGGGGCCGCATGGCGTCTGGGACATCAATGATTCCCAGGTTAGTCAAGCCAGCAGAAGACTGCTTATCCTGAATGCGGATATAGAACTGCCGGACGAACAAATCTTTGATGAACAGCGGGACAACCCGGATAAAGGGATGAGTTCTGGTGGCAGCATTCGTAGTGATATCCGCATTCAGAAATTTGTTATTCAAATAATAGCGCATATAGTAGTGCACCTGCTGAATGATTTCCGGAAATGTATAATCTCCCATTCTGGGGTCAATGGAAGGATAGACCATGGTGATAAAGTTGCGCATAGTTTCTGACGGGAAGAACCGACGCAGATTCACAGGCATCGCAATTTTCAGCGGCAGTTCTCTGGAGGGACGCCGGGACTTCTGTTCCTTCATCAAGGCATATAGGAGGACGGAATTCAGATACTCTGTGATGGAGGCGCCATATCCAGAGGCAACTTCGCGAAGCGTCCGGGCCGGCACTGTGCCGCTGATGATATTCAGCGTATAGAAGGGCTCGCGCGTGCCCCTCAGACGGTAGGCTTTTTCCTGGGCCCGCTTGGGACGGAAAAGAGAGCGGGCATATTTCATATAGGAGTCTTCCAGCTCTTCCGGAGGAACCGGCTCATGGATATCCAGAACGCCGTTTCCATTAGGAATAGAATGACCTTGAAGGCGGAGGTAGACGGCAGCCAGCGTCCGAAGAAAATAGAGCGCACCGGTTCCGTCGGCCAGTGAATGAAAAATTTCCAGGGAGAAAGTATTTTCAAAGTAGTACAGCCGGATCAGATAACGGTTGTTGCTTTTGAAAGGCATTGGCATACAAGGATTGATGATATCCTCCATGACTGGGGGAAGAGGAGCGTGATTCGGCTCCAGATACCGCCAGAACAGACCTTTATGAATGGCAGAGGACATGAGAGGAAACCGCGGAATGGTCATGTGGAACGCCTGCTCAAGGAGGACGGGATTTACCGGCTCCTTCAGCACAATCCCTACCCGGTAGACAGAAGAGAATTTTCTGCTCTGCAGAGTCGGATAGACGTTGGCGGAGAGATCCAGCTGATACCAGTCCTTCCGGGAGACTTGCCCCCGCTGTTTGTTCTCCGTCTGCTTCATGGAATCGCTCTCCTTCCTTTTTTGCTGCGCACTGCCGCACTGCGTGCTCCCGCCATTCGCCCCTATTCGCAATCCGGCCTGTCGGCCTATTTGCTCATAGGGGGAAGCGTCTCGAAAGCACAGCCGTCCCGGCCTGCCAGGCAGGCCGGCCGTCTCTGCTTTGAGACGGGGCTTTTATAGTATATTATATGTCATATTCGTCTTGCGGAAAAGAGTAGATTTTGATAGAATCAGGGAATCAAGGAAAGGAAGGGGCAGCGGCAGATGAAAGATCATGAAAGCCAGAAGAGGGGGCTGGCGGTCAAGAGGAATATGCAGCTGATGAAAGTAATCAAGGCTGTGCACAGTATGGTGGACAATGAGGATTTGGCCAAGCATCGTCAGTCCCAGGATCAGGTGGGCAAAACATTTGGGACTTTGAAGGGGATGAATTACCGGCCGTTTATGATCGGGGATATACCGTCCGAGTGGGTCTCTGTGAATCACAGCCATATGGTAAATCATATCATACTCTACTGCCATGGAGGCGGATATTTTACCGGAAGCTTGGCCTATGCCAGAGTGCTGACGAATAAGCTGGCTATGAGCACCTCCATGGACGTGCTTAGTTTTGATTATCGGCTTGCGCCGGAACATCCATATCCAGCGGCAGTGGAGGATGCTGTCAAGGTATGGGATTATCTGATGTATCAGGGATATGGAAGCAGGGATATTATTGTCGCCGGCGACTCTGCCGGGGGCAATCTGGCGCTGGAGCTGGGACTGAGACTGAAAGAACAGGGTAGGCTGCTTCCAAGGGGGTTCGTGCTCATGTCGCCGTGGACCGACATGACTTTCCGGGGAAAGAGTCACGAGACAAGGAAGGAGATCGATCCAGTTCTGAATGAGGCATATATGGAGAGGGCCAGGAGTGCTTATGCGGGAGCCCAGCCGCCCGCATGGGATGATCCGGGGCTGTCGCCGCTGTATGGGGATTTTGCCGGTTTTCCGCCGGTCTATATCCAAGTGGGAGATAACGAGATTCTTCTGAGCGATTCGGTGGAGCTGGAGAAACGGCTGAGGAAGGCAAATGTGTATGTGAGGCTGGATATCTATCGGGGAATGTGGCATGTATTTCAAATGTCTCCGTTTAAACGGGGGGGAGACGCTGTCTCCAAGGCCGCCCAGTTTGTGTTTGATCTCTGCCGATGATCCTGCGTCTTTTCAGGGAAACGCTGATTTAATCAGCATTTCCCCAAATCAAAATCCACTCTCAGACGGTGATTTCATATTTTTTTAAGAAATTTTATTTTTTGGAAAGAAGGAATTCGGAGACGAATACAGAAATTATAATTATAAGGAAACGATAAAAGGCCAGTCTGAAAGCAGAGGCGGACGGGCTGCTTCCAGGCAGGCGCGGCTATTTTTTGAGACGCTTATCCGCAGAGCTAAGCAGGCCGGATCGCGAATAGAGGCAGAATAACAAGGGAGCCGGACAGACAAGACAGCGTCGGTGTACAGAGAAGAGTGTACATCGGCGCTCCTATGGCTTGGGCGTTTTGGCAGGGAGGGATGAGGATGAAAGAAGAGGGCAGGGGGAGCAGGACTGCCGGTTTGACGCTTCGAGAGAAGCAGGAGATATGGGAAGAACAATATTTCAGCCCGTATGCTTCCTTCAGCGCCAGATCAAAGGGGAGAGACCGCCCGGAGCCGCAGTGCGACATCCGGCCTGTCTATCAGAGGGACAGAGACCGCATCCTGCATTCCAAATCGTTCCGCAGGCTGAAGCATAAGACTCAGGTGTTTCTCACACCGGCAGGGGACCATTATCGGACAAGGCTGACACACACGCTTGAGGTGTCGCAGAATGCCCGCACGGTGGCGAGAGCGCTGAGGCTGAATGAATCGCTGGTAGAAGCGATCGCTCTTGGACATGACTTGGGGCATACCCCTTTCGGACATGCGGGGGAACGGATTCTGAATCAATTGTGCGAGGGGGGATTTTCTCACAGCGTACAGAGCGTGCGGGTCGTGGAAGTGCTGGAGAAGAAGGGGGAAGGTCTGAACCTGACATGGGAGACGAGAGACGGCATCCTCAACCATGGCACGGCCGGGAAGCCGAACACACTGGAGGGGAAGATTGTCCGCTATTCGGATAAGATTGCGTATATTAACCACGATATCGACGACGCAATCCGCGCGGGGATCTTGAAGGAATCCGATATACCTGAGGCGTACCGCAGCGTTCTGGGAGGTTCTACACGGGCAAGGCTGAATACCTTAATCCACGATGTCATTTTTAACAGCGAGGACAAGCCTGATATACAGATGGCCCCCCACATTGAAGAGGCTATGCAGGGACTTCGCCGTTTTATGTTTGAGAATGTCTATACGGATTCGATCGCGAAGCAGGAAGAGGGAAAAGCCCAGAGCATGCTGGAAGCGCTTTTTGAATATTATATGAAGCATGAGGAGAAGCTTCCCCAGGAATATCTGGATATGATGGAGAAGAGAGGACAGAGGCTGGATAGGACTGTGTGCGATTACATAGCGGGGATGACGGATCAATATGCGACGGCAAAATTCCAGGAGGCTTATATCCCTAAGTCCTGGAGTATCTGACAGAAGAAGGAGGGACGGACAGCATGCGGTATTCCGACGACTTGATAGAGGAAGTTCGCTCTAGGAATGACATTGTAGACGTCATTTCCGAATACGTGAAGCTCCAGAGAAGGGGGAGCAATTATTTTGGGCTGTGTCCGTTTCACAATGAAAAATCCCCGTCGTTCTCCGTAACGCCGGCCAAACAGATGTATTACTGCTTCGGCTGCGGGGCCGGGGGCAATGTGTTTACCTTTTTAATGGAATATGAGAACTATTCGTTTCCGGAGGCGCTGAAGGCGCTGGCTGAGAGGGCCGGAATTTCTCTGCCGGATGAGGAATACTCTGAGGAGGAGCGAAGAAGGGCCGATGTGAAGTCCCGTATTTTGGAGATGAACAAGCTGGCGGCGAAGTATTATTATTATCTGCTGCGGAGCAGCCAGGGGAGCGGCGCCTACGCCTATCTGAAGCAGCGGGGGCTTGGCGACGAGACTATTCAGAAGTTCGGCTTGGGATATTCCAGCAAATACAATGATGACCTATACCGGTATCTGAAGAAGCAAGGGTTTACAGACGAACAGCTTCGTCAGTCCGGGCTTGTGACGATGGATGAGAAGCACGGGGCATATGACAAGTTCTGGAACCGTGTCATGTTCCCGATTATGGACGCGGGAAGCCGGGTGATCGGCTTCGGAGGCCGTGTAATGGGAGAAGGGAAGCCTAAATACTTGAACTCTCCTGAGACAGCAGCTTTCGATAAGAGCCGGAACCTGTACGGAATTCATTTGGCCAGGCTGTCGAGGCGGCAGCAGTTCATCTTGTGCGAGGGATACATGGATGTGATTGCTCTCCACCAGGCAGGATTCTCAGAGGCGGTGGCCTCCCTGGGCACAGCGCTCACTCCCCAGCAGGCGATGCTGATCAAGCGGTACGCAGGCAAGGTGCTCCTATGCTATGACAGCGACGAGGCCGGCCGCAAAGCGGCGTTAAGAGGCATCCCCATTTTGAAGGAGGCAGGCATATCAGCCAGAGTGATTGATATGCGTCCCTATAAAGATCCGGATGAATTTATCAAGAACCTTGGGGCGGAGGAATTCCGGAAACGGATGGAGGAAGCGCAGAACAGCTTTATGTATGAACTGTGGACGCTGGAAGGGACTTATGATTTGGAAGATCCGGAGGGGAAGACCGCCTTCCAGAATGAATGCGCCATGCGCCTTCTGCAGTTTGATGAAGAGCTGGAACGGGAAAATTATACACAGGCGGTGGCGGAAAAGTACCGGATACCCTATGAGAGCCTTAAGAAAAGGGTGAACGAGCTGGGCAATCAGGGATATGTGCCGAGACAGGCAGAACCGTCCGGGCAAGCAAGGGAGAAGGCGCGAAGGGAAGGAAAAGACGGCCTGCGCGCTTCCCAGAAGCTGCTGCTGACATGGCTGATTGAGATACCAGGGCTGTACAGACAGGTGAGAGATTACCTGTCGTGGGAAGATTTCACGGATCCCATGTGCCGGGAGTGTGCGAAGCTTGTATTGGGACAGCTGGAGGAAGGACAGCTCAATCCGGCCAGAATTATCAGCCGCTTTGAGAGCCAGGAAGAGCAGAAGGAAGCAGCTTCCCTATTCAATGCCAGTACGAGGGACTTGTCATCGAAGGAGGCCCAGGAGAAAGCGGTGCTGGAGACGCTTCTTAAGGTGCTGCGAAGCAGCCTGGACGCGAAGGCGATGGCCGCGGATGTGGCGGATATTGCCGCTTTCCAGGAAATTATACGGGCCAGAGGTGAATTACAGAAATTGGAAAAACTGCATATTTCGATAGATTAGAGGACAGACTATAAACAATGTATGGAAGGATGGAACTTACATGGAAGAAAATGTAATGAAATTCGGTGACCGGCTGAAAGAACTTCTGGCTATGGCGAAGAAGAAGAAGAACGTCCTGGAGTACCAGGAGATCAGCGATTTTTTCGCGGATATGGAACTGGATGCGGATAAATTCGAGAAAATCCTGGATTTCCTGGAGGCCAACAATATCGACGTGCTTCGGATCACCGACAGCGAAGACGATATCATCCTGGACGATGAAGACGACGTGGATATGGAGCAGATCGATTTGAGCGTGCCGGACGGCGTCAGCATTGAGGATCCCGTGCGCATGTATCTGAAAGAGATCGGGAAAGTGCCGCTGCTCAGCGCGGAGGAGGAGATCGAGCTTGCCAAGCGGATGGAACTGGGAGATGAAGACGCCAAGAAGCGATTGGCGGAGGCTAATCTGCGTCTGGTGGTAAGCATTGCCAAACGATATGTGGGGCGCGGGATGCTGTTCCTGGATCTGATCCAGGAAGGCAACCTTGGGCTGATCAAGGCGGTAGAGAAGTTTGATTACCGCAAGGGATATAAGTTTTCCACTTATGCTACCTGGTGGATTCGCCAGGCCATCACGAGGGCGATCGCGGATCAGGCGAGGACGATCCGCATTCCGGTGCATATGGTAGAGACGATCAACAAGCTGATCCGGGTATCTCGGCAGCTGCTTCAGGAGCTGGGACGGGAGCCTACGCCCGAGGAGATCGCCAAGGAGATGAATATGCCTGTGGAGCGGGTGAGGGAAATCCTGAAAATATCCCAGGAGCCGGTATCGCTGGAGACGCCTATTGGAGAGGAAGAAGACAGCCATCTGGGCGATTTTATACAGGATGACAATGTTCCGGTGCCGGCGGACGCGGCGGCTTTTACCCTTCTGAAAGAGCAGCTGGTGGAAGTGCTTGGTACTCTCACTGAGAGAGAGCAGAAGGTGCTCTGCCTGCGGTTCGGCTTGGAGGATGGGCGAGCGCGCACGCTGGAAGAGGTGGGCAAGGAATTTAACGTTACCCGTGAAAGAATCCGCCAGATTGAGGCGAAGGCGCTGCGCAAGCTGCGTCATCCCAGCAGAAGCAGGAAGCTGCGGGATTATCTCGATTGAGGAGGAAGACGATGCAGCTATCCAAGCGCCTGCAGGCTGTGGCGGCGATGGTGCCTGCCGCAAGCCGCCTGGCAGATGTAGGAACCGATCATGCCTACGTGCCCATCTGGCTTGTGAGGCAGGGAATGATTCCGTCGGCAATTGCAATGGACGTAAGAGAAGGGCCCCTTGGCCGGGCAGCAGAACATATCCGGGCCGCAGGGCTGACGGATTACATACAGACGCGGCTGTCGGATGGACTGGCCGAACTTAAGAACGGGGAGGCGGACTGTGTCCTCATTGCCGGCATGGGGGGACCTCTGATGAGACGGATACTGGAGCAATCCAGAGAAAAATGGGCAGGTATCCGCGCGTTTGTCTTCCAGCCCCAGTCTGAGGTCGAGGAATTCCGCAGATTTCTGGATCAGGCGGGCTTCTATATCACCGGGGAAGACATGGTAGAGGAAGACGGGAAATATTACCCGATGATGAGCGCTGTCAGAGGGCAGGGAGACTATACGAAGGATGTGGAGTTCCTGTTCGGGAAGGCTCTGCTGGAGGCAAGGCACCCGGTGCTGCTTGATTACCTGCACAGAGAGCAGGATGCGTACCGGCGCATTTTAGATGGCTTGGCAGGACGTAAGGGGAGCGAAGCGAGACAAGAAGAGATACAGCATTATCTGGAACGGATTAAGGAGGCGGCAGGTTACTTTGAAGAGCAGGGAGATTATTGAACGGCTGGAGGGACGGATACCGCCGGCCTATGCGGAGGAGTGGGATAATGTCGGTCTTCTGGCGGGAAGAGCTGATAAGGAAGTGAAGACCATCTATGTGGCGCTGGATGCGTCGGATGAAGTGATTGAGGAGGCGGTCAGGGGGAGGGCTGATATGCTCGTCACCCATCATCCGCTGTTGTTCTCCCCGGTGAAGCGGGTGATAGAAGAGGACATTGCCGGCAGAAGGCTGATCAAGATACTGAAGGCGGATATGTGTTATTTCGCGATGCACACGAACTATGATGTGGCGGTAATGGCCGACGGAGCGGCTCGCAGGATGAAGTTGCTGGGAGCAGAGCCGCTGGAAGTCACCTGCATCATGGACGAGGGGGAGGGCGGATTCGGGAGGACAGGGCGGCTTAAAGAGCCTGTCAGCCTGGAGGAGTACGCCAAAGAGATCAAAGAGATCTTCGGGCTGCCCTCCGTGAATGTATATGGTGATCCTAAGAGGATTGTTGCGAGGGCAGCGGTGTGCCCGGGATCCGGCAAGAGTTTCGTGGGCGCCGCTATCGATTCTGGAGCCGATGTCTATGTGACAGGGGATGTGGATTACCATACGGGAGTGGATGCGGCGGCTCAGGGAATCGCCCTGATCGATGCCGGACATTACGGGATAGAGCATATCTTTATAGAAGATGCATCAGAGATAATGCAGGAGCTTCTGGGAGAGGATGTGCATATCGTGCCGGCGAAGATCGCGCATCCATTCTTCACAGTATAAGCATACATGCGGCCGGCCTGATATCAGATGAGGCAGACGCGAAAAGTAAGGAGAAGCGATGATGGAGATGCTGAAGGTTTGTATCGAGGGGGAAGAACGCCAAGTGCCGGAAGGGACGTCCCTGAAAGAGCTGGCGGAGGAATACGCGAAGAATTATGAGGATGATATCTTACTGGCTCTGCTGAACAACCGCCTGGTGGAGCTGAGGAAGAAGTTAACCGAAGGAGGAGAACTGCATTTTATTACGGCCCGGGAGGAAGCGGGGATGAATACATACCGCCGAAGCGCAACCCTTCTCATGGTGAAGGCTGTGTTCGATGTGGCCGGCAAAGATGTGGTGGATCGGCTGTTCGTCCACTTTTCCCTGAGCAAGGGGCTGTACTGTACCATACAGGGGATGGAGATTACGGAGGAATTCTTGAGCCGTGTAGACAGACAGATGAGAAAGATTGTGGAGGAAGGGAAGCCGATCGGCAAGCATTCCCTGAATACGTCGGAGGCAATCCGCAGGTTTCAGCGGCACGGGATGGCAGACAAGGTGAAGCTGTTCAATTACCGCCGGGTGTCCCGGGTAAATGTCTACAATCTGGGAAGGCTGGAGGACTATTTCTACGGCTATATGGTGCCGGATATGTCTTATATTAAGTATTTCGCCCTGTACCCCTATGATGAAGGATTCGTCCTGCAGATGCCGGAGAAGAAGGCGCCGAAGGCGGTGCCGGAATTTTGCCCTCAGCACAAGCTGTTCCAGGTGCTCAAGGAATCCTCCCAGTGGGGAGAGATGCTTGGGCTGCATACGGTGGGAGAGCTCAATGACTGCATCACAAGAGGCAAAATCAGCGAGATGATCCTAGTCCAGGAAGCCCTTCAGGAGAAAAAAATCGGGGAGATCGCCCAGACAATCGCCAGCCGCCCGGATGTGAAGTTCGTGATGATCGCGGGTCCTTCCTCGTCCGGCAAGACGACCTTTTCCCACAGACTGTCGATCCAGCTGATTGCCCATGGGATGAAGCCTCATCCCATCGCTGTGGACAATTATTTTGTGAATCGGGAGGATACTCCCCTCGATGAGTTCGGCAATCGGGATTATGAGTGCCTGGAGGCAATCGATGTGGAAGGCTTCAACTCAGATATGGAGAGGCTGCTGGCGGGAGAGACGGTGGAGATACCGGAGTTTAATTTCAAGTCAGGCAAGCGGGAGTACAAAGGCAATTTTCTTAAGCTGGGTCCGGAAGACGTTCTTGTGATTGAGGGGATCCACTGCCTGAACGACAAGCTGTCCTATCGCCTGCCCAAAGGCCATAAGTTTAAAATCTATATCAGCGCCTTAACCCAGCTCAACATTGACGAGCATAACCGCATCCCCACAACGGACGGCAGGCTGATCCGCAGGATGGTGAGGGATTCCAGGACGAGGGGAACATCCGCGAAGAATACGATCGCCATGTGGCCTTCTGTGCGGCGCGGGGAAGACCGCAATATTTTCCCTTATCAGGAGGACGCGGATGTGATGTTCAACTCGGCTCTTATCTATGAACTGGCTGTGCTGAAGCAGTATGCGGAGCCGGTCTTATTCGGCATCGGCAAGGGAGAGCCTGAATATCAGGAGGCCAAGCGGCTTCTGAAATTCCTGGACTATTTTATCGGGATCCCCAGTGAAGAAGTGCCGAAGAATTCCCTGCTTCGGGAATTCCTGGGAGGCGGCTGCTTCCGGGTATAGCGGAGCAGGAAACGTCATAGAGAAAACATTTATGACGTTTCCGATAGGACACACGGATTTTATCGGTGTTTCCCAAGATCACGGAAGAGGAGTTATGAAGAACATGTTGGAAAAGATCGATCGATACCAGAAGAGAATCACGGCGGTATTCTTCGCCGTGGTTCTTCTGCTGGGCATATTTCTGGCAAAAGATTACGGAATGCCTTGGGACGAGGAGACAGAATTCGGGATCCTCTCAGCCAATCTGAAGGAATATGCGAGGCTGTTCGGGGGGGAGGACAGTACGTTTGTCCAGTGGGCGGATGAGAATGGAATTGTCTATATTTCCGAATATATGGAGAAGGATCATGGACAGTCGGCTTATTACCCCACTGCGCCGCTGTTTATCAAATATTCCTATGAAGGAAATACAAGGGCGCTCAGCCTGATGTGGCATGTCCACACTTTCCTCGTCTGTTTCCTGGGGATGCTGTGCCTGTACGGGGTCGTGAGAAGGCTCACCGGAGACTGGAAGTACGGGATCACAGGATGTCTTATGTGGTGGTTGAGTCCGAGGATCTTCGCCGACAGCTTCTACAATAATAAAGATATGATGTTCGCCGCGTTTGTGCTGATGGTGATCTATTTTGGGCTGCGCTTTATCGAGGAGCGCAAGATCCGCCACGCTGTCCTGCTGGGCGTTGTCAGTGCCTTCGCATCCAATACCCGGGTACTGGGATTCTGGCTTCTGGGACTGATAGGACTGCTCTACCTGCTCATCCTGACCGTGAAGAAAGAATGGAACCGCAGGAATTTCCTGCTGGGAACAGGGATCATTGTCAGTTTCTTCCTTGCGTTCCTGGCTATCACCCCGGCCACTTGGCCTTCAGTGATTGAGTATTTCCAGTATGTGGTGTCCAATTCCATGAATTTTGTCAGGTGGGAGGGCTCTCTCATGTATCAGGGAGAGATGTTCGGCAATTCCTTTCGGACGCTGCCATGGCACTATCTTCCGGTGCTGATCTTCTTGACAAGCCCGGTCTTTGTCCTCATCTTGATGACGGCAGGAAATGTGATGACGGCTTTTGACTTCGCAAGGCCCAAGAGCATCCTGGAAGGGCCGCCCAAGTACTATGTGCTGATCCTGGTGTTCGTCTGGCCGATACTGATCTATACGATCCTGTGCGACCCGGTGATCTACAATGGCTGGAGGCATTTCTATTTTATCTATGGTCCCTTTGTGATTCTGGGGATGCGGGCTCTCCAGGGGCTTGTGCAGAGCAGGGAGAAGGCGGTGCGGATATTAGGAAAGGCGGCTGCTTCCATCCAGCTTGTGATTATGGTGATCGTCATTCTCCTTGCCCACCCGAATGAATTCGGTTACTACAACATACTGGCAGGGGGGAACGTGGAAGAGAAGTATGAGTTGGATTACTGGAATGTCTCAGCGCTCTCCTGTCTGAGAGGAGTGCTTCGGAAGGCGGACCCGGCCCCGGGGGAGGCCATTGTCATCGGTTCCTATGAGGGATACAGCTACGCGGGGATCTACCGGGCTTACAAACTGCTCACCGATGAAGAGAAGGAGCAGGTAATCCTCCTGCCGGAGGACACCTATCTGGAGGCGGATTATTTGTTCGTTAACCCTACGTACCGAGAGATCACGGAGAAGAGATATGAGATGAGGCTGGGAGGCTATGAACCCTTCGACTATGAAGGGTGGGGAGATCTCTTCTACACGGAGAACTGCCTGGCCAACCGGCTATACATTGTATATCAGAATAAAAATATTGCGGACTGAACGATTGTTTTAGAGAGAAACGCTGATGAAATCCGTATGTTCTTAGAAAATGAGCGCCTTATCTGGGCGCTCATTCTCGTATGCTTCCTTGGGCATCAGAATACTTTTTCAGCACAAGGGCAAGTAAGGCTGCGAATACCTGAGAGAGGGCAGTGCTCCACCAGACGCCGTCCATCTGGAAGAAAGATGGCAGAACAGCGAGAAATATCACTAGGGACAGGGGCTCCGCATACACGAGTATATAGGAGAAGAGGCTCTGCTCTGTGGCATAGAACGCGGAGGTGGTGACCCTGGAGATCGCCAGGAACGGGATGCCTGCCAGGAAAATGGGCAGGGACTGCGCTACGGCCAGGGATACAGTGCCGGACGCGCCGAATAGGACGCCAATTTCAAAGCGGGTGATATAGAGGCCGGCGATACACAGGGCGCCGATGATCAGAGCCGTCATATAGGCGAGAAAACACGTGTCGCGCACATCCGCTGTCTTGCCCATCCCGTAGTAACGGCTCATAAGAGGCTGGCTTCCATCTCCCACGCCCTGCAGGATCAGATAGAGAACGGATGTGATATAGGAGATGCAGGCATAGCACGCTACTCCCGGTTCTCCTCCATAGGACATGCTGGCCCGGTTCATAAATAGCAGGGAGATCATTGGGCACATGGTGGCCCCGAATGGGGCAAGTCCTATTTTTACGATGGACAGCAGAGAGGCTAAGGCATTGGCGGGAAAATGGAGGCAGAGAAGCTTCCTGCGGATCAGATAGATGAAGCCCCCCAGCATCGTGACGCCCTGTCCGATGATCGTGGCTGCCGCGGCGCCTGCCATGCCATATTTCCACACCCACACGAAGGCATAGTCCAGCACAATATTGGTCAGGAAGCCCGCGATCATACAGAACATCGCGAACAGGGAGCCGCCGTTGTTCCGTATGACAGGCACAAGGCCGGTAGCAAATACCTGCAGGGCAGCGCCCAGGATAATATAGAAGAGATATTCTTCTCCCAGCGTGAGCAGATAGCCGCTGGCCCCCATAATCCTAAGCAAAGTTGGAATGAGAGGGAAGAGCAGAGCTGTCAGCAGCACGCTGCCTGCGGCGAGATAGAGCAGGGTGGCCTGAAGAAAATCACGGGCGTCCTTGGGCTTCTCCTCCGCCATGCGGACAGAATACATGACGGCGCCGCCCATTCCAATTCCGGTTCCGGCCGCCTGTATGAGGGCGGTGACCGGATAGGCAATGTTGATGGCAGATAGGCCGGCGTCGCCGATGCTGTTGCCCACGAAGAACCCGTCTACGATGGCATATACGCCCGACAGGGCAAATGCCAGCAGAGAGGGGAGAACATAAGAAAAAAATGTTTTATATCGATTCATAAGAGTTTCCTCCACAAGCAGTTCTGATGGTAGGCCGTCACAGGGAAGTACCCGTCAGGCGGCAGCGCAAATGCCATTATAGTCGAAATAGGAGGAAATAGCAAGCATATCTTCCCGCTGGTTAGGGAAGGGAGAGGCATTCTTCCAGCGTGATGCCCATGCGGGATATGTCGGTGGAATCTGTGGGGATCGTGAGACAGATCGATGGATCGGAAGATGGGATACTGGACAACGGGAGAACGGCGAAGCGAGAGAAAACTGTGAGTATGCGTGGAGAAGTTATGGAGGTTGCTTTTCCCCCTGGGATATGTTACAATCGCTAGCGTAAGTAAAAGAAATGGCCGCGGGCGGCAGGCCGAAAGGCGCCGTCTGAGGAAAGTCCGGGCTTCACAGGGCAGGATGCCGGATAACGTCCGGTGGAGGCGACTCCAAGGAAAGTGCAACAGAAATATACCGCCAGGGTATCCTGGTAAGGGTGGAAGGGCGGTTTAAGAGACCACCGCCTGCCTGGCAACAGGCGGGGCATATGTAAACCCCATCCGAAGCAAGACCGAACAGAAGGCGATACGGCGGCCCGCCGTGCCTTCAGGTGGGTTGCTTGAGGCCGGTGGCGACGCCGGTTCGAGATAGATGGCCATTCAAGACAGAACCCGGCTTATCATTTTACTTCATAATTATTATAGGTTTACAGCGTTGGCCGGGAGCAGTCCTCGCGCGGGCACATGGTTGTCCGTGAAGGGATTGCTCCCGGCTATGTTGTTGCAGTCGGCGGTTAGTGGTATAATGGGGGGGAGTAGAGGTCCTTAGGACTGAGCTTATGGTTGATCTATATCCGTAATTTACGGAATTTATGATCATGAATATGTATTGGGAGGAAAGGATTATGAAGATTGAGAATGTCTGCGCGTTGTATTTTAGCCCCACGGATAATACCCGGATCGTGGTCTGCCGCGTTGCTGAGAATCTGGCCCGGGCGATGGGAGTTCCCTGTCGGCAGATTCCATGGACGACGCCCAAGGAGAGGGAGAAGGAAGAGATTTTCCAGGAGACGGATCTTGTCGTAGTAGGCGGTCCCACCTATGCGGGGAAACTGCCCAATAAGATTCTGCCGGATTACCAGGAGAAACTGCGGGGCAACGGCGCCTTGGCCGTGGCTGTTGTGACCTACGGCAACCGGTCCTTCGACAATTCCCTGGCGGAGCTGTGCGCGACCTTGGAGGCGGATGGCTTCCACACAGTAGCAGGGGGAGCCTTCGTGGGGGTTCACGCTTTCAGCGATGAGCTCGCCCCGGGACGGCCGGGAGAGGAAGATTTCGGCGAGATTGACGCCTTTTCGGAGAGAATTGCCGGGAAGGTGATGGCGGCTCAGGAGATCCCGGAGCCGGTTCAGGTACAAGGAGACGCTGCCGCCCCCTATTATGTTCCCAAGGGGATGGATGGGCAGCCTGCCAAGTTCCTGAAAGCGAAGCCGAAGACGCACGAAGATCTCTGCGTAAAGTGCGGACTGTGCGCTAGAAATTGCCCGATGGGTTCTATTGAGCTGTCAGATCCTCTGCAGGTTACGGGAATCTGCATCAAGTGCCAGAGCTGCGTGCGCAAATGTCCGCAGCACGCCAAGTATTTCGACGATCCGGCGTTCCTGTCCCACCGCCAGATGCTGGAACAGAATTTTGCGCGCAGGGCAGAGAATTATACGGCAGTATGATATAGAATGAGCAGGGAATGCAGTCTGAGGCCGAAAAATTAATGACAGTATCTGGGAGGAACATAAAAGAGAGCTTTCCGGTCTTAATAAGAAATGTTAGGGGCGCGCTGATGAAAGCGCATCCAGCAGAATGTTTAAGGAAATGCTGATTCAATCAGCATTTCCTTATTGATGGGATGTTTTATGCAGCAGCGCCAGCGTCCCGGCCGCCGCCAGCAGCAGCAAGATTCCGTAGGCCAAATAGCCGAAGGATAATTCCGGACTAATGAAGGAGAACGCCTTCAGTATAAGAGGCGTGATAAAGGAGCCCAGGTTGCATCCTACAAGAACCGCGGAATTGGCAGCGTCAAGTACCTGTGCCCTCAGGCGGTCGGACAGGACGTTGAAAATAAACGACGTGCAACAAGTACAGCAGAAGCCGGATATGACGGCACCTGCGCCAAGGAGGAACAGATGATCCGCCAGGGAGATGAGGACCATTCCGAAGGCAGCCAGCGCTAGAGCACCGGGCAGCAGGAACTTCTGGAAACGGCCCATCAGCTTTCCGAAGGCGAGACCTCCTAAAAATCCTGAAAATACAGACATACTGAGTATATTAGCGCCGCCGACAGCAGTGCCGATGCCGGATTCCACCACGAGACTTGCCATCCGTATGGAGATGCATACGCTTGTAGAGATCACCAGCGCGCCAAGCAGGCCATAGGCGAGAACAAAACGCCAATCCCTGCCGGTAAGCCGGCAGGAAGAAGAGGGCCGGCTGTCATGGGATGGACCGCCTTTCGGTGAAGAAGCCGCTCTTGCCCTGGCTGGAACGAAGGAGACATAAATGACTAGGATGATGAAGGATGTCCCGTAGATCAAGAAGGCGTATCTCCATCCGAAGCGCAGAAGCTGCCCGGCAATAAGCGTCAGCGCCGCCTGGCCCAGGGTCTCCATAGAACAGCGAATCCCCTGAAGGCGGGAGCGCAGGCTGCCGGTGAACCGTTCGCCAATCAGGCTGACCGCCCGAGTATTTAACAGGCCGGTTCCCACGCCCAGCAGGACGCGGGAGAGAAAGATTACTTCAAATACATCGGTAAATACCGGGACTACACCAGCGGTTCCGAACAGCAGAAGCCCCGCGATCACCATTGTTCGCTCGCCGATGAAGCGAGAGAGGATGGACGTAGAGGCAATGACAGCCATCATGGCGAAGGCCGGAACAGAGATCAGCAGCTCCAGCGATGACCGGGAATATCCGGTGAACTCTCTCATCATTTCCGGCAGGCAGCTGGAGACAGAAAGAGAGGTAGTGAGCAGGAGGGACAGTGACAGAATACCGGCGGCCTCCAGATAATTTGTCTTTCTCATGTTATATTACCACTGATGTTTCTCCTCACAGTATTTGCAGCGATAGACTTCCTTGTCTTTGTCTGTCAGGACAAAAATATGGGGCAGCCCCTGCTCAATCGATGTGATGCAGCGAGGATTCTTACATTTGATGATGTCTTTGATTTCAGCGGGAAGATGCAGCTTTTTCTTTTCAATGATTCTGGAATCCTGAATGATGTTGACGGTGATGTTGTGATCGATGAATCCAAGAATATCCAGATCCAGCATGTCGATGGGGCATTCTACTTTGATAATATCCTTTTTGCCCATTTTGCTGCTTCGCGCGTTTTTGATGATGGCCACACAGCAGTCCAGCTGATCCAGTTTCAAATATTTATAAATATCCATGCTTTTTCCGGCCTGGATATGATCTAATACAAAACCTTCGCTCAATTCACCTACATTTAACATACTTTTACCTCCAATAATGTGAGAATCAGGGCCATGCGGATGTAAACGCCATACTGTACCTGCTTAAAGTAGACTGCCCGGGGATCAGAATCCACTTCCACGGAGATCTCGTTGACGCGGGGAAGGGGATGCAGCACCAGCATATCTTCCTTGGCAGATTTCATTTTTTCTCTGTCGAGTATGTAGAAATCCTTCATGAGCACATAATCTTCCTCGTTAAAGAAACGTTCTTTCTGCACGCGGGTCATGTAGAGGATATCCAGCTTCGGCATGGCGTCGTCAAGGCTGGATACTTCTTCATAGGGAATCCCTTTCTTCTTTAAG
>CALWRT010000066.1 GCA_944384015.1 uncultured Lachnospiraceae bacterium | reverse complement strand
GGGTCTACGAACATGGCCATACCTGCCAGTCCGGGGCCCATTGCCACGAACGCTTTCAAGCCAGTCAGGCCAATGATCAGGCCGCTTAAGAAGCTTCCTGTCACAACACCTGCCAAGACTTTCTTACGCATCAGCGTAACACCATAGAGTGCCGGCTCCGTAATACCGAACAGGGCGGAAATACCTGCGGAGATTGCTGTGGACCGCAGATCCGTATCCTTTGTCTTTACCGCTACGGCAAAACAAGCGCCGCTCTCAGAGATATTATGCGCAAGAGACGCCGGCATATACAGAAGTTCCTCTCCCATCTCTGTGATAGAAGATACAGCGTAAGGCACAAGCGCCTTGTGCATGCCCGTCGCAATCATGAACGGCAGGATCGCCGCCAGAAGCGCGACTGCAATCCATCCAAGCTTGTCATACAGGAACAGGATTACGGTTGTCAGAAGCTGTCCAACGTTGTATCCCAGAGGTCCAAGGATAAGCAGCGTCACCGGCACAACAATAATAATGCACACCATCGGCACAAAAAATACACGAATCGGCTTCGGTGAAATCTTCGTTACATATTTTTCCACAAGGGCCAGGAACATTACGCACAGAATAGCAGGAAATACCTGGTAGGAATACTGGATATTCTGGATCGTGAATCCGAACAGCACCGCGCCCTCTGAAATCAGCGTCGTTACGCTGGGGAGAATCAATGTGCCGACCACGGCAACCGCGATCAGCCGATTGCATTTTAATTTATTGGCAGTTGTCACAGCTACCATAATCGGCAGAAAATAGAGCGTGGCATCTGCTGCCTGATAGAGCACCTGATAGACGACGGAAGCGCTGTCCACCCATCCGATCAGGGTCAGCAAGGAGAGCAGGGCCTTCAGAATACCGCCGCCCGCGATGGCCGGAATGAGCGGCTGAAAGACGCCTACGACAAAGTCCAATACCACCGCGCCGACGCTTCTCTTCTCCTGGCTTGCCGCCGCTGCCGGCTTGCCGCCCCCAAAAGAGCCTATTTCATTCAGCGCGTCAAACACTTCAATCACATCATTTCCAATAATTACCTGGCACTGGGCAGTCATGACAACTCCCATTACGCCATTGATTTTCTTAATCGCCTCCACATCCGCTTTCTTCGAATCAACCAGAGTAAAGCGAAGTCTGGTGGAGCAGTGCTCCAGATGGGCTACATTTTCTTCACCGCCGATACTTTTCAGTATTTCGGAGGCAATTTTCTTATAATCCTTAGCCATAAATGTTTCTCCTCTCTTTTACTTTGAAAGCCCAGTCTCAAAGCAGAGACGGGCAGACTGCCCGCAGTCTGATCCGGCTGTACTTTCGAGACGCTAACCTGTATGAGCAAGCAGGCCGTCAGGCCGGATTGCGAATACAGGTAGGATTGCGGGAGGACGCAGCCCGGAGCAATCCGGGGGCTCTCCTGTAACACAAAAAAAGACCTGACGAAATAAATACATTGCTTTCGCATGTACTTTTTCTTCAGATCCTGCCTGCATTACCAGTCACATGTCTTTTGGTATGTCCACATTATAGTGGAGCGACTTATAATTGTCCATCCGCAAAACAGACAATTTTTTTCTAATAATTTTGTATATTTTTTACAAAAATTTAATTTTTACAGGCAATAAGCCCACCGGGCGCGCAGCTGCGCCCATTCAGCGGCTGCCTCCCGGGTTCCATGCTATCCCTGTCTTCAGCTTCCGGTACACCGTTATATACATAGTGAGAAAGCAGGCCCCTCCGCCGATAAAGTTGGAAATGGGTTCCGCCAGGAAGACCCCGTGCACTCCCGCCGCCATCGGCAGCAGCAGCGTAAGCGGAATGACGATAATCCCTTTGCGCAGAATGGAGAAAAAAACTGCCTTCCCCGACATGCCAAGGGCGGTGAATACACACTGCCCGGCATACTGAAATGTCATCATGAAGAAGCCAAAAAAGTAAATGTGCATACACGGTACGCCGGCCGCGGTAAGCGCCGCGTCTTCATTGAAAATATGGATAAAAAATGCCGGGAACGCGGACAGAAACGCCCACACAGCACAGGTACACGCCAGCTGCAGCCATGTAGTATAGCGGATAGCCTGTTTTACCCTCTCCGGCTTGTCAGCCCCATAATTATAGCTCATAATCGGCTGCGCGCTGTTAGAGATCCCGATGATAGCCGACTGCACCACCTCCCGGATAGAACTAATCACTGTCATCACGCCCACATAGAGATCCCCGCCGTAAGACTGCAGCGTGGCGTTGCACACCATCTGGACAGCGCTGTTGGTCACCGACATGGTAAAGCCGGCGAGCCCTAAGCCAGCGATCCGCATCACCCGCCTCATACAGCACTTCATACGGTCGAAGCGGATTCGAATATATGTCCTCCTGCCGGTCAGAAATTTTAATGTCCAGGCCGCAGCCGCCATCTGTGACAGGATTGTGGCCAAGGCAGCCCCCTTCACTCCCATGCCGAAGGTAAATATGAAGATGGGATCTAAAATCAAATTCAGTACTGCTCCGATAGCCACCGTCATCATCCCGGTCCTAGAGAAGCCCTGCGCATTGATAAATGTGTTCAGGCCCAGGCTCAGCGTCACAAACACGCTGCCCAGCAGGTAGATAGTAATATAGTCGTTGGCGTAAGGGAAAGTGTCCTTGCTGGCTCCGAGGAGATACAGAAGCGGTTCCTTGAACATAAGGCCGAGGATGGTTAACGATATGCCGAATACCACGAGCATCGTCACACAATTCCCAAGCAAATACTCTGCTTCCTCTTCGTTGCCCCTGCCCCTCTCTATCGAGAACAGCGGCGCGCCTCCGCCTCCCGCCAGATTTGCGAAGGCAATGACGATGGTAATCAGCGGGAAACATACGCCAAGCCCGGTCAGAGCCAGGGCCGCCTGCCCCTCAATCCTGCCGATATAAATCCTGTCTACCACGTTATACAGCACATTAATCAGCTGCGCCACTGTCATCGGCCCTGCCAGCCGCATCATATGACGGGCCACACTGCCTGTGGAAAAATCACCCTTCTCCTTTGATTCCATCTGACCATGCCTCTCCTTCTTCTGTCTCTTCAGCAGCCGTCTCCTGAGACAGCAGACGCCCGCCCCACTCCTGGATCAGCCTTTCCAGGGAAAACATCGCGTTGGCAGGGCTTGTAGAGGGAAGCTTCACTGCTTTCTTGCCCGTCTCTTTCTCACAATACTTCCGATACAGTCGGAATGCTGTGTCACCGTTCGTATAGACCTCCGCTATGTTAGATCGTTCCAGCAGTCCCTTGATATCTGCTGGTATGACATTGCGTATGCTGCTGTCGCTGGAACCTCTAATGTCACACGACTGAACCACATCCCACAGGGCAATTCCATTATCCAGCAGCAGACACTTTTTTTCTTCTATTGTCTGAGGAACTGGCGCATGGTACAGCGCTGCAATTACCTTCCAGAACCGGTTCCTGGGATGGCCGTAATAGAATTCCGTCTCCCTGGATTTCACCGACGGAAACGTGCCGAGGATCAGCTTACGCGATCGGCCGTCCCAGACAGGCTCAAAAGTATGTTCGGCCCGAATAGGCTTCGCCGCTATTGGAAGCGGAATACCAATTGCATCCTGGGCCCGCTTCCGCCTTGCCGCCTTTTCTTCCTGGACTTTCTTCTGCTTGGCCCTCTTTTCCTTCTTCTCCTGGGCCGCCCACGCCATCTTCTTTTCTTCGCTGCTTCCTTCTTCCAGCCTCCCGCTCAGCCGATTCCCCGGGATTTTGCTCACATGGCCATCCTTGGCGATGGACAGCACAAAGGCATTGATTTTCACTTTGTTATCCTCATACAGTCCTATACTCTGATACAGCCTGCGGTACTCTTCCAAAAGCAGCAGACGTACATACACGGCGCTCGTCTTCTTCAGCTCAGACGCAACCAGACTCCCTTTGCGCTTTACATAGTAGTATACCGGAGCCTGCAGAGCGCAGAAAGTATCCGCCCTCCGTATGTAAGACAGGTTAAAGAGAAAATCTTCGCACCAATTCAGCCGCTCGCTGCAGGACAGCGCATACTTGCGCACAAGTTCCCGCTTGTACAGCTTATTCCACATGACTCCATAATAAAAGTCTGCCGGTTCCTCCATCATATGGGCGGCAAACTCTTTTCTGCTCATCACTTTTGTATCCTGTATATGGCTCTTCAAAGAGAACCTGCATCCATCCACTCGGTAGAAGTCTCCGATCACCATATCGCAGCCTGTCATCTCCGCCAGCGTCACCATTTTCTCTGTGGCATCCGGAGTAAGCCAATCGTCACTGTCCATGAACTGAAGGTATTTCCCCGTCGCCGCCTCCATAGCCTGGTTCCTGGAATCTGACACTCCTGTATTCTCCTTGTCGATCAGGACGATCCTTTCATCTGTGCGTTCATATTCCTCGCATATAGCCAGGCTGTTATCTTTGCTGCCGTCATTGACAATGATAATTTCCAAATTCCGATAAGTCTGAGAAATTACGCTGTCCAGACATTTCTCCAAATACATTGCAGCATTGTATACCGGTATGATTATACTAACCTTCTCCATCCGATACTCTCCCAACTGCCTCAAATCATATTTGCAAACCGTTCTACTGCTTTAGTAAAGTTGGCAATGGTCTGATCTGCATCCCCATGTTCAATCCCATCCCGCACACAATGGCTGATATGCCCTTCCAGCACCACCTGTCCCACCTTATGCAGGGCAGACTTCGCCGCATTAATCTGGGCCAGAATATCCTCGCAGGGCACATCTTCATCCACCATCCTGTCAATCGCCTGCACTTGTCCAATAATCTTCTTTAGGCGGCGGTGCAGATTGTCCGCATCCATACACTGTCTCATCTGATTCCCTCCTATGTCTGCTCTCGCCATTTCCCCGTACGCACAGTCCGGCCTGCAGACATTCCTTCCGTCTCTGCCTGTAAACCGGACTTTCATAGTAACATTATCGGAGAATCCGGCGGCTTTGTCAAGTTGACATAGCACTCATAAAGCAGGCTTGGCAGACTCATGCCGGTTTCTGCTGGAGTTATGAAAATCCGAATCCTATTGGGGAATTGTGAAAGTCTACATAATAAGTTTCATCCGCTGTGTAGACCGCAAGTTTCAGCTGCGCCCACTCGCCTGCGTACAAGCTGTTCTCGATCAACATCAGGATCTCTTCTCGGGAGAGATACTCGTTGCCGTTTATCCCCGTCACTTCCAGGAGTACCATATACTCCGGGGGAATCCCCCAGCTCTCCAGCATCTGTTCTGTGACCTTGCCTCCTGTCCCGGCATCTGCAGACTTGTACTCCTCCTTGGATACAGAGGCTCCTTCTTCTGTCCCTTCTTCTGCTGCAGCGGCCCATTCCTGGGCGCCGCTTTTTCCCTCTTGCTCCCGGGTATCGGATATTGCCGCATTTAGGTCATCCTCATACGCGATATATCCATCGGCCCATACCTTGACATCCGCCACATCACAGCTGTATGCGCCTATATACTGGAACCACGCGTATATGAAAGCCTCCCTGTATGCATACCAATCTCCAGTATACTCCTGTTCATATCCCCAGATATCAATCAGCTTTCCCGTGGATTCATCCAGGACCGCCGTTACCACTGTTCCGGTCCAGTCGTCGATATATTCTGCCTTCCAGACATTAAGCGCCCGGCCCGGGTCATCCATATCCACAGCGATATACCGGCCGGCTCTGGTGAAGGCCGGCGCTCCTTCACATAAGTTCCCATAAAAAGTATACAGCTCTGTCTGGATCTTCTCCTGTATCCGCCAATATTGTTCGTCATCTTTGTCCGACATCTGAGTGTTCTGCATGTATTCTACCCCCGGCTCTTGAAGAAACAGAAATTTTTCTATCAAGCTCTTGCCCTCCATGGACTTTCTTAGGCTGATCTCAATCATCTCATAGTCTTCTGTCCTCACTTGGCGCAGTATTTCCCTCTCCTGGACATGAAAAATATAAGTAGGAAGCAACGTGCACAAGAGCAGGGCTGCCCCGGCCGCCGCCAGCATCCCCAGCCATTTTCCTCTCACCATGTTCTGTCTGCTCAATTTATCGCCTCCCTGCGCTCCTTGTTCCCCGATTTCAGGTATATGCGCACCGTTGTCCCCTTGCCAAGCGCGCTGCTGAATTCGATGGTCCCTCCGTGCAGCCGGATAATTTCCTGACAGATCGCCAGGCCAAGCCCCGCGCCGCCCTTCTTCCGGGAACGAGACTTGTCTACCATATAGAACGCTTCCGTAATCCTTCCCAGTTCCTCCTTAGGAATCCCTTTGCCGGTATCCCGAACGCTGAACGTATAGCCGCCCTCTTCTGGTTTTCCGATGACCAATATACTGCCAGGGCCGTCAATCGCCTTGCGGCCATTGTCGATCACATTGACCAATACGGTCTTAAGCAGATCCCGGTCTGCCAGGATCTTCCCCTTCTGTGCCTTCACCTGCAGGCTGATATTATCCTCTTCCAGGAGAGGACGCATCATCCCTTCCAGCTCCTGCAGCAGCTCAGAGGCTTCTACAGAACCAAGCTGCAGGCTCTCATTGCCCGCCAGAATCAGTTCCAGCAGCTTCAAAGACAGGGATTCCAGCCGTTTCCCCTCTGTAAAGATATAATTTGCCGCCAGAAAACGTTCCTGATCATCCATTCTGCGGGATCTGAGCATATCCGCATAGCCAATGATCGAAGTCAGCGGAGTCTTCAGCTCATGGGCAAAACTTCCGATGAAGTCCTCCTGACGCAGATTGATCTCCGTCAGCTCCTGGATATCCTTCTCAATGCGGTCTGCCATATGATTAAAATCTTGAGCCAGCTGCCCGATCTCATCGCTGGTCTGTATCTTCGACCGGGCGTTCAGATCCCCGGACGCGAACTTCCTTGTAATCCTGGACAATCGGATAATCGGATCTGTCAGCCAAAGTGCGATGAAAAAATTCCCGATTCCGCTGATTGCTCCTACCACATACACCATATTGCGAAAAATAGCAAACTGTTCCTTTCTCTCCAGAAACAATTCCGAAATATCCCGGAACGTTTCCACGCACACCAGCTCTTCTTCAAATTTCATGTATGCCGCGCATTGGATAAAATAGATGTCCTGGAGCTTCGTAACGCTGTATCCGATATTATCTTCTGAAAGATTTTCCGGGAGCTCTTTGCCTTCCTCCCCTTCTATTCCAAAGTAATGGATGTTCTCATAGATCGTCGTATCGGCGGGCATACTGATACGGCACCGTATAATGGTACCGCTCATCTGCTCTTCCACTGCTCCCATTCCTTCTCTTACCAAGGCAGCCTTATCTATGTTTCCCTCCTCTTCTGTATTGCCTAATTGAACAGCAAGCAGAGTCTGGAGAAGCCGGTTTTCTTCCTTCGCGTTCTTCATCTCCCGGCTCAGCCCGGAATGAAAGCTTGTGGACACAAGGAAATAGCCCCCCACCCCGAAGGACAGGAGGACGATCAGAAAGGTACTGATAAAGATCTTCCAAGAAAATTTCATGGCGTTCCTCTGCTCTGCATTCTGTTGGCATTTGCTATAGTTCCAGCCGGTATCCCACTTTATATACCGGCTTAATCTTATCTTCCCAACCTATTTTGCGGCGCAGACGCTGCACATGGAGGTCTACCGTCCGGCTGTCTCCCATGTACTCGCTCTCCCACACCCGCTCATATATTTTTTCCCGAAAAAGAGCGATGCCTTGATTCTGCACAAACAGCACCAGCAAGTCGAATTCCTTCTTGGTAAGGCCAACGGGCTGTCCTGCCTTTTTCACAATCCTAGAATCCAGGTCAATCTCCACGTCTCCGGCTTCCAGCCTGGCTTCCGCCTTATGGTACCGCCTCAGCACAGTCTCCACCCTGGCCAGCAGCTCTATGATCTCAAAAGGCTTGGCCAAGTAATCGTCTGCTCCTAGCCTGAGGCCTTTCACCTTATCCATCACGCTTGTCTTAGCCGTCAGGAAAATCACCGGCATCCCCATCGGCCGTATATATTCCATCAGCTCATATCCATTCGCCCCGGGGAGCATAATGTCCAGCAGGATCAGGTCGAACCGCTCCCTTTCCAGCAGATCAGCCGCTGCAGTGCCGTCATAGACGCACGTACACGCGTAGCCGGCCCCTCTCAATGACATCTCTATCAAATTGGATATTGGCCTCTCATCTTCTACGATTAATATTTTCGTCACAGTTTATCTCCCGCCTCTCCCTCTGTCTTCTTCATCCCTCTTATCATAACTGTTCAATTCCAGAAACGCAAGGCGCCCTTAGAAGCGCCCCGGTTCATACACTGCCTCAGATGCCTGTGCGTCCAGATATTCTTCCAGGCAAAGTCCCTGGTCCATAATCTCCCTGGCCGCCTTCTCCCCCACATAGCGGTAGTGCCACGGCTCATAGATAATGCCGGTTATATCGGTTTTGCCGCTTGGGTAGCGCAGAATGAACCCATACTCCTGGCAGTGCTCCATCAGCCACTGCTGTTCAGGCCTCTCCTCCTGCTTCTCATCTAATATCTGATAACCCTCCGCCACAAGATCTGCGGCGAGCCCCAGCTGATGTTCGCTTGTCCCCGGCACTGCAACGGTCTTGGCTGCTTCTGTCCGGGCATCTTTTTCCTCCATGCCTGTCTTAATATATTCCTGTACTTTATTGGAATACAGGCTCTCCTGCTTCTCCCAGGTACGGTATGCCGAGCATATCCGAATATCATAGCCTGCATCCCGTCCGTCTGCCAGCATATCCTTCAGCGCCTGGGCCGCCCGGCTGTCCACCTGATAGCCCGACTCCACTTCCGTCAGGGGAGGTGTATAGCCCGGATCCATCTTATTGGCATAATTGACAAGCGCCAAATTCCACGCATCCTCTGACGCTGTCTCTTCTTCCAATCCCGCTCCTTCCCGCGCCTGTCCCATATGAGCGTAGGCAATTTGGCTTCCTGTATACTCTTCGTCCAGCACCGCGCGTTGGATCCAGCTTACGACAAAGAGTCCTCCTGCCAGAAATCCAAGCATAAAAGCCATCGCTGTGCGTATCGTTTGCTTTTTTTGACGCCTTAAGCGTATCTTTCCCATAGATGCCTCTCCTCTTCTGCACATTTTTCGTACGTCCGAGCCCCCTGTCCATGTTCCGGACAGCTCATATTTTTATTTTAAACACAGCTTGTATCATAATTCCATCAACTTTCCCGTATCCGTTCATCTGCATCTTGTATATGTACATCCTGAACGCGCCTCGGGTACTGCCCCGGGAACGGCGAGTCCCGAACTGTCATATTCCGTCGGCTGACGCAGTTGTATTCTTTTCCAAAATATAGTATTCTGTATCTGTTACGGTAAATCATCTATCCGTCTGGTATCTTGTGACCACGGCATTACCGAATTGCAGAAGAAGGAAGGCATCTGTATGCAGATCAGTCTGGATAATCAAATTCTGATTATAAAAGCGGCAATGGATATGCTGGATGATATCCGCCGGTTTGCTCCCAGGGCAACATTTCCTCACGGCAAGCGCACCGGTCTGACAGAATCCCAGGTGTTTGAGCTGATGGCCGGCCTGGACCCTCTGATTCCTTATTACATAAAAGACTATCATACTACAACTACCGCAGATGAGAACGGCAGCTGGAACTGGACCTTTCTCCTGGAGTATACGTCACAGAACCGGGAAGTGATCCGACGACAGCAAGAGCAGGCGGCAGAAGCCGTCCAGTTTCTCGCTCCCAACCTGTTCCTCTCCCGGATGCCGGACTATGTAAAGGTATACCGTGCCTGCTCATTCTTAGCCGCCTCGGCCTCTTACGAGGGGAGCAGCTCTTCAAGCCCTTATATTCACAATCCCTACGGGGCATTGATTAAGCGACAGTGCAGCTCCCAGGGCTATGCCCTCACCTTCAAGCTGCTTATGGACGCAGCCGAAATTCCATGCGTACTCATCGGCGGCTTTGCCCTGAAAGAAAACGGCCGGTACGCCGACAGCCGCGTAGAATTTGACGTGAAGACCAGGGCCGCCCGTCACTATTGGAATATGGTTGGGCTTGAGACCACTGCCGGTCTCAAATATTTCCACGTGGATGTCTGCTGGGATATTCGTGACGGAGAGCTCACCTTTCAATATTTTCTGAAAAATGATGATTTCATGCGCCGGAGCCTCAAGTGGGATTTTGACGCCTATCCCTTCTGCCCGGCACTGCCGGAGGGCAGCATGCAAAGTCTGGTCAAGGGATGGGAATAATTTGACATTTCATTTCTTATGTGATATCTTAATTATGCATAGAATTGACACATATTATTTATCAAAATCTTTTGGAGGTATAGTGATGAAAGGTACTGTCAAATGGTTCAATAATCAGAAAGGTTACGGCTTTATCTGTGATGAACAGGGCAACGACATCTTCGTACATTATTCCGGACTGAACATGGAAGGTTTTAAGACGCTTGACGAGGGTCAGGATGTTGAGTTCGACGTAATAGAGGGTGCAAAAGGCATGCAGGCAATTAACGTCAATAAGCTGTAAGAGTATTCTGGACGAGTCAGCAATCTATGCTGCTCCGGGAAGGGATGCCCCTTCCCGGATCTGAATTCTTTCTGTTTTTCTTACCGTTTTATTTTTCTTTTACCGGATAACCCTTGTCCGGTTCCTGGTTTTCTAGAATCATCCCGTTTATATCTATTATTTTTTTGTTTACTTTAGCACATTAAAATGGTATACTTTTTTCAAACAACCGCCAGATCTGGCTGCGGAATTACTGAAGGAAAGAAAGGATTTGATCGCAATGGAACATTATTATCAGCCGGAGATTGAATGCGCATCCCGGGAACAGATCAGGGCCTGGCAGGATGAACGCCTTGTAAAGCAGGTACGCCACGTGTACAAGAATGTGCCCTACTACCGCAATCTCATGGACCAGAAGGGGGTAACGCCGGATGACATCCGCTCGGTGGATGATCTTCATAAGCTGCCCTTCCTAACGAAGGATGACCTGCGGGATGCCTATCCCTACGGACTTCTGGCCGTCCCCCTCAAAGATGCTGTCCGTATCCAGTCTACCAGCGGTACAACCGGGCGGCGCGTTGTCGCCTTCTACACCCAGCACGACCTTGACCTGTGGGAAGACTGCTGTGCCCGCGCCATCGTGGCGGCAGGGGGCACAAATGAGGATGTGGTGCACGTATGTTACGGCTATGGCCTGTTCACAGGCGGCCCCGGCCTGAACGGCGGATCCCATAAGGTTGGATCCTTAACTCTTCCTATGTCTTCCGGCAACACAGACCGCCAGATTCAGTTCATGTGTGATCTGGGTTCCACCATCCTCTGCTGTACGCCGTCTTATGCCGCTTATCTGGCTGAGACGATCTGCGAACGCGGCCTCCAAGATAAGATCAAGCTGAAGGCCGGTATCTTCGGCGCAGAGGCATGGACGCAGGAGATGAGAAGAGATATTGAACAGAAGTTAGGCATCAAGGCCTACGACATTTATGGTCTCACTGAGATCTCCGGCCCCGGCGTATCCTTCGAGTGTTCGGAACAGACCGGCATGCACATCAACGAAGACCACTTTATTGCTGAGGTTATTGACCCGGCAACCGGCGAGGTGCTCCCTGACGGCGAGAAGGGCGAGTTAGTCTTCACCAGTATTACAAAGCAGGCGTTTCCTCTTCTGCGCTACCGCACAAAGGATATCTGTGTTCTCACTCACGAGAAATGCTCCTGCGGACGTACTCACGTCAAAATGTCCAAGCCTATGGGACGAAGCGACGACATGCTCATCGTCAAGGGCGTTAACGTATTCCCGTCCCAGATTGAGACAGTTCTCCTGAACAAGGGCTATCCGGCCAACTATCAGATTGTTGTAACCAGGGTGAACAACAGCGACGTACTGGAGGTACAGGTGGAGATGACGCCTGAGATGTTCTCTGATACCGTGTCTGATATGGACAGGAGAGAGAAAGAGCTTCGGGATGCCTTGAAGTCCATGTTGGGCATCTATGCCAAGATTACCCTTGTTGCTCCTAAGACAATCACCCGCAGTGAGGGCAAGGCTGTCCGCGTCATCGACAAGCGCAATCTGTATTAAGGAAAGGGGTGTCTATATGACTGTCAAGCAGATTTCTGTATTTGTAGAGAATAAACCGGGAAAATTAGCGGAACTTACCCATGTCTTGTCCAACAACGGCATTGACATGCGGGCGCTCTCTATCGCTGAGACGCCGGATTTCGGCATTCTTCGCCTGATTGTGGACGATGCCTATAAGACCTCCTGCGTTCTCCGGGATTCCTCCTATATCTTCTCTATCACACCGGTTATCGCAGTGGCGATCCCCGACAAGCCCGGCAGTCTCTCCCATGTATTAGATATTCTGGGAGAGGGAGGCATCAACGTGGAGTATACTTACGCGTTTATCACCCGCAATAAGTCCCTCGCATATATGATCTTCCGGGTTGCCGACAACGAGAAAGCGATTGAACTGCTCACGAAGAATCAGATACAGATTATTGACCAGGACCATCTGAATGAACTGTAAGATGCCTATGTCTTTGCGGAATACAGCGCCGCATTCACCGCTAAGCATTTTCTGAATTCTATCGTTCTATAGAGAAGTTCAGCGAACTTTCCTATAGAACAAGCATAAGGGAGGGCGCCCTGCAGACTGTAAGCCTGCAGGACGCCCTTCTATAGCGTTATGAACATTGCTAAGCTTCTTATTCCAGCTCTTCCGTGGAATCGATCACCTTTACATTGTGCTTCCTCAATATCTGTACGGCTTCCTCCATGTACTCTGTGTGGAACACCATGACAGGGGCCTGCTCCTTACGGATTACAAAAGAATAGATATAATTAATGCTGATATTGCCACCTGCCAGGACAGACAGCATACGATTCAAGCTTCCTGTACGGTCTTCGATCTCCACTGCGATGACGTCTTTCACCTGTACAAAAAATCCATGTCTCTTCAAATAGTCTGCCGCCTCTGCCGGACGATCCACAATGAGGCGGAGAATACCAAATTCTGGAGTGTCGAAGCTGGACACTGCCCGAATGTTAATGCCATCTTCTTCCAGCGCCTGGGTCACTTTCATTAAACTTCCCGGAACATTCTCTACAAATACCGATATCTGCCGAACCATCTTGTCCATCCTCCCGTCTATTGTATCCTCTATATTCCTCATCCGGCGCCTCACGCCGCTTATCTGCCCATAGAGTATCCTGCCTCAAATGCCTTCTTATTCAGCTCCACGGTCTTCGCGGGCACCGTCCGCTCAATCACCCTCAGCCACTGCTCTTTGGAGAACTCCATATGGCAGGCCGCCACGCCCAGCACAATGATATTGAAGGTCTTAGAATTGCCCAGCTTCTTCGCCTCCTCCATGGCATCCACAGAGTAGACGGTAAATTCTTCCGACAGCTTCTCCAGAATGTTCTCCGGATACTGGGCAGCCCCGATAACCACCGGCATAGGGTCTATTCTCTGATCATTGACTACAAGGACTCCGCCCTTCTTCAGGAAATGGGCGTACCGCATCGCTTCCAAGCGTTCGAAGGCGATAATCACATCGGCGCATCCCTCCTCCACAATCGGCTCTGCCACCTCTTCACCGTAGCGGACGTAAGTCACCACGCTGCCGCCTCTCTGCGCCATTCCATGCACTTCGGACAGTTTCACGTCGAATCCCGCGTCCATCGCCAGGCCCCCCAGGATCCTGCTGGTGAGAAGGGTCCCCTGGCCTCCCACGCCTACGATCATAATATTTCTCGTTGCCATCATCTGTCCCCCGCTTTCTCTATCGCATGAAATTTACACAGGCTCTCGCACAGGCCGCAGCCGGTGCAGAGCGTATCGTCAATACGCACCGTGCCGTCTTCGTTGCGTCCAATGGCCGGGCAGCCAGGCTTCAGGCACATGCCGCATTTCCTGCACAGATCCGTATGTACAATATGGTGAGGTTTCTTCCCCTTATCCAGCAGGACACAGGGCGACTTGGTAATAATCACGGACACCTCGTCCCTGGCCGTCTCCTCCTTGAGCACCTGTTCCAGCCGCTCAATGTCAAACGCGTTCACTTCCGTCACATGACGGATACCCATCGCCTCACACAGCCGCTTCAGGTTGATGGCATAAGTTGGCTGTCCGTTCAGCATTTTGCCGGTAGCCGCATGATCTTGGTGCCCGGTCATCCCTGTGGTAGAATTGTCCAGAATTACCACTGTTCCTGTCCCCTGGTTATACACCATATTCATCAGAGAATTGACCCCAGTATGCAGAAACGTGGAGTCACCGATCACAGCGACCCAGTCCTTAATATATTCCTTGCCTCTGGCTTTCTCCATCCCGTGGAGGGAGGAAATGCTTGCCCCCATACAGATTGTCGTATCAATGACTTCCAACGGCGCCACTGCTCCCAGCGTATAGCATCCGATATCGCCTGCCGCGTGCAGTTTCAGCTTTTTCATCACCGTGAAGACGCTGCGGTGAGGACATCCTGGACAGAGGATCGGCGGACGCACCGGCACGTCGGCGGGCGCCTTCGTCTCGGTGCTCTCATGGAGGATCGCCCGGCGAAGCAGTTCCGCGCTGTACTCTCCCTGAATGGTGAAGATCTCCTTGCCAATGCATGGAACCCCCCAGGCTCTCACCTGTTCCTCAATGACGGGCTCCAGTTCTTCTACAATATAGAGGGTTTCCACCTTCGACGCAAATTCCTCAATCAGCCTGCGGGGAAGTGGATTTACCATTCCCAGCTTCAGAACGGAAGCTTCGGGAAGGGCTTCCCGCACATATTGATAAGGTATGCCGCTTGTAATAACACCCACGGAGGAATCTCTCATCTCTATCCGGTTAATAGGGAAATCACAGCCATCCTCAGCCAGCAAGACGTTCCGCTTCTCCACATGGACATGGCGGGGTATCGCCTTAGCAGGCATCATGACATGCTTGCCGATATTCTTCACATAGGGCTTATCCTCCGCTTCCCTTCTCTCTCCCAGCTCTACCAGCCCCTGGGAGTGAGACAGTCTGGTGGTAGACCGCACAATGACCGGCGTATCATACTTCTCGCTCAAGTCGAAGGCAAAGATCATAAAATCCTTGGCTTCCTGGGAGTCCGACGGCTCCAGCACCGGGACTCCCGCTGCCCTTCCGATCATTCTCGTATCCTGCTCATTCTGAGAACTATACATTCCCGGGTCATCTGCCGCTACCAGCACCAGCCCGCCGGAAGCCCCGATATAGGACATCGTGTACAGCGGATCCGCCGCCACGTTCACTCCTACATGCTTCATGGACGCCATTGCCCGCACGCCGCTGATGGACGCTCCGGCAGCCACTTCCAGAGCCACCTTCTCGTTGGGAGACCACTCCGCGTAGACCCCCTCATATTTTACCAAATTTTCGCTTATCTCCGTACTCGGCGTACCCGGATATGCTGCCGACACCTTCACACCGGCTTCATAGGCCCCTCTGGCAAATGCCTCGTTGCCGAGCATCACTGCTTTTTCTGACATTGTTTCTTGACCTCTCTTCCTTGGCTCACAGGCCTGGCACGTTCCCTTCCGCCTGTTTACAGTCCGGACGGGACACTACTGTTGTCTATTTTAACACATTTCCTGCGGAATGCAAACCACTTCCCGCAGTTATCGTTTCCAGATATCCTGTGATTCTTCTCTCCTGACCATCTTAAGTCCCATCCGATTCCTTGGTCAAGGGATTTTTCTCTTTTTTCCTCGTCCTATTTCTGCTATAATACTTTTGAATTTACACGGATGAACTTTAAGATCAAAAGGAGAAATGGAAAATGAACCGTCTAATTATACCGGATGGCTACCGCTCGGAACTCAGTCTTCATGATACGCAGGTGGCCATCAAGACAGTAAAAGACTTTTTTCAAAATACGCTCGCGGAGCAGCTGAACTTGCTGCGGGTTTCCGCCCCCTTGTTTGTGACGCCGGAATCCGGGCTGAATGATAACTTGAACGGCATAGAACGTCCAGTTTCCTTCGGCGTGAAGGAACAGGGCGACCGCCCGCTGGAGGTCGTGCAGTCGCTGGCGAAATGGAAGCGAATGGCGCTGAAGCAGTATGGCTTCTCCATGGGTGAGGGCCTCTATACCGATATGAATGCCATCCGCCGGGATGAGGATACCGATAATATCCATTCCATCTTTGTTGATCAATGGGATTGGGAGAAAATTATTCCGAAGAAAGACCGTAACCTGGATACCCTCAAGGATACAGTAACGAAAGTATACAAAGCTCTGAAAAAGACAGAGAAATACATGGCAATCCGTTATGACTACATAGAGGAAATCCTGCCGAAGCATATTTCTTTTATCACTTCCCAGGAACTGGAGGACCTCTATCCCGGCCTATCCAGCAAAGAGAAGGAATATCGGATCACAAAGGAGAAGAAAGCCGTCTTCCTGATGCAGATCGGGGATAAGCTCAGTACCGGAGAGCCTCACGACGGACGGGCGCCTGACTACGATGACTGGACTCTGAACGGGGATATCCTTGTCTATTATCCTGTACTGGACATTGCCCTGGAGCTCTCTTCCATGGGCATCCGCGTCGATGAAAAATCTCTGTCCAGCCAGCTGAAAAAAGCGGGCTGTCAAGAACGCGCGCAGCTGCCTTTCCAGAAGGCCATTTTAGAGAAGCAGCTGCCTTATACGATCGGCGGCGGCATCGGCCAGTCACGCATCTGCATGTTCTATCTGCGCAAAGCCCACATCGGCGAAGTACAAGTCTCCGTATGGCCTGATGATGTCAAGGCGACTGCATGGCAGCATGGGATTCAAATACTATAGCCAAGTAATTTCACCGGCAAAATATCTCTTTCTATAGGTGCGGCTGTCCCACGATAAAGGCGGCAAGGCCGCCGGCAGATGATCTGCCGGCAGTCTTGCCGCCTCTTTTATCTGTCCTGGCTGCTTCCCAGTCTGCCAACTTCGCTTCTCATACATTGCTTCTTCTCTCACATTAGAAACATCAAAGCTCTATTTCTCCGTCAAAAACGGTCACCGCCGCCCCTTTCATAAAGACGCGGCCGCTGTCTTCCTCCCAGCGAACATACAGATCTCCCCCCAGCAGATGAACCGTCACCTCCCTGGAGGTCAGCCCGTTCAGAACGCCGGCTACCGCCACTGCGCAGGCCCCTGTTCCACAGGCCAGAGTCTCACCGGAACCTCTCTCCCACACACGCATTTCCACTTCGTTTTCGCTGATCACTCTCACAAACTCCGTGTTGGTTTTCTTGGGAAAACGCTCATGATTCTCAAACAGAGGCCCTATAACATCCAGATCCAGTCCCTTCACATCTTCCACATAGATCACTGCGTGAGGATTCCCCATGGACACGCATGTCATATGGTATTCTCTTCCGTTCACCGTAATCGGTTCCCGAACAGCCGTATCCCGCGCCGCCTTCACCGGAATATCGTCCGGCTTAAGCACCGGTTCTCCCATATCCACTTCCGCAAGCACTGCTTTTCCTTCCTTTATCTCCAGTCGAATGTGCTTGATGCCAGCCAGTGTCTCAATATCTATCTCCTTCTTGTCCGTCAGGCCATAATCATATACATATTTCGCCACACACCGAATGCCGTTGCCGCACATTTCCGCCCGAGAACCGTCGGCATTATACATCTCCATCTCGAAATCCGCCTTTTTAGACGGCTTGATAAGGATCAGTCCGTCTGATCCAATCCCAAAGTGACGGTCACTGACTTTCACCGCCGTCTCCTGCGGATTCTCAACCCTCTCCTGGAGACAGTTGACATATACGTAGTCATTTCCCAGACCCTGCATTTTTGTAAATTTCATATCGCACCTTCCCTCCGGCGGCTCCTGACCTCTTCGCCCTCCTCTTAGGGAAACGCTGATGAAGGCGCTTCCTATGCCGGATTTGCGCCGCCTTATCCGATTATACGCTATCTGCCCATCAAACTCAACACCATTTGCGCTGTTTCCACCATATTTGTCCCGCTGTCCATACTGCACTTCTGTATGTATTTGTGCGCTTCCTCTTCACTCATGTTGTTGCGCACCATGAGCAGTTCCTTGGCGTCCTGGATGAGGGCCTGCTCCTGAGCCGTTCTCCCTCCCGGCTTTGCCTTGTCTTTTTTCTTATGTCTCGCGCCGCCGGACATCATCTGAAGCGTCGCGATCAAATCATGCACCTTAATCGGCATGGCAACGGTCACTACATCCTGCCTGGAACATTCCGACCAATATTTCGGGGATGCCACAAGCAGCATTTTTACCTGGGGCGGGGCGCACTCCCTTAGCTCGGAATATATCATATCCGGGAATCGGTAACCACACACAATGATCCCGTCATCCAGGTTCTCCGCATGGGAGATTGCCGCCGCCCCTGTCGTACAGACCGCCGGGACAGAAAACCCATTCCGCACGAGCAGGTTGCGCACATTTTTCGCGTCTTCCGCCTTGGGAAATGCGACAATCACATTCACCATGCTTCCACCTCCTTATCTGCCTGCCTTTGGTGGAAGCCATTTATACCCGATACAGATACTGCTCCAATTCCCACTGAGTGATTGCAGCGCTGTAGGCATTCCACTCTGCCTCCTTGGCCGCAAGAAACTTTGGCCCTATATCGCCGAGCACTGATAAGACAAGCGGATCCTTCTTCAGTTCTTCCAGCGCCTCCTTCAGATTCCCCGGAAGCTGATCAATCCCCGCCTCCTCCTTCTCCTTCGCGTCCATATGGAAGAGATCTCGGTTCACGCTGGCCGGAGGTTCCATCTGATTCTGTATGCCGTCAAGCCCTGCCTTCAGGCACACCGCGAGCACCAGGTATGGATTGCAGGATGGATCTGGGCTTCTCAGCTCCACGCGGGAACCTTCCCCCTTCTCAGAGGGGACGCGGATCAATGGGCTCGTATTGCTGGTAGACCAGGCAATGCTCACCGGAGCCTCATATCCCGGCACTAACCTTTTGTAAGAGTTCACCAAGGGATTGGCCACTGCCGTGATTGCCTTGGCATGTTTTAAGATCCCCCCAATAAAGTAGTAGGCTTCCCTGCTCAATCCATTCTCGTCCGCCGGATCCCAGAAAATGTTCTTCCCATCCTTCTCCAGAGACATATTGATGTGCATCCCTGATCCGTCCACCCCGGCCTTAGGCTTCGGCATAAAGGTGGCGTGCAGGCCGTGGCGCTTGGCGATCGTCCGCACCGCCAGCTTAAAGGTCATGATGTTGTCCGCCGTAGTCAGAGCGTCTGCATACCGAAAATCAATCTCATGCTGGGCAGGCGCCGCCTCGTGGTGGGAGGACTCGATCTCAAATCCCATGTCCTCTAATGTGAGCACCATATCCCTGCGCACATTTTCCCCCATATCCACAGGCCCCAGATCAAAGTAGCCGCCTTGCTCATTCGTATTCGTCGTCGGCAGCCCGTTTTCATCCATATCAAACAGGAAAAACTCCAGCTCCGGCCCCACATTGAACACGTAGCCCAGCTTCCTCGCTTCTTCCACCGCTTTCTTCAGCACTTGTCTGGAATCTCCTCCATAGGGCTTCCCGTCGGCCTGGCAGACGTCGCAGAACAATCTCGCCACTTTCCCCTGCTGGGGCCGCCACGGAAAGATCGCAAAGGTATCCGGATCCGGCTTGAGCATCATGTCCGCATTTTCAATTGCCGCGAACCGCTCAATCGACGATCCGTCGAACATACACCGGTTATCCAACGCCTTCTTGATCTGGCTGGAAGTGATAGCCACGTTCTTCAGCGTTCCGTACAAATCGGTAAACTGCAGCCGGATGAATTCCACGTCTTCTTCCTCTATCAACCGTATAATATCTTCTCTAGTATACCTGCTCATATGCATCTCTCCTCCTTCGGATATGGAAAAGGACAAAGTCTGTCCTTCTCTGCGAACCTCTTTGTCCTTCCCTATGATGATAACAAATCTCCCGTCTGTTTGTCAACCGAGCTGCCGTCCCGCTGTTAAAAAGCAAACAGATTCCTGTACTCCTCCATCGCTTCTGCAATCCCATCTTCCGTATTGCGCTTCGTCCTATATCTAGCCGCTGCCTTCGCGCTGTCACATGCATTGCCCATTGCAAACGACCATCCGGCATACCGCAGCATCTCCAGATCGTTCTCTTCATCTCCGAATGCCATCACCTCCTCGGGACGAATCTGTATCTGTTCGCAGAGCTTACAAAGGGCGTTCCCTTTATTGGTTCCCGTCTCGTTTATCTCCAAATTGCCCGGCACCGACGACGTAATGCACAGTCCCGGTATCTCAGACAGTCCGCTCCTAATTTTATCCGCTGTCTTAGGGTCTGTTCGGGCCAGGCAGCACTTCTCCACCGCCGCTTTCCCAATGGCCTTCTTCACATCTGGCACCAGCTGGATTCTTCCCAGCATTTCCTCCAAGAATTCTCGAGTCATTGTCCTCTTCTTATACCGCTCTGTCAATGACACGTTCATATAACTTTTCCCTTGAAAATATATCTCGAATACTTCTCCGAAAGATTCCAGCACGTCATAGACCTGATGCCATATCTGCCAGGGCATCCCCTGGCAGAATAAATTCTGCCCGCTCTTAAGGTCAATCACCGCCGCCCCGTTGGAGATCAGGGCGTATCGCACACATCCCAGCTCGTCCAGTATGCTCTGTATCCCCGCCAGCGTTCGTCCGCTTGCGATTGCAATCCGGCATCCCTTTCCTGCCGCAAGCCGCAGCATCTGTGCTGTCCTTGGACTGATGCTCCTATGATCATCCAGCAGCAACGTCCCATCCAGATCTGTCACAATCATACGAATTCCCATCTTCTCATTTCCTCCCTTGGTTCCCCTTGCCACACACTCCCATTGTATTGGGAATTCGTCTCTCTTTCAAGTATTTTTATTCTCTCTCCTATCTCTGCGCCTTTTTCCCATTCAGTATTCCTGCTCCTCCTTTCCCCGCTGACGCCCCTCAAAATCAATCGTATAATTTTCTCGGATAATCAGCTGTGATACCGGAACCAGCTGATAGCCAGCTTCCTGCAGCCCTTGGATTAGCTCTGGAAGCGCCTGGGCCGTGTAAGCCGTCCCCGAGTGCAGAAGAATAATAGAACCATTCCTCAATTTCTCATGATTCACCACCCGTCTGACAATATCCTTCACGCCGTAATCTTTCCAGTCCAAGGAATCCACATCCCATTGAATCGAATAATATCCAAGTTCCTCCGCCGCTCCGATAACCGTGTCGTTATAATCCCCATAGGGGGGACGGAACAGTTCCATATCCTGTCCCGTTAGATTCTTCACCTTTGTGTGCGCCCCTTCCACTTCCTTAGCACATTCCTCCGCGTCTAACTCCGTCATATGAAGATGTCCGTCACCGTGATTGCCCAAATCATGTCCCGCCAGGTCTATCTGCTTCACTTCTTCAGGATAATTCTGCACGAACTCGCCAGTAACAAAGAAGCTTGCCTTCACCCGATATTCCGCAAGAATATTCAAAATTTCCGCGAGATCCTCGCTTCCCCAGGCGCTGTCGAACGTAAGAGATACAACTTTGTCCTCTGTCTCCACACTGTAAATGGGCAGCTTTCTCTCTGCCGTCCCCCCAGATACCGGGGCCGACTGGTTCAGATAGATCCCTGCTGCCCCAGCAGCGATTACTGCCGCCCCAGCCAACAGCAGCCATCCGCTTCTCTGCCTTTTCCATTCTGCTCCCGCTTTCTTTTTGTCCATACCTTCCATTCCGGCTCCCCAAAGGTTCTGAGCTTCCTTAGCTGCTTTGCAGAATCTTTCTCGTCCCTGTCCCGTCCTTCTCGGAAGCCTTTTCGATTCCTCATTGATTTATATGAAATCTTAGCTTTGAAAATACGGGATTTTCCAGTTCCTATCCTACTTCTTAACTCTTGACGCGAAAAATGTTTTATGGTAGCATACTTATGTCTGTTTAAACACATTGGGCTATCGCCAAGCGGTAAGGCACAGGACTTTGACTCCTGCATTCGCTGGTTCGAATCCAGCTAGCCCAGTTGCGGGTTATCTTTCCGCATAAGGCAAGCGGATATGGCGGAATTGGCAGACGCGCCAGATTTAGGTTCTGGTCCGAGAGGGTGCAGGTTCGATTCCTGTTATCCGCACGCATAAGTCCGAGGCATAATTGTCTTGGACTTTTTTATCTATCGGCGCAAGCGCGTTTTGATACACACTTTTTGCACAGGCCGACAGTTTCCGGCCGGCAGTACAGTATGAGGGAGGAACATTCATGCCTATCAAAATACACAACTATGCGGGATGGTTTGGCTGGAATATGCGCAAATATTTTCCCAAGCTTGCCAGCGCAGCTTATCTGAAAATGCAGTTTTCTACCCGTGAAAGGAAACAACAGCAATATATCAACTGGTTTATGAGCTTCGACGAAGCTCCCCATCCGAAAGTAGTCAACATTGAGACGATCAATCGGTGCAACAATACATGCGCCTTCTGTACGGCGAACCGGAATGCGGAGAAACGTCCGTTTCGTAAGATGGATGAGGAGATGTACCGCAAGATCATTCTTCAATTGAAAGAATGGAATTACCGAGGCCGCTTAACTCTGTACGGCAATAACGAGCCCTTCCTGGATACAAGGATTATTGAATGGCATAAATTTGCCCGTGAGCAGCTCCCTGACGTACATATTTTCCTTTCCACGAACGGCATCCTTCTCAATATTGAGAAGCTGGAACAGATTTGTCCCCTTGTCAATGAACTGATCATCAATAATTACTGTACAGATATGAAGTTATACCCTAATATCAAGGAAATCTATGACTATGTCCGCTCCAACGAGGCCAAATTTGCGAACACCGACATCAAAATCCAGATGCGCTATCTGAACGAGGTTCTCACGAACCGCGCCGGCAGCGCTCCTAACAAGCAAGGTACCACGAAAATTATCAAGGAGACATGCCTGATGCCGTTCACGGATATATGGATCGTACCGGACGGCCGCATGGGGATTTGCTGCTGCGACAATTATGAAGTGACAGAACTGGCAGATTTGAACAAGACAACGATTCCGGAAGCCTGGAACAGCGCTAAATATAAGGAACTCAGAGAAAAAATGCGCCTGGGCCGGGATCACTACCCTTTCTGCAAATACTGCGACTTCATTGACGCCGGCCTCAGGGCGGAGATTACCGATCACCCTGGCAGCGCCGGGAATCCCCATTCCGCTTCCCAGAAATAATTTCCTATCAATAACCGGGTAGCATCCTTTACAAAGTAAGAATTGACAACTTCAAGTATGACGGCCATCTTGCGCCGTCATATTTTCCATATAATATGAATGTTCTCGCTTGTGGCATAGATAACGGATATCATCAAATCCGCCGCAGAGCGGAAATCTGTCCACACAGGCTCATCAGCCGCTTTCCAGGCATATTGCGCAAAAAAACCGGAAGAAAACTCTTCCGGTTCAAGGGTGGATACAGGGACTCGAACCCTGGGCCTCCAGAGCCACAATCTGGCGCGCTAACCAACTGCGCTATACCCACCATACCATATTGATGAAACATGAATTGTCAGCAAAACGTGCTCGAAGGGATTCGAACCCCCGACCCACGGCTTAGAAGGCCGTTGCTCTATCCAGCTGAGCTACGAACACGTATACCTGCATATTGCTATGCAAAAGCGGGTGATGGGAATCGAACCCACGTGTCCAGCTTGGAAGGCTGGTGTTCTACCATTGAACTACACCCGCATACAGCATCGGGGTGACAGGATTCGAACCTGCGACCTCCTGGTCCCAAACCAGGCGCTCTAGCCAAGCTGAGCCACACCCCGGCATCCTTACTATCCCGTCACTGACTTGACGCAAGATATATTATATCCATCCGCCCGCCATATGTCAACACTTTTTTACAAGTATGCGATAGAAAAATGTGCCTCTCCGTCCCGATCCAGATCCATCAGAACATAGCTCGGCCTGCGGCCTTCCTGTCTTGGATAAGACAGACTTCCCGGGTTAACTACAATCACCTTGTCCTTTCCATAATCGATCAGCGGACGGTGGGTATGCCCGAACATTACAATCTGCGCTCCCCGTGCCAGCGCCTCTTCCTTCAGTCTCTGAATCCCCATGGACGCCGAATAATAGTGTCCATGGGTCAAGAAGACCTTATATCTGCCGATCTGAATCTCCTCTTCCATAGGAAGATCGGAGAAAAAGTCGTTATTTCCTGCCACAATATGTACCGGACAGTCCACACAGGCCCGAATATAGTCCTCGCTTCCCTCCACATCTCCCAGGTGGATCAGCATATCCACCGGCTGTACCAGTCTCAATACTTTATCCAGGTTTCCCGTCCTCCTGTGCGTATCACTCACAATCAGAATCCTCATATCTTCGTCGCATCCCTTTCCGGCGTCTCAGAGACCTCTCTCCTTCAGCAGCTCCCTCATCAGTCGAAGCGCCCTTCCCCTGTGGCTGATGCTGTTCTTCTCAGAAGGTTCCAATTCAGCCGTACTGCATCCATATTCCGGCAGATAGAAGATGGGGTCATAGCCAAATCCGTTGGTCCCTTTCTCCTCATAGCCGATCCGTCCCTCGATTGTGCCCCGTGTTGTGAGCACTTCTCCGTTCGGAAAGGCAGCTGCAATGGCGCAGACAAATCTGGCTGTCCGATCCTCATCTTTGACGCCTGCCAGACGGTCAATCAGATTCTGATTCTTCACCCGGTAGGAAGTATCCTCTCCCATATAGCGGGCAGAATATATCCCAGGCTCTCCATTCAGATAATCAATCTCTAAACCGGAATCATCTGCAAGAACCAGTCCTCCTGACAATTTCTGCACGGCCTTCGCCTTGATCGCGGCATTCTCCTCAAAGGTCTTCCCATTCTCTTCAATCTCCGCTTCGATTCCTGCTTCTTTCATAGACAATACCGGAAGGCTGATATCTTCCAGAATCAACCTCACTTCTCTCATTTTTCCTTCATTGCCTGTGGCAAATACAATCTTATCAATCATATCCTTATCCTCTCTGCTTCATTGTCCTCTGTTCTCCAGCGGCATAACCCTTCGGGTCTGTCCCCTGCTGTCTTCTCCTTGGAGGCTTCGGTCCAAGGAACTGATAAAAGTAGGTCTTGATCATTCCATTGTAAATCTTCCGGTTTTTATCTGGCTGCCTTCCAATGTTCTTCACTGCATCTTCGTAGGATGTAATCAGGTACATTGACCAGCTGTCCAGCCTCTCATAGGCCTCTCCTATCTGGCGGTACAGCTGGCCCAGAGACGCCTTGTCCTCCAGTCTCTCCCCATAAGGCGGGTTCATGATCATGAATCCATATTTCTTCGGATGGCTCATCTGAGCGATCGCTCTTCTCTGGAAATGAATCAAATGGTCTACTCCCGCCCCCTTGGCATTCTCTCTAGCTGCCTTAATAATCTCTCCGTCTATATCATATCCCTGGATATCTGTCTGGACGTTCCTGTCAATCTCCTCCTCAGCCTCTTCTGCCACATCTCTCCACAAACGAGCGTCAATCAGGTTCTCCCACTCCTGTCCCTGGAAAGAGCGGCGCAGCCCTGGGGCAATCTTGGCTGCCATCATAGCCGCCTCAATGGGAAATGTCCCGCTTCCGCAGAACGGGTCCACCAGTATCCTGTCCTTATTCCAGGGCGTCAGCATCAGCAGGGCCGCCGCCAGCGTCTCTGTCAGCGGCGCTTTGCTCGCCAGTTGCCGGTATCCTCTGCGGTGAAGTGCTTCCCCTGCTGTATCCAGCGTCATTTCCACCCGGTCTTTGTAGAGAAAAATGCGAAGAGGATACGCATTCCCATCTTCTGTAAACCAACTGGCGTGATAGCAGCTCTTCATCCTCTCTACCATCGCCTTCTTTACGATAGACTGGATATCTGAAGGGCTGTACAGCCTGCTCTTCACTGCCGCAGCCTTGGTCACCCAGAATTTGGCGTTCTTGGGCAGATAATCTTCCCACGGCACCGCCCTTGTCCCCTCGAACAGCTCATCATATGTCCCGGCATCAAATTCCGCCACTTTCCAAAGTATCCTCTTAGCCGTCCGCAGACGCACATTTGCCCTGCAGACGGCTTCCTCATCGCCTTCAAAAAATACTCTTCCATCTTCTACCCGGGTAACTTCATAGCCCAGATCGTATATTTCCCTTTTCAGCACTGCCTCCAGCCCAAAATGGCAAGGAGCAATCAGTTCTATCCGCTTCACGCCGCACTATCCTCTTCAGAGTCTGAAACCCTGCGTTTCATCTTGTATTTTTATTTCTATTTCTTTATAATATTAATTCCCCAGCGCGCTGCCTGTCAATAGCTACCTTCCAGTAAAATTGGGGCCCCGGTAAGCATTCAGGCCTCCGACCACTGATTTCACACGATACCCCATGGCTGCCAGATGTCTGGCTGCCATTAGGCTGGCGGAGCCTCTCCCGCAGTACAGAATATATATCAAGTCCCTGCGAAGCCGTACATCCCTTCCGATTCGCTCATAAGGCAGATTCTGGGCTCCCAGTATATGCCCGCCGGCGAATTCTTCAGGCGTACGCAGATCCAGCAGGAGATATCCTCGCTTATTCACATACCTGTCCATGTCCCTGGCGGATATTGTCTCAAAGGTCATATGGATCTCCTTCTTTATTTTCTCCATATTAGTATATGTTCCCAACCCGGGAGCGGCCAGCCAGTTTTTCTTCTTGACAGCGGCTGCCGCAGAGCGAAGACCTGCCCGCGCAGGCACGGCAGCCTCTTTTCAGACGCATCTCGCAGTCAAAGAAGAGCAGGCAGCCTGCTTATCCGCAGGCTCCCGCTCTTCCTCATGTCATACTATTCAGATGTCCCAATATTAATAGTTGTTGGTTGTGCTGTTCTCATAGCTGGAAGTACCGGAGTTCGATGCCTTGTTGGACGTCTTGTTGGACGTCTTATTGGCAGCTTTGTTCTTTCCTTCTTTGTCTGCGGTGTTCATGCCGCTGCTATAGCTGTCTTTTCCGCTGGTGGAACCGCAGTTGCTGCTGTTGGAATAATTCTTAGCCATGTTGCATTACCTCCTATAATGTTATTACAGGAGTTATTATTTCTAATTTAACGTCTTTTATACCAACGCCAAACCGGAAATTTTATCTTCTCATAAATAGCCGCACTGCAAGCACAATAAGCAGAAGCGGTACGAGAACCGGCGCCGCCAGGAAAAAGAGCCCTCTGATAATTGTAAAGATAATCGAAAAAATCAAAAAAACGACAATTGCGATAAGCAGGCATCCCAGTCCGGAATTTATCTGAAATTTATGATATCTCCCATTCCAGCTATCCTCTTGGCCGCTGCGCATATATCTGTTCTGGCCGTCCGCATAAGAACCCGTCCCGTGATCGCTGGAGCCTGCCTCATCTTCATACATCTGCGAATAACTGTCTTCCTCCCGAACGCCTGCGATCGTCCTGGCAAGCAGCCTGGGATCCCCCAGCTCTTCTAGAATCTCTGCCTGCGTTCTCCCCGCTGCCATCTGCTGCCTGAAATAACTTTCATAATAATTCACATTGTCCTGTATCTCTCTCTCCGGCATTCCTACCGTCCGAAGTGCCCGGGCCAGCCCGTCCAGGAATTCTTCTCTGTCCATCTGTCTCCTCCATCATGTTCCGTATATCTGCTGTACTTTGCCCGAAGGCACATCCTGCTGCCGTTCCAGCCGCCCCTCCGGCTGCTGCTAAAAATTCTCTCAATATTCTTCCGAATAAAATAAGGTATCCAAATATGCCAGCCGCTCTGAAGCTATTTCATAGATATCTTCCGCCGTGACGCCTCCGGCGCTTTCTTCCCACCGGAAAAACTCCCTGATCAGCGCCCCGCTTCCCACAAGCTCCTCCTCGTATTCTTCCAAGCGCTGGGCAATATATTCCTCGGAGAACCAGGACTGCCGGTATTGCTCCCACTTTTCTGCCATCCGGTCCTGTACGTCTCCAATATTTTCCGACAGATACCGATCTGCGATCTCCCAGTCTAATATCTCATATTCCAATTCCGGGTTGTACGAACTCAGATAGGGCGATGACGGGTCCAGATCCAGGCCGAACGTCAAATCACAGTCCCATGGTATGATATAGGTCCGGTTCGTATCGCCTTCTGCGGGCACCGCGCAGAAATAATTTTTGCTCCGGTTGTCCACCCCCATCACTACCTGGAGATACAGCCAAAAGTCTGTTACGTTCTCCATGTCCAGCGTATCCTCGGCCATTGCCTCATACTCCTCCTCAGGCGCCAGGAAGAGATTCAAGAACGGGATCAGCGCTTCCCAGTCATAGGCATTTCCCTCTTCTCCTTCCACCTCAAAGCCTCCGATTGCCTTTGTCGGTTCCTGAGGATAGAACCAGCCCACATCAAACACCATCTGTCCGCTTTTCTTATACAGATAGTCTTCACCCGACATGCCGAATGTCTTGCGGTCCACCGGCTCTGCCAAGCCATAGAGGCCATAGTACGTATCATCTATAAATAGTTCTACATATTCCATCCTGGAACCAGCGCACTCTACCCCCGGATAAGTCCCGGGCAAATAGTTCCACATATCCCTCGCCAGCTTATCCCGCATTTTGGAGCCATCATTGTATAAGGCTGTCAAAATCCAGTCATCGTCCTCCCGCATCCCCAGAAGGGAACAATGGTTCTTCTCCTGGCCTCCGCCTCTCCCGTAAGTAAGGTTCAGCTTGTATCCCAGCTTCGGATAATTCCTGCTCAGTCCTCCCCTTACGTGAAAATTGCCTTCTGATTCTGTGACGTACTGCCGTGTGCCGTCTATATCCAGCAATTTCATGTCCACAGCCAGGCTGCCCTCCTCTGCCATGATATCATCCCTTGTAGTGAAAATCATCGCCGGCATTCCTGTGAACACAATCCCATACTCTTGATATGTCTCGTCATTGTATGCATAAAAGGAATATCTGATATTTCCCTCCACGGCCTCTTCCAGGTCATCCTTGGTCCAGTCTTGGGCAAAACATATTTCACAATCAGATACTGATCTCACTGACAGTACAAGCTCCTCCCAGGACGTCTCCTCAATCAGAGGGCAATAGAAGGTTCTCTGGCTTGCCCAATAGGGAATCTCGGTCCCTTCATACCATATGTCAATCCCCATATCCTCCTGGGCCTCTGTCCTCTGACCTCTTAAGCTGTCCCATTCCTGCGCTCCCCGGGAAGCATATTCCCACAAAGCCCGTTCCTTCTCTTCTGGGCCCACATGTGCCTCGCCGTAACATACGAATGCCAGCGCAATGACCGTTATCAGAACTACCCATGCGTAGCGCCGGATTTTCTTCATAATCGTAATCCCTTTCATCACCTCAGACTTACAATCCTTTGCTATCTTCAGTTTACTTGCTGTACACTGGACTGTCAAACAAAATGAAAATATTCTTTAAATAAATTTTAAAATTTTTTTAAACCCTCCCGCACAATGAAAGGGCCTCCCACAGTCTGAAATAACTGCGGAAAGCCCCTCCAGATTTCTCCTAATACCATCTGTAAGCCGTAATCAATAGTTAATTCCTGATATAGCCAAGACCCCGTCTCTCACTCCGAACACAATATTCGCAGTTCCTCCGTTAGACAGTACAAAACCCGCTCTGCTCGGAGATAGAGCATTTTCATCTGCCGCCGCAACGGAGGCCATAAGCTCTTCGGTAAATATTTTATCCGCTCCCAGCGCGATCAGATCTTCTGAACTGCCCACATCTTCCCCGCCTTCGGCAAAGCCTACATACAGCGGGTATGCTGCCAAGTCTGCCAACTTCTCCAAATCTTTCTCTGCTACAGCTTCCTTAATACTGCTTCCAAACGCAGCTGCTGCCGCACTGTCCACGGCAAAATTGTCTTCATAAGTCCCTGATGAAGGCTGTCCCTCTTCTGCCTGCCCCGCAGTTTCCTCTGCCGGCTGTCCAGCCTGCGTATCCTCCGGCTGTGTATTTTCCGTTTCCTGCGCCGCATCTTCCTGGGCCGCGCCCTGCTGGGCCTCATCTTCCGCCTGTCCGGCTTCGTCCTGTTCTGTCTTGTCTGACGCTTCGGCTTCGTCTTGTTCTGCCGCATCCTCCTGGACCGCTTCCGTCTGTGTCTCGCTTTCCTGTGCAGTACTCTGTCCGCATCCTGTCGCCAGCATTCCTATCATCGCTGCTATCATCCATATACTCTTTCTCTTCATTTTCCGCTTGCCTCCTGTATAAAATCTTTTCTTCCAAAACTTCCTATCGTCTCATTTTTTATCGGCTATTGATTCCTAATTGAATGTATGCAGCCGCTCATTTTAATTCTCCCACAGCAGGCTGAAAACTCACCGTGAGAATATCTTTCATCTGGTACATTGCAGCGGCCATTCCATTTGCCGTCCACCTGGAATGAATACTTCCCCCTTCTGAAGGCTCTTCACTGGTGCTCGGCTCTGTCCCCATCAATGAGCTGACCCTCTCCTTCCACAACTGTACCTCTTCCTCTGTAACGTCCCGTTCTCCTCCCACAATCCACACGGACACAGATTCTACTGTCCCGTCGTCTCTACAGGTAGTAAATACCTGGCATGGATTTTCATAGAGCTGCACCTGGTAAATGCGTCCGATGTAGAATTCTCCATCTTCTGTCCAATTCTCTTCTCCTCCTCCGAACAATTCCGCCGTCTCTTCATCTTTCATCCCTGGCATAGACGCAATCTCCTCTAACAATCTTTCATCGTTCTCCTGGGTGTTCCCCTCTATGCCCTCTCCTTCTGTCCCGCTGGATTCGGATTCCTGGACTACATCATCATTCTCTCCTGATTCCGGACTATGCACGGTATCTTCTTCCACCTCTTCTGGTATTGCCTCTTGTGCCGAACGGCTGCATCCGGCCATCAGAAAGGCAATACCTGCACACCCAAGAAGGGCGGCTCTTGCTATGGTCTTTTTTGATCGTCTCAAACTTTTTCATCCTCCTTTCCTTGTCCGGCTTCGCATAGATACACTCCATCATCTACCGGTTTCTCCATCCGTAATATAGACTATTTAGAATGGAAAAAAGTCAAATGAATCAGAAAAAATTTAAATGCTCATCCGGCACAGAGAGATCATACATACTGCCCGAGAAGCGAAACCGTTCCGCTAGAGGCAGCCCCATCCAGTCTCTTCCAGTTTCCCCTGTACGCCAGAGCGTATTTCTGATTCCCCCAGCTCTTCTGTTACCGTCCCATATAGGTCTGAACGGTATTCTATGCAGTGCCTCTGTCTGATGCTCTCATATGTCTTCTAAGCCTTCCCGCTGCGGAGGAGGAATTTCGTCCGTGGAGGAAACAGAAGCGGCTGTAACGAATTTAAATCCCATGGAAATAAAAAAGCCGCTGCCCTGCAGACAAATGATTATCTGCAGGGCAGCGGCCCTCCTATACAATCCGTGCGTTAGAGGATTCGAACCCCCGACCTTTTGGTCCGTAGCCAAACGCTCTATCCAGCTGAGCTAAACGCACCCATCGCCAGATTCCTCCAGCAACATTGTATAGTATATAGCACTTATATGCGTTTGTCAAGTATTTTCCAAAAATGACCTGATTCCTAGCAGCCATTCAGCCCGCTCTACTCGCAAAGCCGTGCCTGCAATGCTTTCCTAATCGACAGTGAAGGTGGTTCCCACTGTTCTGGCGTGGGCAATATCCTGGCTGTCCACTTTACTGAATCCCATAAAGCTTCCGTCCCGGCAGGATACCTGCACTCGGTACCCTTCTCCGTCATCCCTGATAAAGTAGAAAGATAGACGGTTGTAAGCGATTTGTCCGTCTTCGCATACATACATCCCCTCCACAGCGGAAAATTCCTCCGCAATACCCAATTCTTCCAGATAGCCTTCTGCCGCCGCAAGGCATGATTCTTTTTGAGAGAGTGCCTCCTCCTCAGGCATCCACTCCCCGTTTATCATATCAGGAGTGCTGTAGTCGATCTCTTTGACCCTTCCGTCTGCCGCATTTATCCAGAAATAATGATACTCCGTACTTCTCACTGAGTAGGTAACCACATATACCGTCTCACCATCCATCTCGTCCGCGTAACAATTTTGTTCCCTTCCCGTCTCGTCAGCGCCAAATAATTTTTCCAGCAAATCAGAAGCCTGCTGGACAGCCGCCTCCGTAGAGATGCCTCCTTCGTCCTGGATCTTTGCCTGCAGGGCTTCTTCCCGTTCTGCCCTCTGGCTGTTCAGATCAGCCTGCGTCTCCTTTACTTGCTCTGTCACCGCATAATCCCTCTTATAAGTAAAGTCAATCACTTCTAACAATTCTTCGTCTGTCAGCTTCCTGTCTGGAAGCTGAAAATACGAGTCCTCTTCCACATAGCACAGCTCTTCCTCCTGAGCTTCCTCCTTCGTGGACACACTTCTCAGCTCTCCCGTCGGGAAACGCCCTTCTTGATACTCCTTCAGCAGCTCCGACAGTCTGGCAGCTTCCTCGGCAGAATAAGCTCTGGAATAGCTGTCCGCGCCCACTTCTTGGCTTCCTGTCATATTGGCCAGCTCTTCTCTCTCCTCCTGAGGCATTGCTTCCAG
>CALWRT010000065.1 GCA_944384015.1 uncultured Lachnospiraceae bacterium | reverse complement strand
TCATGTAGTAAAGGAATTTACAAAAGTTTACAAGGCAAAAGATGATAACGAGAATTATGAAAAAGAGCTAAACGTCCAGCTTGCCAAATTAAAGAAGACACGACAAAAATATATGGATATGTACACTGATGATTTAATCAGCAGAGAGGAACTAAACGAAAAAATCGGTGGTATGAAAGCAGAGATGGAACGTCTGGAAAATGATTTAAAGCTGGTGCAATATAATTTGGATAAAGGCGATCAGTTAGAGGAAATCATTAAAAAGACGTTTCAAAGTATCGAGGACATTACTTCTGTCCGGGAAATGACAAACGAACAGCTGAAAAAGATTATTCAGAAAATAGAAGTGGACAAGGACGGCAACGTGGATATTTACCTGCGGCTGTTCGGAGATTTGGGACTGGACGAAACGGTTCTAATTAGTAACGACTATACATAAGGACGTAACCGAGCGCCTCATCCAGATCAATCCTTCTTTGGCCAGACAGGCACGGAAGGTTCTGGATTATAATAAATCGGAGCGGCATATCCGGGGCGGGTTAGCCACAAAGGAAAAGTATCTTCATAAAGCGCATTAAAAGGGACGGCGGGGATTACGGGATGACGCAGGCGTCAGCTTCGCGGGCGGGCAAGTAAGGATGCAGGATTTTGGACAGATGAGACGCTGCCCTAGAGACCTGTGTCCTTTTGCTATAAGGAATGTGACAGGCATGAGAATGATATAGAAAAAGCTAAAAATTACGAACGCGAACTTTGGAAGCTTCTGAGGAAAGTCCTTGTAAAAAGCCCTGGCTTTTCATATAATAAGGGAAACGACAAGTTTAGAGGATTTTCAATATGCAGAGGAGGAACGGCAAATGGCCAAGGAGATGGTGATTGTACTGGACTTTGGTGGGCAGTATAACCAACTGATTGCCAGAAGGGTCAGGGAGTGCCATGTATACTGTGAGGTACACCCCTATAATCTGAGCCTGGATAAAATTAAGGAAATGAATCCCAAGGGAATTATTTTTACAGGGGGACCAAACAGTGTATATCTGGACGAGTCTCCCAAGTGCCAGAAGGAGATATTTGAACTGGGAATTCCGATTCTCGGCATCTGTTATGGTTCCCAGCTTATGGCGTACATGCTGGGGGGAGAGGTGGCGACAGCCCCTGTCAGCGAATACGGGAAGACAGACGTATCCGTGGATACGAACAGCGTCCTGTTCCAAGATGTTTCTCCCAATACCGTCTGCTGGATGAGCCATACCGATTATATCGCAAAAATGCCGGAGGGATTTCAGCGCGCGGCCCATACGGATGTATGCCCGGTAGCGGCAATGGAATGCCCGCAGCAGCGGTTATATGCCACACAGTTCCACCCGGAGGTTATGCATACAAGAGAAGGCAAGCAGATGCTGTCCAATTTTGTATATAAGGTATGCGGCTGCAGCGGCGACTGGAAGATGGATTCCTTTGTGGAGAGCACGATTGCGTCTCTCCGGGAAAAAATCGGAAGCGGCAAAGTGCTCTGCGCCCTCTCTGGAGGAGTGGACTCTTCCGTAGCTGCCGTCCTGCTTGCCAGGGCTGTCGGCAAGCAGCTCACATGTGTTTTCGTAGATCATGGTTTGCTGCGCAAACATGAGGGGGATGAAGTGGAAGCGGTGTTCGGACCAGACGGCCCTTATGAGCTGAATTTCATTCGTGTCAATGCCCAGCAGCGCTTCTATAAGAAATTGGCCGGGGTTACGGAGCCGGAGCAGAAGCGCAAAATCATAGGAGAAGAATTTATTCGGGTCTTCGAGGAAGAGGCAAAAAAGATCGGGAAAGTAGATTTTCTCGTCCAGGGAACCATCTATCCGGACGTCATAGAGAGTGGACTCAATAAGTCTGCAGTGATTAAGTCTCATCACAACGTGGGAGGCCTGCCGGATTATGTGGACTTTAAGGAAATTGTCGAACCTCTGCGCCTGCTCTTCAAGGATGAGGTTCGTAAAGCCGGTCTGGAGCTGGGAATCCCGGAATATCTTGTATATCGTCAGCCGTTCCCCGGGCCGGGACTCGGTATCCGTATTATCGGAGAGGTGACCGGGGAAAAGGTGCGCATTGTACAGGATGCTGACTTCATATATCGGGAAGAAATCGCCAAGGCCGGCTTGAATAAGAACTTGGGCCAATATTTCGCCGCCCTGACAAATATGCGTTCCGTGGGCGTGATGGGCGATTTCAGGACGTACGACTACGCAGTCGCTCTTCGAGCAGTGGAGACAAGCGATTTTATGACTGCGGAGGCGGCAGACATTCCTTGGGAAGTACTGCAGAAGGTCATGAATCGAATCGTGAATGAGGTTAAGGGAGTCAATCGAGTAATGTACGACTTGACAAGTAAACCGCCGGGAACGATTGAGTTTGAATAGTAAACAGGGAGCCGGGAATCCGCATAAACACTGGGGTTTCCGGCTCTTAGTGTGTGGCGTGATACCTTTTTGATACCTAAATTATAATTGTTCAATAAGATATAGAGTTCTGCGAACATAGTTTTTTAATTCTAATGGAGATATTGTAAATACCGGCCCTTCATGACACAGTGCACGGCCTAACTGTACCACCCTGCCGGAGCAAGAGCACCACTCTGCCGGATGGCTGTACCAGGCGGTACCTGTAACTTACCGGTGCTAAGAACTGCCTCGCCGGTCAAGGAGATTCTTCTCACCGGAAAGGTGAACCACC